>CANMDT010000046.1 GCA_947496715.1 Myxococcales bacterium
GGAAGGCGGCGTTGCTGCCGGCGTGCGTCGCATCGAGGCGGCGACCAACGCCCGCGCCTTTGAGCTCGCCAACGAAGACCGCGCCCTCGTGGAGCGGCTCTCCGAGACGCTTCGGGTGCCCGAGGCTGTCCTCACCGAGCGGCTGCAGAAGCTGCTTGCCGAGCAGTCGGAGCTCGAGAAGCAGCTCGAGCAGTTCCAGCGGGCGCAGGCCAAGACGCTGGCAGATCAGATGGTCGCCGGCGCTACCGACACCGCCGGCGTGCTAGTGGCGAGCGCCCATGTGGGCGCCGTCTCTCGCGACACGCTGATGGCACTCGCCGACTTCGTTCGTGACCGCATGGCCGACCGTGCCGGCGTGGCCCTCGTGGCTGCGATGGTCGACGGCAAGCCGGCCCTGGCGGTCGTGGCAACCGATGCGGCCGTTTCGCGCGGCCTCAAGGCCGGCAACCTGGTCAACGGCGCAGCGACCCACATCGAAGGCAAGGGCGGCGGTCGCCCCACGCTCGCGCAGGCCGGCGGCAAGGTCGAGGCAGGCCTCGCGCCCGCCGTCGCAGGCTTCGCTGCCCAGGTCAGCGCAGCGCTCGGCGCCTAGTCCGTCCTACCACAACCAAACCCGCAGAGGTGCCGCATGGCTCGATGGATGCTCCCGATTCTCCTTCTCGCCATCGCAGCCTGCTCCAACGACCAAGGCGGCTCCAGAGCCGCCGACACCTCTACGGACGGCTCCGCCGCCGACACCTCCACCGACAGCTCCGCTGCAGACACCTCCGCGGACGGCTCAGCTGACGGCTCCGGCCATACCGACCCGCCCGGAACCCGAGCGCTGCTCGATACCGCCGCGCTCGGCGAGGGCATGCCCTCCGACCGCTGGTTCGACTTCCCCTACCCCTCCGACCTCCGCCTCAAGCCCGACGGCCGGCTCAGCCTCGCCACCATGCCCAACCCTCGGAACCTGCCGCTCATCCGCGGCATCATCGAGGCGGCAGAGCAGGAGCGCGGCTACCCCGTCACCCCGACCGCCTGGTTCCGCTTCTCCGGCCCCGTCGCCGCGGAAGATGGCGCACGGACCCTCGCGACCATCGACCCGTCGCGCGCCATCCTCGTCGCGCTGGGCGGCGAGCCAGGCGCCATCGGCCGCCCAGTACCCATCGTCGCGCAGGCGCTGGCGAAGGACATCTACGTCCCCGAAAACCTCCTCGCCCTCGCACCCGTGCCCGGATTCGTCCTGGCGCCCGGCACCACCTACGCCTTCGTCGTCTTCAACACCTTTGGCACCGCGGAGGGCGGCCCGCTCCAACCCTCAAACCTGCTAGGCGCATTGGCCCGCGGCGAACGACCCACCGTCGCCGGCATCGATGCCGAGGCCCTTGCCGCAAACTACGCACCGCTCTGGCCGGTGCTGACTGCAGGCGGCTACGATGCGGCATCTGTAGTTGCCGCAACCGTCTTCACCACAGGCGACACCACGCTGGAGATGTTCGAACTCTCCGAGGAGGTCCGCACCCGCTTCGACCTCGACCTCTCCAACCTCGCGGTCGACCCCGACGACGGCGCCATCCACGAGGGCTTCTGCGAGCTGCAAGGCACAATGGAGGTCCCTGAGTTTCAGGAGGGGGCGCCGCCCTACAACACGGGTGGCCTCTTCGTCCGCGATGCCGCCGGCAACCTCGTCGAGCAGCGCCGCCCGCGCATCCCCTTCGTGGTCAATCTGCCGTCCGCCGCGATGCCCGCTGGCGGCTACCCGCTCTCGCTCTTCTTCCACGGCTCCGGCGGCATCTCCACCCAGGTGGTCGACCGCGGGACCGACGGCACAACCGCGCAGGGCCCAGCATGGGTCCTCGCCCACCGCGGCATCGGCACCGCCTCCTCCGCACTGCCCGCGAACCCCGAACGCATCCCAGGCGCCTCCGACATCGCCTACCTCAACTTCGCAAACCTGCGGGCCTTCCGCGACACCTTCCGTCAGGGAATCCTCGAGCAGCGCCTCTTCCTCGACGCCCTGCTCGACCTCCGGATCGACCCCGCCGCCGTCGCCGCCTGCCCGGGGCTCTCGCTCCCCGCCGGCGAGACCGCCTACCGCTTCTCCCCGGACCCTGTCCTCGCCATGGGCCACAGCATGGGCGGCATGTATGTCAACCTCATCGCCCCCGTCGAACCCCGCATCAAGGCGGTCGTCCCCACCGGCGCCGGCGGCTTCTGGACCTACTTCATCCTCCAGACCCAGCTCATCCCCGGCGCCGCGAGCACTCTCAAAGCCATCCTCGGCTCCGGCCCGCTCGTCTACACCCACCCTGCGCTCGGCCTCGTGCAGACCGCCTGGGAGCCGTCGGAGCCCATCATCGGCGCCAACCGGCTCGCCGCACGACCGCTCCCCGGCCACCCCGCCCGCCACATCTACGAGCCCGTCGGCGAGGGCGACTACTACTTCCCTACACCGATCTTCGACGCGGTGGCCCTCTCGATGGAGAACCAGCAGGCGGGCGACACCGTCTGGCCGACGATGCAGACGGCGCTCGCCCACAAGGGTCTCAACGGGCTGCTGCCCTACCCCATCAGCCGGAACCGGCCGACCGCAGGTGGCGACGGGCGCACCGGCGTGGTTGTGCAGTATCCCGGCGACGGCATCCACGACCCCCACAACATCTTCCAGCACGACGCGCGGGTGAAGCACCAGTATGGCTGCTTCTTCGAGACCTTCCTCCGCGACGGCTCGGCCAAGGTTGTCGCGCCGGTTGGCCTGGACGCTCCCTGCGAATGAGCTGATGCGTCAGCGCGGGCCGATGTTCTCGTACCGCCACTCGCAGATGCCCTCGTTGAGGTTCGTGCCGCAGCCCGCGTCGTTCCAGGAACGGTTCGGGTTGGTGGTGTTGCCGTAGAGCATGGCGCAGGTGCCGTCGCCACTCGGCTCACTCGAACCCCAGTTGTCGTAGCCCGTCAACGGGCGCCCATAGGCAACGAAGAGCCAGTTTCCGCTTGAACGGTCGGCGCCAATCCAGGCCTTGCCGAAGTCCCAGGGCCGGTTGTCGAAGATCCAGTTGTTCTCCGTACCGTCGCCGATGGTCACGAGGTCCATGTTGGCCTGCGCGCGGCAGCGGTCGCGATGCTGCTGCCAGGAGCGGTTCGAGTTAACCTGGCAGTACATGTAGCCGCGAACGGTGGAGCCATTCCCTCGTCCGGAGCAGCCCGGGGGGCAGACGGCTTCGTCGGTCGCGCCGTTGCCGTTGTTGTCCCAGCCGTCGCAGATCTCGGGCGCGTCGGGCGCCACATACTGCGTCGCATCGTTCGGGTCGCCAGCCGCAGTGACCCGCCCGCCGGGGTTGCTGCAGGCCGTCACCACATCGCCGCTGTTGCCCCAGCCGTCGGCATCGGCGTCTCGATAGAAGGCGGTGGTCACCCCCTCATCTGTCGAACCGTCGCAGTCATTGTCGGTCCCGTCGCAGCTCTCGACGGCGGCAGGGTTGCGACTGCCGTTGGCGTCGTCACAGTCTCCGACCTCTACCGCAGCCTGGGCCGATGCGGCGCAGCCGGTGGTGAAGGTATCTGTGGCCGTCGCACCCGTCGCCGCAAAGTTGTCGTCGTCGGCATCGAAGTAGCAGCCGTAGAATCCGTTGCAGTTCTCGTCGGCAGCCGGAGACACCATCTGCTCCGACGCCCCGGGGTTGATATCGGCGCGGCTGTCGTCGCAGTCGAAGGTCGCGTCGCCACCAACGCCGAAAGTGTAGGACCCGCCTCCGATGAGCGAGGCGGTGGGCTCAAGCGCGCATGGCACCCCCGGCAGGTCGAAGACGACCGTGCCGTAGCCGTCGCCATCGAGGTCACGGTAGCAGGCCCATACGCCATCGCAGTCTTCGTCGGCGTTGTTGCCTGCAAGCTCAGGCGAGGCTGGCCCGATGGAGGCATCGGCGTCGTTGCAGTCGAAGCTCGGACCCGCTGCGAGCGCCTCGCCAGCGTCGGCGCAATCGGCGTCCACGCTGACCACGGTCAAGTCCGGACGGGCCGAGACACCGTCACCATCGCCATCGAGCAGGCACAGTTCTCCACCGTCACAGTTCTGGTCAACCTCATCACCCGCGACCTCTGCTGCGCCCGGCGCGACGGCTGCATCGGCATCGTTGCAGTCGCCACCTACCGCAACGGCTCCCGCTGGCGGAGCACAGCCCACAAGAGGCGCCGCGGGATCCCCGTATCCGTCGCCGTCGGCGTCTCGGTAGAAGGTCAGCGTGTCGGTTGCGCCCTCATCGACTTCGCCATCGCAATCGTTGTCTTCACCATCACAACGCTCCTCTGAGAGGTCGACCACAAGTTCGCAGACAAGCAGCCCCGCGCAGGCATAGCGCCCCGACGCGCATCGGCCCGAGAAACCGGTATCGCAGAGGTCGCCCACCTCCGGCACGCCCTCGTCAATCAGCGTGTCGCAGTCATCGTCCTGGCCGTTGCACTGCTCCGTCGCCGCAGCGCTCACCAGCGGGTTGCTGTCGTCGCAGTCTGCGAAGGGGCAGCCCGGACCGCGGCCGCCGCCATCGCCATCAAAGTCGATGCAGAGGGTCGTGTTCACGCAGACCCGCTCCGCATCTGTACCCGGCAGGACCACGCAGTCCTCATCCACATCGCAATCGCGGCTCGAAAGGCAGGGCGCCGTGCAAACCCCCGTCCCATCATCGGCGATGGCAAGGCAGAGGTCGGAGGCACAGTCATCGTTCGAGGCGCAGGGCTCGCCGGATAGACCACCGCCTGCACCAGAGCCGTCCGGCACCACGTCGAGAGCGACATCGGCGGCCGTATCTGGAGCATCCGGCGCTCCGGTGTCCGCAATCGCTGCGCTGTCCTCGTCAGCGTCGGCGGCTACGCCACTGCCGGCCGCATCACCCGTGTTGTTCCCCGATCCCGAACTTGCCGACACGCAGCCGGCAGCGATGGAAAGAAGTGCAAGCGCAACGCTCAGAACCCATCTCTGGTCTCGATACATCTTCCGCTCCCTCCTTCGCGACGGCACCCTGCGCAAGTGCGCCGGCCGCTACCCAATCTACTCCGTCAGAAGTGGATACTTTCCGTCGGCGGCCTTCGTCTTCGGAAGCGACTTTCGGGCCGGAGCCACCGCAGCAGGCGCAACGGACGCAGGCTTGGGGGCAGCGGCAACGGCCGCCTTCACCTCCACCGGCGGATTGGCACCGGACCTGACGAAGATGGCGCGCCTCACTGTCGGTGCACCCGCACGGCGGAACTCAAACACGAAGGTCTTGTTCGCTGCGAGTTCAACCTGCCGCAGCGGCGTGACCCCAAGCCGATTGCCGGCGACCCAGACCTCCGCACCCGCCGGTTCCGAGACGAGATCAACCTTGCCGACCGGTACCGCCGGCGAGAGCTGGAGCTGAATCTCGAGCACCTCGGCGCTGTCGAGCGTGAAGGGAAAGAAGATGGTCTCGAAGCCTTCACGCTCCAGCCGAAGGCTGTGCTCCTTGCCGAGCGCGAGCGATGCGATGTCGGCGGGGGAGGCTGCGCCGCCAAAAACACCGTCGACAAAAAGCGTCGCATCGACCGGCTGGTAGACAACGCGAACCTCTCCATCTGCGACAGGCGGCGTGACGGCAGCCAAAGCGGCCGCGGTCGGCGCGGTGGAGACTGCGATCGCCGCAGGCGCTGCGGGAGCGACAGGCCTCTGCCGCGTCACAGCGAACAGCGCGAGTCCCGCGAAGACCAGGGCAACGGCAACAGCAACCCCCGTCCGACGCTTCGCTGCCGCCAAGGCTGCGTCGCCTGCAGCCGGCGAAGCCACGGCAACACCCAACGCGGCCGGAGCGGCCGGTGGAACCTGCGCGGGCGTCTCGGTGACCGAAGGAACCGAGCCGCTGTAACGGAAGTTCGCTAGGTCGACGGTCGACTCGGTCTGAACGGGAGCAGCTAGCACCTTCAGCGCCACGGCCCGATTTTCTTCCAACCTGGCGGCAAAGCCCACAGCCACCTTGGCGCCAAGCGCGTTCCAAGCCGCCGTGCTGCGGCCGGCAAGCCAGAGCTCCAACTCCTCGGCGACCCGCGCCGCAGAGGCGATCCGCTCCTCCGGCTCCCGCTCGAGCAGCTGCATAACGAGGGCATCTAGCTCCGCCGGCACTCCTGCGCGAACCTGCGACGGCGGCGCAATCTCCTCCTCGGTGATCGCGCGAAGGCTGGCCATGTAGCTGTCGCGCGCAAAGAGGCGACGCCCCGTCAGCAGTTCGTGAAAGACGACGCCGAGCGCGAACAGGTCGGAGCGCGCATCGAGTTCGTGGCCGCGGCACTGTTCGGGCGACATGTAGGCGGTCTTTCCAGCCGTCTTGGTGCTGCCGGGCTCTGATGCTGCCGTCTGCGCAACGCCAAAGTCGAAGAGCCGCGTCCTTCCATCCACGCCGACCAGCAGGTTGTGGGGCGAGATGTCGCGGTGAACGACCGCGAGCGGATGCCCATCACGATCGGTTGCTCGGTGAGCAGCAGCAAGGCCGTGGGCGGCGTCGGCGATGCAGCGGGCTGCCTCATCAGCGCTCAGCGCGCTCTCACCGCCGTGCGCTACCAACTCGTCGAGGTTGGCGCCGGCGACATACTCCAACACGAGGAAGGGGCGCCCCTCCGCAACATCAGCATCGAGGACCCGCACAACATTGGCGTGCTCCACGCGCCCGCCGATGCGCCCCTCCTGCAGAAACAACGCGCGCGTCGCCTCCTGCTCCAGGAGATGGGGAAGCAGCGACTTGATGACCACCAGACGTTCAAACCCGCCCGCTCCCTGACGGACGGCAAGGAAGAGGTCGGCCATACCGCCCGTGGCGAGCTTCTTGGCGAGACGATAGTTGCCGAACGACTTGTTGAAAATCACGGGCGTCCTCGAGCATGCGTTGCGTTGTCCGATGCTACGCCTGCCTCCCTAGACTGTCAAAGCAGTCCGACTAGACGTCGTTCCAGCCCGTCCCGACCTGCTTCACCCCAACCATCATCGGCCGCGCCAACGCCATCGCGATGGAGAAGGCCTCCTCACGCATGAAGGTCGAGGGGATGATGGGCCAGACGGCGCCGCTCTCCAGCCGCACGAAGACCCCTGCGCCATCCACCTTGGCACCGGCCGACGCGCCTGGGACCGCGATGGCGCGGGTGGCGTAGATGACCTCCGAGATGCGGTCGAGCTCGATGGGCGTGCTGCCCGACAGGTCTACCTGCTCCGGGTTCTCGCGCAGCCGGAGGAACCCATGGTTGAGCGACAGCCAGGCGAGTGGCATCTGCCAGGTGCGAGCAAACTGCTCAGCCCGACGCCAGGCCCAGTAGGCGAGCGCCCAGACCGGCGCCGACGAGAGCAGCACCCAGGTCTTCTCCCAGCCTCCGGCACGCAGCGAAACGAAGACCAGCGTGCCTGCGATGAGCGCAGCGCTCACCGCGATGGACCGTAGCCGGCCCGCGCGCGGGTCGCTCCGCCGCTCCACCACGTAGAGTTCGCCGCGCTCAGGACGCACCACGAGCGGACGCTCAATCAGCGCCTCATAGGCAACCTGACCGAGCGCAGCCCGCTCACGGATGGTCTCATCGGAATGGTTGTTCATGTTCTCACGGAGCTGCTGTCTCGCGCTCTTCCACGCAGAGCAGCGGGAGGTCGCGCATGTGGAGGTGCCAGTCGCTGCCCTCGCGAATCCAGACAATCTTTCGAATCCCGCCAGCCGCATCGACAAGGAAGAGCTCCTTGCGCGCATCCGACTCGTGCTCTTCGAGATAGGCTGTCCGGAGTGCCGAGCCGACCGGCGCATCCGCGTCCGCAATCGCACCGTCGCCCAGGTCAGCCGATCTATCCATGATCCGCTGCACACCCGGAAGCAGGAGCAGCCGGACAGAGTCGAAGCCGAAGGTCCGCCGCGCAATACGCGTCTCGCCGGCCTCAAGTACTGCCGCGACGGTTGTCCCATCGCCCTCGCCTAGCAGGAGCCGGGTCTCCGAGGAGAGCCGGTCGCCGGCCGTCTTCCACGCCTTTCCCTGCAGTTCGGTGTAGAGTTGGAGCGTCGCCTGCTTCGCCGCCAGGAAGTTGGCCGTGTCGTTGCGCTCGACCGCGACAGGGTTGAGTTCAACATGCTGCCAGGTCGACTCGGGCGGGAGCGGAGGGAGTTCATACTGGCTCGCACCGCAGCCAGCCGAGAGGAAAAGGAGGGCGACAAGCGCGATACGGCCGGTGTTCAGCATGGCGGATTACCTAGGTCCCGATGGGATTGCGTCAAACAGATGGGGGGCCAGCGTCGGGCGTTGGTTCTACGACTGCCGCCGTGCGAGCGAGCGCTGCGACCGTGAGCAGCGTTCCCTCGACCGCGAAGCTGGCGCCGAGCAGAACGGCCTCAAGCTCGGCATGATTCCCGCGCAGTGGCAGCCCCTTGATATACTTCATGCCGTCTGCCGAGACACGCAGAGGTGGCCGAGCAAAGCGGGTTGCAGCCTGCTGAAGCGTCCGGGCCACCAGCCGCTCGACCTCGCGGGGACGGGCGCGCAGCGGGATCCGTTCTAGTACCCGCTCACCCACAAACTTGAGCATCGCGTTGGGCACGACCGTTCCGCCGTGGTCGCCCGACCAGGGCGCATGCTCGCACAGGATGACACGGACCGGCAGCCGCTCGAGCCGTCGCAACAGCGCCTCGAGCAGCCGCGGCTGCAGATGGCTGACAGAACGGAGCGCGACGGTGCCGCCGTGCGCCGCTTTCAAGAGACCATCGCGCCCGGTGCCGGCGTCGCCAAAGAGCGTCGAAGCCAGCGTCGCGTCGTCGAAGGCCGAGACGTCCACTTCGATGAAGGGAGCGTCACGGCGCTCCGACGCCAGATGGAGCGCGCGCGCCAACAGCCCTTTGCAGGTGCCGGGCTCGCCCAGCACGAGCCAAGCCGCATCTCCCGCTGCAGCAGCTAGCAGTTCGGTCCGCTCCTCAACCGACCAGAAGTCCGACCGTTCCAGATCGGCTGTAGCGTCGGAGCGGATGCGATCGTGCCGCATCGCAGCACCCGACTCCGCGCCTGCGCGGCCAGCCGTGGTCCGGATCGCCTTCACAGGCTCCGGCTCCGGCGCCTTGGGCTTGATGGCCGAGGCCAGGTGGCCCGTCGCCAGCATGATGAGCTCCGTGTAGGAATCGCCGCTCGACAGGCTCGGCAAGGCCGCCTCCAGCGTCGCCATCAGCCCCTCGGGCGGGGGCGCGGGACCGTCGCGGAAGATGACAACCATCCGAGGCACCGCCCGCGGTATCCGCTCGTCGATGACCCGCATGGCTGCGAGCTCGCCGCCGACCGCCGGCTCCTCCTCTTCGTCGAAGATGGCCTCAAAGCTCAGCTGCTCGCGCAACCGGAGCAGCGTCTCGCTCGTTGCAGGGTCGAGACGGTCCACCCGCAGTTCCCGCATCACATCGAGCGCGACCGGCTCTGGCGGCGGTTCGGGCGGAGCCTCAAACGCCTCATCGTCGTCGAGCGGTTCGTCCTGCGGCGCCTCCCGCCAGACAGGTTCGGGCTCGGGCAGCGGCTCAAGGTCGACCAGAATCCCCACCTTCGCGGGGAAGGCCGCCACCGCAACCGAGTAGCCCGGCGGAAGCTCCGACTGAACACGGTTAAGCCAGGCCCGGAGCGTCTCGCGGCCACCTGCCTCCCCTGCCAGCACGGTCGCATCGGCAAGCGCGCCGGCGGCTGTCGCACCGAACATGACCGTCCCAAGCAGGCTCGAGGTCGCCTCACGGTGAAACAGAATCAACCCCACCGCGACGAGGTCGAAGAGCAGCGCCACGGCCGCCATCGCCCAACGCCGGTCGCGCCGCTCCGACCGCCCCTTCCGCTCGATCGCATCCATACCGCGCACTGCAACCAGCAACAGGCAGATCGCAACCGCGGCAGACTCTGCGCTTGCCAGCCAGCCTAGGCCGCCTGCGCTCGCGAGCGACGAGGCCGTCGTAAAGGCCGCCAGCCCCAGCGAGGCCACCGCGACCGAACCAGCAATCCATGGCGCGTTCCCGCCACGCCAACGCGCGCTCGCGGTCCGGGCCAGCGATAGCCCCAGCGCACGATGCAGCAGACCCAAGGCCGCCGCCCAGAGCATCAAGCGAGGCGCCGCACCACCGGAGGCCGCCACTGCAAGCGCCGACGTCCCCGCCAGCGTTACCGCAAATAGCCACGGAATCGCGAGGTGACGCCGCCAGAGCCGCAGCGCCCGCTCCCGCAGCGTGAGGAGCAGCGTCGTGCCGGCGATGGCAGCCGTCAGCGCCCAGAGCACAGAGAGCAGCGTCGGCCGGCTCCGCACCAGCGGCAGCGACCCTTCCGTCTTCTCACCGGCGCGCTGAACCGTCACCACAACGGCCTCGTCGCCAGCCTCGCCCACCATCCGCTCGAGCATCGAAAAATCGACATCCGGAGGCGCCGGTCTGTCGCCAATACGCACCACCTTCACCCCGGGCGCGAAAATCTCCTGCGAAACTTGGCCCAGCGCGCCGCGCGCGACCGAAAAATCCCGCACCCGCGCGGCCTGCGCCACACGGATACGCACCGTCGACGCACGAACCTCCATCGAAATGATCGCGCTCAGCTCCGAGAACGACGAGACCGCGATGCCATCCACCGCCTCGAGCCGGTCGCCAATCGCGATCGCGGCATCCGCGGGAAGCCCATCGCGCGAGGTCACACGGAGGTGTTCGTCCAGCGTGAGCCCGCCAAGCGCCACAGGACGACCGACCCAAGCCAGCAGCATCGACAGCACGGCGGCCGCTACTGCGAGCACCACCGCGCTCTCCACGCGCATCAGGGGTCTGGTTGGCGACGGTTGCATCCAAAACCCTCTAGGACGACCCGCCGCGCATGGGAAACAAAAAGCGTGATGCAGGCCTTCCCCCGAAACTTGCGGGGCTGCGGCCCGCCACCGTAAGAACCGGCCATGCATTCTCACCTTCGCATCGCCTTCGTCGCCTGGCTCCTCGCTGCGCCCGCGCACGCTGCCGAGCCAGCGCCCGATGCAGACCTTGCCGATGAAGAGCAGCTCGACGAGAGCACCGACGCGCCACCGCCCCCCGACGAGCGGCCAGCCGTCGACTCGCCGCTCACCTTCCGCCAGATCGTCGACCCTGCCAGACGCTCCGCTGGCTCCATCGCCCTCGGCAACACCTCGCGCGGCGGCCTCATCGACCCCGCCATGGTCCCCGACGCCGGCGAGTTCCACTACATCCTCCCCGCCCACCTCGGCCGTCCGACCCACTACGGCACCGACGAACTGGTCGAACTCCTGCTCACAACCGCCGAGCAGGTAGCCACGGCCTTCCCCGCCTCGCGCCTCGCGGTCGGCAACCTCAGCGTCTTCGACGGCGGCCACATCAGCTGGAGCCGCTCCCACAACTCCGGTCGCGATGTCGACATCGGCTTCTTCCTCCGCGACAAAGAGGGGGCCGACCTCCCGCTCGAGAGTCTCGTTCACATCCGACGCAGCGGTGCCGTTGCAGAGATTCCGGGCGCCACCTTCGACACCGAGCGCAACTGGGCGACCGTCAAGGCGCTTCTCACCTCCGAAAC
The DNA here is from genome assembly GCA_947496715.1 of Myxococcales bacterium. GTDB lineage: Bacteria > Myxococcota_A > Bradymonadia > REDH01 > REDH01 > CAIWGR01. The sequence goes on from CANMDT010000046.1 coordinate 11,521, forward strand.
CGCCAAGGTGCAGTGGATCTTCGTCTACGCCCCGCTCGAACGGATGCTGCTCGCGCATGCGACCAAACTCGGCGAGCCACAGGCCCTCATCGACAAGGCCGCTACCATCATGCACCAGCCGGGCGATTCGGCGCCCCACGATGACCACTTTCATGTGCGCATCTTCTGCACACTCGACGACCGGCTCGAGGGCTGTCGCAACACCGGCCCCCGCCGCGAAGGCGTCCCCTCCTTCGACCGCGAGGTGGCGGCCCGCGCCCTCGAACTGCTGCGCGGCACAGCCAGTTCCGACGCCGACATCGCCCTTCAGTCGGCCCGCTTTCTCCGTCGCCTGCAGCCAGAGAGCCTCGCCGGTCAGCTCCTCGCCATGGTGCCGCACGCCAACGCCTCAGCCCGAAGCGAACTTCTCGACCTCGCCGACGAGCTCGGCGTCCACCGTGGCGTGGCCCCCCTTATCGCCCTCGCGGCATCCGACCCCGACCCGATGGTTCGCACGCGGGCCTTCCGGCTCGTCATCGCAAGCTCCGAAGAGGTAGCGACGCAGGCCACCCAGGCGATGCTGCTCGAGCCGGGTGCGCCACTCGCAGACCAGACCCCGATTCGACTCGCTATCGCGCGCGCCAAAAAGGGTTCGGTCGATGGTGCCCTCATGCCCGGCTACATCGCCTCGCTCGGCGACAGCGACCCGCAGGTACGACGCGAAGCCGGACGCCGCATCTCTCACATCACCGCACGTCCGCACCCGCTCGACCCCGTCAACGCCACCTCCGCGGCCCAGCGCGAACAGCTGGTGGCCCACTGGCAGCAATGGTGGAGCGACCACCAGAACGAAGACCGCGCAACCCGGGTCGCCGCAGCCTTTCGGGAGGCCAACCTCCGCGTGAAGAACAAGAAGGGTGACTGGGACCGCAAGGCCCTCGTGGAGGCCTGCAAGAGCCGCATCGAAGGCATCTCTTTTGCCGCGAGCGCACAGCTCGCAACGCTCACCGGCAAGGCAGCGCCTGCCGTCGATGCGACGCCGGAGCAGCGCTACAACCACTGGCGCCCGCTCGTGCGAACCAGCAGGAAGCGCCGTTGAAGCAGCCTCGGAACTAGGTCAGACCCTTGTTGCGCTGCACCCGCTCCATCGCCCGCTCATACTCGATGTTCCAAGCAGACGAACCCTCTTCCAGATTCTTGATCTTGCTCCGGACCTCCTTGTCTACCTCGTCATCGCGGCTCGCGGTGTAGCGCTTGATGATGGGGTTGATGCGGGCGCGGAGGTCGCGGTCGCTGCCGAAAATCTCCTCCACATGGTCAGACTGCATGAAGGTCTCGATGATCTGCGACACCAGGTAGTCGATGCCCTCGTCGCCCAGCTTGAAACCCTTCTCCTTCGCCAGCCGACGCTTCATCTGCATCTCGGCCTGCTTGCCATCGTTGAGCGTCAGGTCGCGGGCCTTCGTCGAAATCTCGCGGTCGGTCCGCACATACTCGCGGAGCACGCCGACGATATCGAGCTCGGCCTCCTGCCGCTTCCCATTGTCGAGCTCCAGCAGCTCGGCCTCAAGCAGGGCCTTGATGATGTCGTTGGCAATGAGATTGAACTGGCCGCTGTACAGACGCATGATGACCTCGATGGATGTTGCCTTGGCCTTACCCCCGCCTGCGCTCCGCATCAAGCGAAAAGCCCACCGCCGCAACGCCCCTGCAGGCTATGGCATCGTCACCACCAGTCCCATCAGCAGCGCGTCTTCGCCATTGTCGGCGTAGTACTTCGGCCGGCGCCCCATGACCCGAAAACCGAGCCGCTCGTAGAGCCGGATCGCAGCGCTGTTGCCTACCCGAACCTCCAGGCAGACCTGCTCCGACCCCATCTCCTCGGCCACCGCGATCACCCTGCGCACCAGCAGCGCACCGTAGCCCCGAGACCGCGACGCCTCTGCCACAACCACGTTGAGCAGGTGCACCTCGTCGGCCACCAGCCAGTAGACCACAAACCCAACGGCCTGCCCGTCTACCCAGAGTAACTCTAGCTCCGAGAAGTCGTTCGCGAGCTCCTGCAGGAACATCGCCTCGCTCCAGGGGTGAGGCTGACCGGCGCGTTCAATCGGCATCACGACCGAGGCGATCTCCTCCGGTCGAGCGCTTCGGAACTCAACCGACGGCGGCATCCGACAACCCGGTAAAGCCCGCGATCCGCTTCCAGAGTTCGTCGCGGCCGTCGTGCTCCTTGGACGAGTACCAGATGAAGTCACGCTTGATGTCGCCCCCCATCTGCTTGGCGATGGCTACCTTCTGGTTGAAGAGCGCGTTCGACTTGAGCTGGTCGCACTTGGTGACAATCAGGATGGGCTGCAGCTTCCACTGGTGGCAGGTCCGAAGCAGCAGCAGCTCCTCCTCCTCGAACCCCCGCCGCACATCGACCAGAATCGCCAGCGCGCGCAGCACCTCCCGCTTCTGCAGGTAGGTCTCAATCATCGACTGCCAGGCCAGCTGCTCGCCGCCGCCCACCTTCGCATAGCCGTAGCCCGGCAGGTCGCAGAGCCGGAGACGGGCGTCGACATCAAACCAGCTCAGCAGGCGGGTACGACCGGGCGTCTGGCTCACCTTCACCAGGTCTTTGCGGTACATCGCGCTGTTCAGCAGGCTCGACTTCCCCACGTTGCTCCGCCCCGCGAAGGCCACCTCGGGCATGTCGGCGGGCGGGAAGTGGTCGGGCTTGGTACCGCTCTTTACGAAGGTACAGACTTTGGGCCTCATGGCAGGGCTCCGAGCGAGCTCCACAGGAGCCAAGGAAAGAGGAACAGCAGCGCGAGTAGCAGGCGCGATGCAGTGCGCACCGATCCGCGCTGCCCGAAGAGCGCGGCGCCGAAACAGAGCGCGGCGACCAACAGCAGACCGCTCATTCCTACCATACTTGGCAGCGCAAGCCCCACAGAGAGCCGCGCGGTCGTGAGTGCCGCAAAGGCCACCAGTGAGACAACCAGTCCGCCTGCTGCCGCATCGCCGGCTGGCTCCCGGCGACCGTCACCATGCGACAGCAACGCTGCAGCCGCGCCGCTGAGCGTTAACAACAGCAGCGCCACAAAGAAGTTCGGCTCGACGACAAACGGACCTGTCGGCAGCGGGAGCAGGCTGATGACCTTCTCGCCCGGGTTCAGCGCGGCACGCGCAAGCGCCTCCGCAGAAACCTGCGTCGGAGCAGAGAGGGGCAGCGTGACAACCACCGCCGCACCAAAAGCCAGCCAGAGCAGCGGAGCCACCCATCGTGGCAACGAGGTCGCTCGTCCGGCAACAAGTGCGGTCGCAGCACCGAGCACAACCCAGCCCCAACCAACCCAGAGCGCCATGGGCTGCACCAGCGGCAACAGCAGGTCGCGGATCTGCTGCTCCGTTCCGACCGTCGCCTGAGCCAGCGCCAACTGCAGGGTTTCGCCCCGCTGCAGCAGCACCGGCGCCACCGAAGAAAAGCCCGCGACCAGGGCCCCAAGCAGCGGCAGCCAGGCCAACCAGCGCCCACGCTCGGGCAACCCCACGTCGGCAGCAGCGCGCATCATCGCGCCGATTGCGACCGCCGCGACGGCGAACCAGGCAAAGCTCTCCGACCGCACAACCTGCGCCGGCAGCCCCGGCAGAAACTGCAGCAACAGCGCCACGAGCGCTGCTGACAGCGCAAGCAGCCCACCGATGCGCCACGACGACCTGCGACCGAGCAATGCACCCGCGCCCACACAGAACGCGAGCAGCGCCAACGGCTGAAGCGAAGAAGCCGCCATCATGTCCGCTCCTGCATGTCGCCCAGCAGCCCTTCGAGCTCCGAGACCTGCGCAGAAGTGAGCATCGAGGAGGCCGCAAAGGCCAACTGCGAGCCGCCACTTCCGCCGCGAACCCCGACCACGAGGTAGTCGCCATCTCGTCCCACCACAAAGGGCGGCAGCAGCCAGAGCAGCAGCCAGCCAAGCGCAGCAACCACCGCTCCCGCCCAGCACAAGACCAGCGCGGTGATGCTCGCGTCAGGTGTCCAGCGGAGCAGAATCACGGGGTCGTAGGAGGCTGACTCCACCACCATCGGTGGCCCAACCGCGGGCGCACGCCCCGCCATCGCCGCACCGCTCTCTGCCGAAAAGACCCAAATGACCCGCGCTGGAGCCCCCGACGAAGCAACCTCGACAGCAACCGCAAGACCCGTTGCACCGAAGAAGTCGCTACGCCCTTCCCGAAGCGTGAGCGTCTGCTCTTGCCATGCGATGGGCTTGCTGAAGGGCAGCACCAGCCGCTCCGCCTTGGCACCAGGTGCACCGACCAAGACGGTTACAGAGGCGATGTCCGAAGAGCCCGACCAGGCCGCCAACCGGAGCAGCCCACCTCGCAGAGAGTGCGAAGAGGTGGGGGTCACCTCCAAGGTGCTCTTCGTCCCTGTCTTGATGTCGCGCGCCGTCACCGAGATCTGCCGCGCTACAGCATCCGCAGCCCCGCTCTCTGCCAGCGAAAACGGCAGCTGCACCAGAATCGGGCGAGCTCCGTCGCTGGTCTCGCCGTGGTCCACGGGGCTGCCGCTCCGCAGCGCGACCGTCACAGGCTGCGGCTGAGGCCAGAGCGATGTGAGCACTGTTACTCCCGCGCCCAGCAGCACCAGCGCCAGGCCAAGCGCAAAGAGCCGACGCCGCAGCGGGCTGCGCAGCTGGTCGAGCGCCAATGCACCGCCAGCCAGCAACTCCGAGCGCCCAAAGGGCAGCGGCTGCGATGCCAACATTGGCAGCCGCACAGAGAGTCGCGACCAGCCGGCGACCGGCAGCCAGAGCAACGACGCCAGCAGTACCAGCGAGACCACCAGGGCCAGCAGCGCAAGGACGCGAGCGAACGGCACGGCTGAACCACCCGACGCCGCAGCAACCGCAGCAGTCACCGCCGCAGCGACGAGCAGCCAACCGGCGACCGTGAGCGCCGTGGAATGGAGAGTGGGCGACGACTGCGGGTTCAAGCGGAGACCTGGCCCGACCCTTTCGGCGGGAGCAAGGGGGCAAAGTTGGCGCGAAACAGGGCCCGTGTTAGGGCTGCTGCGCTCGCTATCACGGCCGTCAAATGGGTGTCAATTGAGCCTCCCGACCACGCAAGCCAAACCGCCGCCGCGCCTCATCGGACTCACGGGAGGCATCGCCTGCGGCAAGAGCGCCGTCGAGCGGTTTCTCACCGACTGCGGAGCAACGGTCATCGATGCTGACCAACTCGCCCGCGCCGTCGTCGCACCCGGAAGCGACGGTCTCCGCGAAGTCGTCACCGCCTTCGGCCCCCAGCTCTTGCTGGACACTGGCGCCCTCGACCGCACCGCGCTCGGCGCCCTCGTCTTCGCAGATGCAGAGGCACGCGCACAACTCAACGCCATCCTCCATCCGCGCATCGCTGAAGCCAGTCAGCAGGCCATCGCAGCAGCCTTCGCCGCCGGCGCCCCGCTCATCGTCTACTCCGCAGCGCTGCTCGTCGAGGGCGGCACCCACCGCAGCTTCGATGGCCTCCTCGTCGTCACCTGCTCCCCTGCCCTGCAGCGGGCCCGACTCGCAACACGCGACGGCCTCTCACGGGATGAGGTCGATCAAAGGCTCGCAGCACAGATGCCACTCGCCGATAAGGCCGCCGCCGCAAACTGGCTCCTCCACAACGACGGCTCCCTCGACGACCTCCGCGCCGGCACCTGCCGCCTCGCCCAAAGCTGGGGCCTTACATGTCCCTCTCCACAACGGCCCTCGCCATGATGAACGCCAACGCCAGGCCCCGACACCTCCTCGTCACCGGCCTCCCTCACGCCGTCGCCGAGCTCGTACTGCAGCGCATCCTTGGAGCAGAGCCGGCCACCACTGCGACACTCATCGTCCGAGGCGATGGCATCGACGCTGTCGAAACCATGCTCCGCGCCTGGGGCCCCATCGGTACCCGCTGCCGGCTCATCCTCGGCGATGTCACCGCGCACGCGCTCGGACTCTCCGACGATGAGCGCCTCGAAGAGGTCTCCCGCACCACAGACATCTTCCACTTTGCCAGCGTCTACCACCTCGGCTTCGACAAACTCCACCTCGAGGATGTCAACCTCCACGGCACCCGTCAGCTCCTCCTCTTCGCGCGGGGCTGCGCCAAACTCCGCTGCATCCATCACTACTCCACCGCCTTTGTCGCTGGCTCGCGCTCCGGCATCGTCCTCGAAGAGGAGCTCGAGCGGGGGCAGACCTTCCGCAACACCTTTGAGCGCACCAAGTTCACTGCCGAACTCGACGTCCGCCGCGCCATGCACGACCTCCCCATCACGGTCTATCGGCCTGGCCTCATCCTAGGCCACGCCCGGACCGGCGAACTCGCCCGCGTCGACGGGCCCTACTTCCTCGTCCAACTCCTCAGCAACGCCCCCGAACGGCTCGCTCCGCCCGCCAGCTCCGCCGCCCGCTTCCCCTTCCACGCGGTCCCCATCGACTTCGTCGCCGACGCCATCGCCGCCCTGTCAGGCGACGACGCAGCCATCGGACGCACCCTCCACCTCACCGACCCCAACGCCATCGCCATCGACGACGCCTTCAGGCTCATCTCGGAATGCGCAGAGCAGCGGGTCGTGCGCCGTACCCGAGGCGACCGCGTCGCCGGCATCATGCGCCGCCTCCCCTACGGAGAGGATCTCGTCAACGCCTCCCGCATCCACCTCGACGAACTCGATACAGAGGCCTTCTTCGTCACGCGGCGCTCAGGCGAACTCCTCCGAAAGCACGGCATCCTATGCCCCTACTTCCCCGACTACGTCGACAGGCTCGTCGCCTACGCACAGCGGCGGCACGACGGTTGGGAATCAGCCGACGCACCGCGCGCCAACCAGTCCTCCCGCGCCTTCAAGGCACTCACAGGCCGGTTCGGCCGCGACCACTAGACGATGCGGATGATCCGCTCGCTCAGCAGCCGGCGCAGCAGCGCAAAGGCCTCCTGACGCGGCACATTGCTCATGTCGACCAGGTCTTCAACGATCGTGGCACCGTCCATCAACGAGACGAAGTACATCTCTTTGGGCGCCAGCGAGGCGCTCCGGATCTCCGACGGCGCAGCAAACAGCGTAGGCGTCGCGATGAGCAGCTCGGCGTCCGACGGACCGGCAAACACGACAGGTACCGACGGCACCGTGACAGCCAGCGCCGATTCGGGCACCTCCGGCCTGCCCAGCACAGGAATCTCCCGCACAGGCGTCTCGAGCGAGCGGCGCGACGCGATCTGCTCGTCGGCAACGCTCGAAACGCTGGAGGGCAACTCCATCGGCGGCAGCGTGGCGTCGTTGTCGAAGCGACCAATCGTGCCGAACGCCATCGGAGGCATCGTGTCGGCCGCGGGGTCGCCATCAGGAAGCGATGCGACGAATCCGCGCTGCGGCGTTGGCGCATCCTCAGACTCGCGAAGCCGAACGGGGCTGTCGACCGACCGGAGCGCAGCAATCGCAGCAATCAGGTCGGGCGTCGGCGGCTGAACAGGCAGCGTCGGCATCCCGGCCGGCGGCGGATAGGGCACCAGATCGTCGAGCCCGAAGGGCTCGTTCATGAGGTCAGCAGCGAGATCGGCAAAGGCCGCATCAAAGGCAGAGACAGCTGGCGCCGGTGCGGCAGCTACTGCCTCTCGAGGAGAGGAATTCGACGGAGGCTCCCCACCCTCGCGCATGGCGGCGAGCTGCGCTGCCATCTGTGCTGCGCCTCCGCCCGGCGGAAGCGTCGGAGTCAGCGTGGCGAGCAGGTCGTCGCCGTCGAGCGCACCGGGGACCAGCGTCGCCGAGTCGGCTCCGGAGGCGAACCCCTCGGCCGCGAAGGGGTTGGAGACCGCGAAGGGCGCAGCATCGGAGGGCGGAAATAGCTCGTCGATGTCGGTGCCGGAGTCGCTCAACTCCTCCATTCCCGGCGATGCATCCAGGAACGGCAGGTCGGGCAGTTCAAGGACCTGCCCCAGATAGAGGCGGAGGTCGACCTTCACCGACGATGCGTCGGGGTGGTGAGCCGCAACCTCGACCCGCTTCAGGGCGCGGCTGATGTCTGCGATCGGCTCAAGCTCCAGCGAAGCGCGGAGGTAGTCGCGCGCGCGCGCCCAGTCACGCCGATCGGCAGACCGGATGGCTTCAAGCAACATGCCTGCGACGGTGGGGGCGAGACGGGCCACGGGAACCTGCAGAGGTGACGAAAAAGGAGTGTAGGTTAAACGCGATCCGCGATGCCGCGGAAGACGGAGAGGGTACGGTCAAGCGCCTCGGCGCTGCTCGAGAGCATGGCGCCGCTCGAGGACTGAACGGCGTTGCGGCCGGCATCGAGCGCCTGCTGGGCACGTGCAAGCGCATCGCCACCCAAGCTGTTGCCTGCCAGCTTCTCCTGGACGACCGGCATCAGTCGCTCGATATCCCGGATGTTTCTACGAATCAACTCGCGGCGACCATCCTCATCGTCCGTCTTCTTCACCGCCACCGAGTAATCTTGGTTCTCGGCCACCATCCGGCTGATCTCCTCCTCGGTCAGACCGCTCGTCGCGGTAACCGTGATGGACTGGGCCTTGCCCGTCTCGAGATCGAGCGCCTTCACCGAGACGATGCCATCGGCCGAGATGTCGAAGGTCACATCGATTTCCACCTCGCCCGACGCCGCCTTTCGCAGACCGGTCAGAACGAACTCGCCGAGAACTTCGTTCTCTTCTGCGCGGTCGCTCTCGCCCTGCATGACGAGGATTTTGACGGAGGTCTGGTTATCGCGGACCGTCGTGAAGATGTGGCTCTGGCTGGTCGGGACCGTGCTGTTGCGCTCGATGATGACCTCGAAGCCACCGCCGAAGACCATGATACCGAGCGAGTGCGGGGTCACATCCAACAGGAGCACGCCTACATCATCTTCGGTCAGCGCCAGCGCCTGAATCGCAGCTCCAATTGCAACCACCTCGTCTGGGTGCACACCCTTGCGCGCCTCGCGACCGAAGAAGGCAGCGACCGCCTTCTGCACAGCGGGCATCCGCGTCATGCCGCCTACAAGGATGACCTCGTCGATCTCGCCAACAGTCAGATTGCCCTCTTCGAGCGTCGCCTTGCAGATCTTCATCGTGCGCGCCACGAGGTCGGCCACGATGTCGTCGAGCGTCGCCCGGTTTAACTTCTTCTGCAGGTGGAGCGTCTCGCCCGTCTCAAGCGTGAAGATGAAGGGCAGGCTGACCTCGGTCTCCGACAGCGAAGAGAGTTCAATCTTGGCCTTCTCCGCCGCATCCTTGAGACGCTGCAAGGCCATGTCGTCCTTGCGGAGGTCGACGCCGTGCTCCTGCGCAAACTCGACCGTCAGCCACTCCATGATGCGCGCGTCAAAGTCCTCGCCGCCGAGGAAGGTATCGCCGCCCGTCGCAAGCACGTCAAAGACCCCTTCGCTGATCTCCAGCGCCGAGATATCAAAAGTACCGCCGCCCAGATCGTAGATGGCGATGCGCTGATCGAGGTCCTTGCCATAGCCGTAGGAGAGGGCCGCAGCGGTAGGCTCGTTGATGATCCGCAGCACCTCCAGACCGGCAATCTTGCCCGCATCTTTGGTTGCCTGCCGCTGGTTGTCGTTGAAGTAGGCCGGAACGGTAATGACCGCCTGGGTCACCTCCTCGCCGAGATACTCCTCTGCGATGAGCCGCATCTCCTGCAGAATCATCGAGGAGATCTCGGGGATGGAGTAGGTCTTGTCGCGCATTCGCACGCGCACATCCTCGTGCGGCCCCTGGACGATCTCGTAAGGCGAGGTCTCCATCGTGTGGACCACCGCCAGCGAACCCCACTTGCGCCCGATGAGCCGCTTCGCCGCGTAGATGGTGTGCCGCGCATTGGTGATGGCCTGGCGCTTGGCGAGTTGCCCTACGAGTCGGCGCCCGCTTTCGCTGATGGCAACGGTGCTCGGCGTGGTCTTGTAACCAGCTTTGTTTGGGATGACCTTGGGCGACCCGTCAACCAGAACCGAGACGCAGGAGTTCGTGGTGCCAAGATCGATGCCTATCACTTTGCCCATGGCGTCTTCTCCTACGCGATTCGTCGATTCAAAAGAGGGGGCGCGACCGGGTCCGGTCGAGCGCGTTCCGCGCGATGGCGTGGGTGGGGTCCAACTCCAGCAGCTCTCGATAGGTATCCGTTGCCGCCTCCGCATCCCCGAGCCGCGTCTCGAATTCGGCGCGAAGCCCGAGGGTCTCTATCTGCGACGCACCGAGCGAAGCGGCACGCTCAAATTCAGCGCGAACCCGTGTCGCCGGTGCATCGGTACGGATGAGCGCCGTCAGAAACTTGAGCTGAAGGTCGCCGCGAGGGTCAGTCTCGACCGCTCGCGCATAATGCTCCGAGGCACCTCGCCAGTCGCTCTCCGACTCGGCCCGCCGCGCTCGCGCAAGGTGGACATCGAGGCTACGCTTGCTCTGCTCCTGCTCGTTCGGCTCACGACGCTGCCCGGCTTCCTCTAACTGCCACTCACCGATGTAGCCCTTTGCCAGCAGCAGGTCGTAGCCCTGCCGTCGGCGCGGGGAAGAGAGCACCGAGTAGGCTCGGTTGAGCCAGACGAAGACATCTTCAATCTTCGCCCCGAAAACGCCCGTGTCCTTGCGGAACCAGCGGTCGGGATGGAACCCCTTTGAAAGCCGGAAATAGGCACGCTTGGTCTCGTCTCTTTCCGCCGTCTGGCCGATCTGGAAGAGGTCGTAGTAGGTCACCTTGCGGAGGTGATAGTGGTAGTAGAGCACCACCTGCTTCTGCCGATCTGTGAGCGCCGAGCCCGTTGCCATCTCGATGGGGTCGAACGTGAAGGCCTCGAACCGAACGGGCCAGTGCGTGGGCACGGCGGTACCGCTCAGCGGATCTGAGTCGCCGCGCGGCACGGCACGAATGGCCGGCGGAGTCTCAAGC
>CANMDT010000047.1 GCA_947496715.1 Myxococcales bacterium
TACAGCCGCAGACACAACGGCCGACACCGACACTCCGCCCGATCTCTGCGCCCCTGTGGTCCGCAGCTCTCCGCTCGCCCGTCCCCTCTCTGCCGATGCGGCCAGCCACACCTGGCAGGAGCGGCGCGGCGGCCTTGTCTTCGACAGAGAGGGCCACGGCGTGGTCGCCGACGCCGACGGCAACCTCTACCGCATCGAGCCGACCGGCCGGCGCACGCTCTGGGTGGCCGACGCCTTCGAGGCCGTCGAGGCCATGGTCTATCTTCGCACCGGCGAGCTCGCGGTCGTCGATCCCATCCTCGGCCGCATCCGGCTCGTCTACCCCAACGGCGAGGCGCGGACCCTCGTGACCGACCTCGACCACCCCGTCGGCCTCGACCTCGACCTCGACGGCTTCCTCGTGCTCTCCGAGGCGACCAGCGCCACTATCTCCCGCATCGACCCCACGACCGGCGGCCGCGCCCCCATCGTCCGCGGCCTCGACTTTGTGCCCGGCGGTCTGGCCTTTGCTGCCGACTACAACCGGCTCTACATCATCGCGCGCGGTGCGGGTGCCGTCTACGCCATGGACCGCGACAGCTCCGGCGTCTGGGCCGAGCCTGCGCTCTTCGGCCGGGTCGGCGACCAGAGCTCGTCCTGCACCACCGAGACCATCGGCCAGCCCTGCCTCTTCGGCGCGGAGGCCGGCTACTGCCGCGACGCCGGCAGCGGGCCGCTCTGCGCTGCGGCTTCGGACTGCAGCGCTGCGACCGCGGGCGACCTCTGCGAGCCGACGCCCGGTGAGACGGGTCGCTGTGTGGACTACGGATTCGGGCTCACCTGCCAGGCCAGCGCCCCCTGCGACGGCGCCAGCCAAGGCGACGCCTGTGTCCAGTCTGGTGTGCCGGGCGTCTGCAACCCGGACAGCTTCGGCGGCCTGAGCTGTGGACCGCCGAATCTCTGCGCCACCGCCGCCTCGGGCACCGACTGCGTCCAGCTCGGCCTGCCGGGCCTCTGCCGCTCCACCGGCTTCGTAGGTGGAAGCTACTGCGACACCGACCCATGCCTCGGCAGGCTTGCCGGCGCCGGCTGCTCCAACTACCCGGGCATGACGGGGGCCTGCCGCTTCAGCGGCGGCGCGCTCGCCTGCATCGAGGTCTCGGCCTGTACCGGTGCCTTGGCCGGCGACACCTGCCTGCAGAACGATGTCTTGGGTCGATGCGCCAACATCGCGGGCAGCCTCTCCTGCGAGCCACCCCCGACCTGCGAATCTCTCGCCTTCGGCTCCGCCTGCGAGGAGTATGGCGACGCCGGTACCTGTGTGAACGATGGCGGCTTCAACTACTGCGATACCAACAGCTGCCTCGGCAGCCCGCTCGGCACGGCCTGTACCCAGTTCGGTCAGCCGGGCGCCTGCGCCGACGGCTTCTGCATCGTTGGACAGGAGTGCGCCGGCGCCGCCGACGGCGACAGCTGCTTTGGCCAGTTCGGCCTCACCGGCACCTGCACCGACTCCACCGAAGGCGCGCTCACCTGCCAGACCTACAGCTCCTGCGCCGGCCGTACCTCGGAGACCTGCACCGACATGTTCCGCGATGTTCTGGGCCTCTGCTCACTCAACGCTGCAGACGAGGTCTACTGCGACCTGCAGAACCCCTGCGACGGCGCGGCGAGCGGGACGAGCTGCTCCACCCTGACCGGTGAGGCAGGGCGCTGCGCAACGGGCGACGCGGGGCTCGGCGTCTGCGTCTCCGCCAACCCCTGCCTTGGGCAGTTCGATGGGGCCTCCTGCACCTCCGCGGTCGGCAATCCCGGCATCTGCACGCGCGGCTTCTCGGGGCTGGTCTGCATCGAGACCGAGCAGCCCTGCCGCGGCAGCGCAGCGGGCGACAGCTGCCTCACCGACGTCGGTGGCTCGGGCCGCTGCACAGAGAGCGGCCCGGGCGCGCTCCTCTGCCTGCCCTCCCTCCCCTGCGAGGGCGGCTCGTCCGGCGAGGCCTGCATCACCGGCGGCGGCCAGCCCGGCGTCTGCGAGGCGACCGGTGACGGCGTGCTCCTTTGTGTCGCTGCAGGCAGCTGCACAGCAACATCTGCGGGTGCCCGCTGTCTCACAGAGAGCGGCGAAAGCGGCACCTGCGTGGCTGGCGCAGGCGACCGTCAGACCTGGTGTCTGGTCCCCTCCGCGACACCCGAGATCACGGCGATCACCACCGACGGTTGCGGCGGCGTTTACGTCGCCGACCTCGCGACGGGCGCCATCTGGCGCTCCATCGACGGCCCCTTCGAGCCGCTCTCGCCCGCACCCACCGGCCGCGTGACGGGGCTCGCCTGGGCCAACGGCTCTGCGGGCTGGAACCCCGGCAGGCTCTATCTGGCATCGGAGGGCGGCCGCCTGCTCTCCTCGCTCGAGCCGGGCGCAGGCCCGCGCCAACCCATCATGCCCGAGCGCACCGACACGGTGCCGACCGGCCCCGAGCGGACCTTCCGGGTCAACTGCCGCAACCTGCCCTCCTCCCCCATCGCTACCATCGAACTGGGCAACCAGGTGGGCTACCACGATCTCGCCTTTGACGAGTTCGGCTACATGATCGGGTCCTCCGGCAGCGCGCTGGTGGCGGTCAACCGCGCCGGCCAGGTGCAGGCCTTCGCGCCAGGACTCGCCGGCGTTCAAGGCATGGATTGGCTCGCCGATGGAACCATGGTGGTGAACTCCTCCGAAGGTGTCGTCTCGATTGCGCCCAGCGGTGCACGACGCACGCTGGCCGGCATCTACGGGTATGGCATCACGGTCGGGCCCGACGGCATGATCTATTCGGCCGACAACGACTCCATCTACCGCATCGACCCGGACACCGGCGAGACCGAGGTCTACCTCTCGCCCGCTACCTACGGCCAGAGCTGGGGGCCGCGGAATGTGGAGTTCGATAGCAACTTCGAGGTCATGTACATTGGCTCGTTCGGTGACTGGGTCTACGCGCTCACCATCGACGAGACGGTCAAACCGGTCGGCGCGCCCCGCAAGTTCGCCAAGGTGCGAGACAGCATCAACTGGCAGGACGGCCTGGGTGGCGACGCCTGTGGCAACCTCTTCGTCCCCAACTACGACGCCGGTGCACTCTTCCGGCTCCGCCCCGACGGCCAGACAGAGACCTTCATCACGCTCGGCTTCCCCGCCTACGGCCACGCCGTGGAGTGGGGTAACGGGATCGGTGGCTGGGCAGAGACTTCTATCTTCCTGCCGCAGCCCTACGACAGCAACACCGTGCTCGAAATCGAACTGGGCGTGCCGGGCCGCGAGGCACTCTACCGTTAACGCCAGGCCTCGGGCCTCGCTCCGTGCGGGCGAAGCCGGTTTCTGTGGCAGAAGTTTGACGATGATGTGGCCATTGTGCCGGCTGACACATGTATTGTTCGGCCTGCGCCTGCGGGTGCTGGATGACGCCCCGACTCTCGGCCGGCCAGAGCCATGTATGCATCTCAGTTCGAGCGATATGAGCTCAAGTATCTGCTGAACGAGCAGCAGGCCGGTGTCATCCGTCGCGCACTGCTGCCCTGGTGCGCCGTCGACCCCCACAACGCCGACGGCGAGAGCGGGGCGACTACCTCGTCATTCCGCGCGGCACCGTCTACCGGCTGCTGCCGCACCAGCCGTCTCGCTTTCTGGTCATCGAGTCGGTCGGCGAGGTGGGCATCCCGGAGCGCGGGCTGCTGGGGCGCCACGCCCTCTTCGACATGGATGTGCTCAAGGTGCCGACGCCCGAGGCCAACATGCCGGAGCCGAGACGCACCGCTTGGCCGCTTTTTGTGCAGCGGTGCGGGCGCCACACCCGGCTTACCTATCCCTTCAACCCCATCCAGACGGTGGGCTACAAGGGCGACCTGACGGTCTGGCAGCTCAATGTGCGCGATATCCGCCCCGTGATGTCGGAGCGCTACCACCTGCCGCCGACTGCGCACGCGACCTTCGTGGCGGCCAATATGGTCATCTGCACCTTCCTGCCGCGCGGGCTGGAGACGGGCGACCCCGAGGCGCTGCGGGTCCCCTTCTTCCACGCCAACATCGATTACGACGAGGTGCTCTTCTACCACGACGGCGACTTCTTCAGCCGCGACGGCATCAAGGCAGGGATGGTCACCTTCCATCCGCAGGGCATCCACCACGGCCCCCACCCGAAGGCGGTCGCGGGCGCCCAGACGCGCCAGCGGACCAACGAGCAGGCCGTCATGATCGACACCCGCAACCCGCTGGAGGTGACGGCCGCCGGCCGCGCCGTCTGCAACCCCGACTACTGGGCCTCCTGGAAGCGCCCCTCGACCGACCGGAGCGCGCCATGAACCTCGTCGTCTCGCCCAACCCCTGCGGCATCCGCGGCATCGCCTTTGTGGAGTTTGCAGCGCATACCTCCACCGGCCTGCGGAAGCTCTTCCGCGACTTCGGCTTCTCGGCCGTCGCCGCCCACCGGTCGATGCAGTCCACCCTCTTCGTGCAGAACGAGATCCGGTTTCTGCTCACCACCGACCCGGCCTCCTTCGCTCACAGGTTCGCCACCCAGCACGGGCCCTGCATCTCGGCGCTCGGCCTCCGCGTCCGCGACCCCGAGCAGGCCTTCTCCACCGCGCTCGACCGGGGTGCGCAGCCCTTCGTGCCGTCGGAGCAGGATGGCGAGGGGACCATCAACTATCCGGCGGTCTATGGCATCGGAAACAGTCTCATCTACTTTGTCCACGACCCCACCTCGTCGCTTGGCGAGGACTTCGAGCCGGTGGCGCGGCCGGAGGTGGTGCCGTCGAAGGGGTTCCTGGCCATCGACCACCTGACCAACAACGTAGCGAAGGGGACGCTCCATCAGTGGGCCGACTTCTACAAGAGCATCTTCGGCTTCACCGAGGTGCGCTCCTTCGACATCCGCGGCGAGAGCACCGGCCTCTACTCCTTCGCGCTCCGCTCGCCCGACGGCTCCTTCTGCATCCCCATCAACGAGGGGACGGAGAGCAAGTCGCAGATTTAGGAGTACCTGCGGGAGTACAAGGGGCCCGGCATCCAGCACCTGGCCTTCCTGACCAACGACCTGGTGGCCTCGCTCGACGCGATGAAGGGGTCGTCGGTGGCCTTCCTCGACATCGATGATGACTACTACGCCGAGGTCTTCGACCGGGTGCCGGGGGTGACGGAGGACCGGACCAAGATTCACCAGCACCAGATCCTCGTGGACGGCGACGAGGCGGGCTACCTGCTCCAGATTTTCACCAAGAACATCATCGGCCCCATCTTCTTCGAGCTGATCCAGCGGCGGAACCACCTCTCCTTTGGCGAGGGGAACTTTGGTGCGCTCTTCCGTTCCATTGAGCGGGACCAGGAGCGGCGAGGGGTGCTGTAAACGACACCCCTCGTTTCTGGTTCGGGGTGCGCGGCTTTGCTACGGGGGATGGAAGTCTTCAACCTGTGCGGTAACCGTGACGCAGCAAGTACATTGGGCGGTTCGGATGAACCACCGGAACCGGACGATCGGTTTCGTGATGGTGTTGCTGACGCTGGCGGCGCATATGCTCACCGGGCCGGTGCCGTCGCTGCTCTGGGTGGCGCTGCCGATGACCTTTCTCGGGTGGCCTGTGGCGGCCTACCGGCTGGCCTCGAAGTCGGCGACACCGCTGCAGGCGGAGCTCTGGAACCTGCGGGTGGATGCGCTCATCTTTGGGGCCTGGGCGTCGGCGCTCGGCTTTCCGCTCTTGCTCGCCTTTGGGCTGTTCATTGGTGCGACGGTGAACCTGACCGCCTTCGCCGGGCTGGCGGGGCTGGTGCAGGGCGTTGCCATCTTTGCGCTCGGCGCGCTCCCCGCACAGGCGGCCCAGGGCGGCTCCTACCGTCCCGAAACGGCGGGCCATGTGACGGCGCTGGGCATCGCGAGTGTGACGGGCTACCTCCTCACGGTGGCCTTCGAGGCCTACCTGCGGTCGCGCAGGATGCACGAGACGACCAAGAAGGCGAAGGAGACCGAGGCGCTGCTGCAGCACCAACTTGCCGAGAACCGCAAGCTGCAGACCGCGTTGCGCGAAGAGGCCAACCGGGACCCGATGACGGGGCTCTTCAACCGGCGCTACCTCGAGCCCACCTTCGACCGCGAGCTGGCGCGCTGCATCCGCGAGAAGCGGCCGATTGCGCTGCTGGTGATCGATGTGGACCACTTCAAGCGGGTGAACGACACCTACGGCCACCCGGCGGGCGACGAGGTGCTCAAGACGCTCGCGGCCCGTCTTACCGCGGGCTCACGGGCCGAAGACATCCCCTGCCGGCTCGGCGGCGAGGAGTTCCTCATCGTGATGCCCAAGATGCCGCTCGCCACCGCGCTGGAGCGGGCCGAGGCCTGGCGTGTTGCCTTCGCCGCGACGCCGATTCAGACGGGGGCGGGGGCCATCTCCTCGACCATCTCGCTTGGCGTGGCCTCCTTCCCCGAGCATGGCGAAACGCCCACCGAGCTTCTCGAGGCGGCCGACGCGGCGCTCTATCGTGCCAAGTTGGCGGGCCGGAACCGGGTGGAGCTGGCGCTCGAGGTGGGCCACGGTCCGCCGCGGCCGCTCGGCACCTGACCTACTCGGGTTGGCAGCCGTCGCCGCCGCAGACGTCGATGATCTCGCCGGTGCGGCAGAAGCGGATGAGCTGGTCGTTGTGGCTGTCGAGGCGCCGCGGCCGGTCGTGCGGGTCGCCAAGGTCGGTCTCGACCGGCGGCGTGTTGGCGCGGGGCCCCCACGGGTTGCCGTAGTCCCAGAGGACGAGGCCTGAGCCGGTGTGAGGATAGGGCACCTCGGTAATGCCCCACGGGGTGCGGTCGCGGTCGTAGTTCTCCATGATGGCAAGGCCGTGGCCGCTGCGGGCAACGACCTCCATCGTGACGGGGGCCACCTGGTAGTCGCCCTTGGCAACGGCGCAGAGCACCTGGTGGGGGCTGTTTCCGGCGAAGGGCTCGGTCTCGATGTGCTTCCAGTAGCTGACGGGGTCGACGCCGTCCCAGAGGAGCTGGATGGCAGAGAGCGCGACCGCCACGTTGGAGGCGGTGCGGAGGGTGCTCTTGAGGACGACGAAGAAGGGCTCAAAGTCCTTCGAGCGATGGAGCAGGGTGGAGTAGTTCTGGCCGGGCACGCCGAGGTGGCCGCGCTGCACGTCGGTGGAGAGGGCCATGTAGGTGGCGCCGTAGATGCCGCCCTGCGAGTTGCCCGAGTAGTAGAGCTCGTCGCGGTTGACGACGATGCCGCGGGCGGCGATTTCGGGGAGCGAGGCGAAGCGCTCGCGCATGGAGCGGGCGAGGAGGAGGGTGTCGAGGACGCCCTGGTGGGTGAGGTCGGAGAGCCAGCGGAAGCGGTCGAGGTCGAAGACCATGAACTGCACGCGGCCCTCGTCAGACTCCGCCATGCCGAGCCAGTTGGTGGCGAAGTGGATGAGGTTGGCGCGCTGCGAGAGGCTGTCGTGGCCGAAGTAGCGGATCTCGTCGCCAGTACCGAGCAGGCCGTGGCCGAACTGCATGAGGCCCTGCGGGGTGCCGTTCAGGGCGGCGCGGGGGACGCGGATCCAGAAGGGGGCGTCGTGGAAACCGTTCTGCGCGGGCAGGCCGTCGGGGCCCAGGTTGAACACTTGGCCGACGACGGTGCCGGAGCGGTCGGAGACCGGGAGGTCCTTCATGTAGTAGGGGACGCTGAAGGTGCCGCGGACCTCGAAGGCGATGTCGGCCTCTTCGGCCTCGGTGTAGTCTTGGATTTCGGTGATGGTCATCTCGGGGCCCTGGGTGCCGACGACAGCGAGGGCGTCGTCGCGCATCTTGAGCATGGGGCCGTGGGTGGAGCGGCTGCTGGCGGTGACGAAGTCCCAGGCCAGGGTCAGGCTGCTGCGGTCGAGGCCTGCGGCGGCGAGCGGCGCGAAGACCTCTTCTTCGAAGCGGGGCACGCGGGCGACGAGCTCGGGGTCGCGGAGGGCGGTGCCGTCGCGGAGAGCGGTGAAGGCGGCGGAGGGGGCGATGGCCGCGCCCGTCGCGTCTGTCAGGTTGCGGAAGGCGACGAGGTAGTGGGCCGCCTCGTCGAGGATGATGCCGGGCCGAACGAAGAGGATTTTGGCGGCGGGGTCGGCCTCCTGCGCGTCGAGCTCGACCCAGTAGGGGACACGGGTGAGCGAGCCGTCAGCCGCGACCTTGAACCAGAGGATGGGTGCATCGGCGGCGAGCGAGGGGGCGAGGTCGTCCTCGGTGGCCATGGCCGCGCTGTCGAGGTTGGGGAAGAGGGCCATGAGCGCGGTGCCGACGGAGTAGCCGTCGAGGCGCTCGAAGAGGGCGGGGTTCAGGTGGGCGCCGCCGAGGCCGGAGGCGATGGAGGTGGGGCCGAAGGCGAGGTGGTAGCCGGTGACCGTGGCGGGGTCGGCCTCGAGGTAGAGGTTGGAGGGCCAGGGGAGGGTGCAGTTGGAGGGGTCGAGCGGGTCGCAATCGCCGCGTGGTGCGGGTGCGACGGCGCCGGTGTCGCCTGAGCCGTCGGCAGAGCCTTCGGTGTCTGCGGTGGTGTCGCCTGAGCCGTCGGTGGAGGTGTCTGCGGCATCGCCGGAGCCGCCCGTGTCTGCGGCGGTGGCGCTCTTCTTGTCGTCGCTGCAGCCGGTGAGCAGGGCGGTGGAGCAGAGGAGGAGGGCGAGCAGGCGGTGGTGGGGCAACATGGGACCTCGAATCATAGGGAAGGGGGCGGAGATACCGCTGCCGTGGCATGGCTGGCAACCGAAAGCGATGACGCGGTGCGGCTGTGCGGGGTTGCGCCTGGTTCGTGCAATCGGGGCTGCTGCGTGGCAGAGTATTGGAATGGAGGAGCAGACGACAGCGGTGGCGCGGGAGGATGCAGAGGCGGCCTATGCGCGGGCCGAGGCTGCGACGCGCCGGAGCCGGCCGCCTTCCGATACGCTGAAGCGGGTGCTGGGGCTCTTCTTCGGGGCGCCCTCCACCCGCTGCATCGTGCTTGCGATCGCGGTGAGCGTGGCGCTGCGACTGGGTGCGGGCCCTGTCTCGAAGGTGGAGCTGTTGCTCATGGCCGGCGTCTTTGTGGCCTGGCCCTTTGGCGAATGGTCGGCCCATCGCTGGCTGCTGCACATCCGGCCGCGTCGCATCTTGGGGTTGTCGTTCGACCCCTACTTCGCCCGGCGCCACCGGGAGCACCACATGAACCCGTCAGACTATCCGCTGGTCTTTCTGCCGGTGCGGGTCGTTCTCAGCGCCTATGTTGTCTTCTCCGCGCTTCTCTTCGCGGCGAGCGACGCGCGGGCGCTCACCTTCGGCGTGATGGCGGCCATCTCGCTGGCTGCGCTGGTCTATGAGTGGCACCACTTCATCGCCCACACCGACTATGCGCCGTCGGTGCGTTGGCAGGCAGAGGTGGTGCGCCGCCACCGGCTGCATCACTACAAGTCGGAGCGGCGCTGGTTCGGCTTCACGGTGCCGGCGGTCGACGACTGGTTCGGCACGGGCGGCGCGGCGGCCGATGCCGAGCGGTCACGGACCACGCGGACGCTGGGGATGGAGTAGGCGGGCTCAGCCCTTGCGCTTGGCCTGTTCGAGCAGTTCCGCGAAGGTGCCGAGGCTGGCAGGTTGTGTGGCGGCGCGCTCCACGGTGTCGCTCTGGCCGCGTTCCGGTCGGTACTGCGCCGTCTGGACAGAGACGAGCTTGTCGAACGCTCGCAGCCAGTCTGCCAGCGGGCCTGTGTCGCGCGCCGGGAGCGGCGCCTCCCAGCGGGGCAGGTAGCCGAGCGCGGCCTGCAGCAGTGTCTCGAACCGGGGGCGTTTTACGGCGGCATTGGCCGAGAGTTTCCAGACCGTTACGCTGCTCTCGCGTGAGAGGCCTTGCAGGAGCGAGAAGGCAACCCTGGCGCCGTCCGTACGCCAGAAGAAGTCGTCGCTGTCGGACAGCCCCTCGAGGAAGGCCTCGGGCGTGAGGCGGGCACCCTGCGGGGGCGTCGGGCGCGGCGGCTCCGGCGGTGCGGGCTGCGCAGGTTTGGTTGCTACCGTGGCTGCGACGGTTGCGCCGGTGGCGTTTGCCTTCCAGTAGTCGGCGCGCGACTTCCAATGCTCGATCAGGATCTCAGCCTTCGCCAGCGCCTGACGCGCGGCGAGCAGCTCTGCCGTATCGGCCTTCGCGGCCGTCTTGGCAGCCGCCTGCAGTGCCGCGATCTGTGCGGTCAGCTCCTCTCGTTCGCGGAGGAATCGGTTGTTGTCGTCTACCGATTGGGTCCGCAGGGCGGCGACGCTGCGGAGCACGAGCTGCCGTTCCGTCTCCGCCTCGTCGAACCTCCTTGCGGAGGCTGCGACCTCATCGGCGCGTCGCGCGTCGCGGGCCTCTGCCTGCTGGAGTCGTACCCGCAGCTGGTCGCGCGCTGCCAGCGCTTCGTCACGGGCCAGCTCGACGCCTCGCAGCGCGTTGCGCGCGACCTCTGCCTCTTCGAGCATGGCGAGCATTTCGGTCTCGTCGCGCTCGGCGTTGGCCTTCTGTTTCTCCAGGGTCTGGTGGAGCGCATCGAGGCGGCTCTTTTCGTTCCGGTTGGCGGATGCCTGGGCCTGCACGGCCGTGGTGTCGCCGTCGAGTCGCCGCTCCGTCATCGTCACGGCTGTCAGCGACGCAGCGAGTCTGGTTTCGCGCGCCTGCAGGCTCTCGAGATCGCGCTGGAGTTTGTCGGCCTGTTTGCGGTGCTCCGCTTCTCGGCTGTTGGCGCCTGCGAGCAGTTCCCGTGCGCGCGCCGCATCTGCCCTCGCCTCTACGAGCCGCGCGGCGGTCTCTGTGCGGGTTGCAGCGAGCTCCTTGGCGTGGTCGACCTTGGCGATTGCCGCCGTGACTTGGAGCCTCTCGGCAGCGGTGAGCCAGCCGTCGAAGTGGTTGCGGAGAAATCCGATGCCTCGGTCGAGCTGCTGCAGCCGCTCTGTCGCCTCGGGGTCGTCTGTTGTCGCGAGGGCCTGGGCGACAGCGCCCTCGGCTCTGTAGCAGCGGTGCGCGGCGGCCCGGTCACCGGCCTCGAGATACTGAGATGCCGCTTCGCTCCAATGCCTCTGGGCCTCGTAGGCAGCACCCAGAAGGGCTGGCGAGGGGGTGGCGACCCGCATGAGGGTGGCGAGTGCGGCATGGCCGTTCCCGGCGGTCAGGAGGGTGGCAGCGGCCTGTTCGCGGAGGGTGTCTGCGCGGCCAGGTTCTGCGGCATCGAGCAGGCCGAGCCAGCTGTCTGCTTCGCGGCCGAGCTGCTCCGCGAGAGACGGGTGCAGGGAGCCCTCATCGAGTGTCTGCAGCAGCAGTTGGCGGCGGGAATCCAGCCGCCGCCGCGCCGTCTGCCCAAGCGAGGAGTCGGCGAAGCTGCTGAGTCGGTGGAGCAGTTCGATACGCTCCTGCAGCGCCATCTCGCTGACCCCTCGCACCTGAAGCAGCTGCGCAAACTCGCGGAGGTCGTCACTGGCACCCGAGAAGCGGTTGGCCGCAAACCGGCCCGCGAGACGGCGTGTCGGCTCGCTGAGCGAGGGATGCAGCAGAATTTCGAGGCCGCGTCGGTCGAGATCTAGCCCCATCTCCTGCCGTTCCTCCGAGGTGAACGAGTCCACATCTTCGGTCCTACCAAGCTGGAAGAGGGCGAGGCGCAGGAGCTGCAGCGCAGCCTCGGGAGACTCCTCGAGCCGCGCCGCTGCAGCGCTGAGATGCTGGGCTGCCCGCTCAGCGGCGCTCTCTTCGCGGTCGGCGAGGTGGGCGAGGAGTTCGACCGCCGTGAGGCTGGGGCGAAGGTTGGGGCCGAAGAGCAGTTCGCGGCCGTGGCGGAAGACGGCTCCGTCGGGTTCGCCAATGTCTGCGAGGATGAGGGTACCGGTGGTACGGCTGAGCGCTACGGTTGTCCGGTCGAGTTGGGTCCGGACCCACTGCAGGTCTGCCTCGGTGAGTTTTCCTTCATTGAGCTGGGCGATGAACTTGCCGACGCCGAAGACCAGCACGACGGGATACTCATGCCCCTTGGAGGTCTCGGGGGTGAGGAAGAGCGGCGCGGAGGGCGTCGTGGCGGCCCAGCCGGGGATCTCGCCCGCAAGGAAGATGCAGGTGCAGTCGCCGGCGGCGAGCTGTTCGAGGAGTTCGACCGCCTCGGCCTGGACGGTGAGCGCCGCGTGCACGAGGTCTGCCTCGATGCCCGCTGTCGCGTTGGTGGGCTTGACGCCAGAGGGCCGCGTGGCGCGCGGGAGATTGGCATAGAACTGTCGTAGGCGGTCAAGGACGGCGACGACGCCAACTGGGCACCGGAGGTTGGCCTCCACATGGGTCGTCGCAACATCGTGGAGGGTGAACTTCTTGATGGTCTGCTTGAGCCGCGCGTTCTTGTAGGCAGAGGGCCGAACGGTCTGCCCTTCGTCGCCTGCGATGACGATCTCGGGGATGCGTTCCTGCGCGTCGCGCATGTGCGAGAGCGTGCGCATGAGGGCCCCGAGCTCCAGCGGTGTGAGGTCCTGGACCTCGTCGATGACCACCCGGTGCATGCGGCGCATGGCTTCGGGCAGTTGGCGCGGACTGCTGACCTTGTCGAAGAGCTCTCTCGCCGCTTCGAGCTCGGGGAAGCAGGTCGCGAGAACGCTCTCCTCCCTTTCCTTCTCCCTTTCCTTCTCCTTTTCCTTCTCTTTCTTCTTCGTCAGCATGGTCCAGATGGCGAGGGCCTGGTCGGCATCCTCTTTGCTCAGTTTGTCTTCTTTGCGTGACTCCAGATAGTGTGCGGAGGAGAGGTTGCCCTGCCGGTCTTCGAGGTTGAAGCCGCCGGCGAGGTGGCCGCGGACCTCTGCGAAGAGATCCCATTCTCGGCCCGACCAGACGCGGCTCTTGTTGGGCGGAAGTTGGAGCTCTGCGACCGCCTTCCTGAAGTTGCGCTGCGACTGCGCGAGCGTCTGGAAGGGGATGTCGCGCCCGAGGATGCTGCCGAACCAGGAGCGGATGTCGAAGGCACGGACCGATGAGTCGGGCGGGAGAAAGCGGGCGCCGCCCGCGGCGTCTCTGAAGTGGTGCTCGACCTGTTCGGCCAGCCGGGTTGACCAGGTGAGGTAGAGGGTGTCGCCGGGCGTGCCGACTTCGATGGCGCGGATAAGGGCCTGGGTCTTCCCGCCGCCCGCGGCACCAATGTAGGCGCGGACGCGATCCGGGGCAGAGGCAAAGTTCTCCTGCGCCGCGGTGAAGGGATTCTCGAGCGAGCCGACGGTGAAGTCGGGAGCGAAGTCCAGCAGCTCGTAGTCGCCAAGCGCGTCGCTGCGGAGCGGCTCGCTGGTCGCGTCGTGGTGGCGGACGGCGCGCACAAAGACGGTCCGGCCGGCCGCGTCGGCGGCGGCCGCGAGGGTGGGGTGGTCGAGCGTCCAGTAGAGGTAGAAGTGGTGGCCGCCGTTGCCTCCGAGCGGGGAGCGGCGCCAGCCGCGGTTGCTGCCCACCGTGGCTTTGGCGCGGGCGTGGGTCCGCCCGACGGTGGCCAGCTCGCGGAGCTGCATCGCGCACTTCGACGAAACCGCAGGGTTGGCGGTGAAGGCATCAGAGCCAAACACATCCTCCCTGTGGACAAAGACACGGAACTGCCCACCCAAGGCTGCAGTCTGGCTCGCGACGACTGATGACATTGGTACCCCACCGTTCCACTTCGTCTGGGCAATCTGAACGCTGCCTCCCGTCGGGTCAAGAGGGTTTGCGCAGCTCAGCCTTTGCGCTTGGCCGCGTGGTGCTGGCCTACGCCTCCCAGGCGAAGGTAGCCGGGTTCCACCGCTTCCAAGTGCCCTCGAAGTCGCGCCAGACGGAGGCGTCGCCCGTGCGGGTCTGCAGGCGGGTGACCTCGAAGGCTGCGTCGAGCTCTGCGTCGGCGATGCGGGCCGAGGCAGCGCGTTCGGCGATAGCATAGAACTCCACGTCGAAGCTGGCGGCAGAGACGGTTGCGATGGAGAAGCCGTTGCGGTCGATGTCGGCCAGCGCGAGGTGGGGGTTGGGCTTGGTCTCGGGGGAGACGAGCAGCTCCTCGACGAGCAGGGCGAGGGCCGCGGCGCCCGCGTCTCGGAGCGTCTCATCCGCGGAGGCGGTCTTGAGCAGCAGCGTCTTGTAGGTGCCCGAGGAGAGCGACGACCCCACATATTCGACGAGGGCGGCGCTGCCGTCGGCCTTGGGGAGCGTGCCGGCGAAGAAGGCATGGATGTCGCCCGTGATGGCGACCAGGTTGGGCACGGCGGCGAGCCGCTCGACGAGCGCGGCGCGGCGCGAGGGCATGCCGTCCCAGTCTTCGACGGAGAGGAGGAACTTCTGCTTGAAGTCGTCGGGGAGCCGGAAGCCGGTCACATCGACGACGCGTTGCTGCAGCGTGAAGGAGTTGGCCCAGACCTTCCAGGAGGCGTCGGAGCCGGAGAGGCCATCGACGAGCCACTGCTCCTGGGTGCTGCCGAGCGCCTGCTGGGACTCGGGTGCGGCACGGTAGAGCAGGTCGCTGATGAGCAGATAGGGATCCTTGCGGGCGAGGTAGCGGGCGCCGATCTGGCCGAAGAGGCCGCTCTTGCCTGTGTGGTGGATGGCGAGCCCGCGCGGCAGGCCGTCGAGTTCGGCGGCGTTGGGTGGGATGGGGAGGTCGACGCGGCCGGCGTTCGCCGTGATGCGGCCCTGCAGGTAGTCGATGCTGATGAGCCCGGTGACACGCTCGATAGGGTATTCGCCCTCGGCTGCGAGCGACTGCAGGAAGGGGAGGAAGCGGCCGCCTGCGAAGGTGGCGATGTCGGCGTAGGGGCTGGCGAAGTCTGGCGCTGCACCTGCTGCTGCGAGCTGGTCGGCGGTCACCAGCACCTGGCCCGGGTAGCCGTCTTCGGCGATGAGGTGGTCGCTGCGGTAGGTGCGGAGGTCGGTGAGCGAGAGCTCCATGTGACGGCCGAAGCGGAGGCGCCGGTAGATGCGGAGGTCGTCGGGCCAGGTGGCGCTGGCGTCGTAGGCGACATCGGGCCGGTCTTCGTAGTCCACCGGCTGATACTCCCACCAGGCCTGATTGGCCCGCATGCGGCGGCTGACGCTGAGCTCGTCCTGGCGGCCGTCGTAGTAGGTGGCGGTGGCGCCGTGGCAGTCGTCGGAAAACTCGTGGTCGTCCCAAATGACCAGGAAGGGGAAGCGCTCGTGCGCCTGCTGCAGGTCGGCGTCGGAGCGGTAGGTGCGGTAGAGCTGGCGGTAGTTGTCGAGGCTCGAGGCGGCCCCGAACTCGCTGTCTGTGCCGGCGTTGAAGAGGATGGAGCCTTCGCGGTCGTCGAAGGTGATGGAGCGGCCGGGCGAGCTCGCCTGAAAGGCAGGGTCGCCGGAGGTCTCGTAGATGTAGTCGCCGAGGTGGATGACGAAGTCGAGCTCCTCGCGGTTGAGGCGGGCGTAGGTGTTGTAGTACTTGCCGGCGAAGTCCTGGCAGGAGACGAAGGCGAAGCGGACGGCGGTGTCGGCGTCGGCGGCCGGCGCCGTCCGGGTGCGGCCAGCTTTGCTCACGCGGCGCTCGCCGTCGCGGACCACGGAGAAGCGATAGAAGTAGCTGGTGGCCGGGCTGAGGTCGGTGACCCGGACCTTCACGCAGTGGTCGTGTTCGGCAAGCGCGGTGAGCTGCTTGGAGGTGGCGCCTTCGAGCAGGATGAGGTTGGCGAAGGCCTCGTCTGTGGCGACCTCGAGTTCGAGCGCGGTATCGGAGGATGCGTCGCCTTCGACGATGCGGGTCCAGAGGATGACGCTGCCGGGCCGAGGGTCGCCGGAGGCGACTGATTGGGGGAAGAGTGCGGGTGCTGCGACGACGATGAGGGGCGTCGGCGTGGTGTCTGCGCCGGAGCCGCTGCCATCGCCGGAGCCCGTGTCGGCAGCGGTGTTGGTGCTGTCGTCTGCGCAGGCAGCGAGGCCAGAGAGGGCGCCTGCGGAGACGAGGAGGGTCTTGAGGAAGGTGCGGCGCTGCATCTGGGTGCTCCATGCGTGGGATGGAACTGCCTGTGTCGCAGTCCTGCGCGCAGGGCAAGCGCTGTGACGCAGCGCGCCGGCTCAGCGGGTGGCGCTCTCGACCCGATTCCGGCCGGCGTTCTTGGCACGATAGAGCGCGGCATCGGCCAGCTGGATGAGCTGCTCGATGGTGGCGCCGCCGGTTGCCTCGACCACACCAAAGCTTGCCGTGACGCGGAGGTCGGGGTGACAGCCTGTCCAGTCGTGCGAGGCGAGGCGGACACGCAGGCGCTCACATGCCGCCACTCCCTGTTCGAGCTGGTTGCTGGGAAAGGCGAGCAGGAACTCTTCACCGCCGATGCGAGCAGCCATGTCGAAGGGGCGGATGTCGTCGCGCAGAAGGCTGGCGATGGTCTGCAGCGTCTTGTCGCCGACGCCATGCGAGAAGCGGTCGTTGATGCTCTTGAAGTGGTCGATGTCTAGCACGGCGACGCAGAGCGACTCACCGCGGAGGCCGAAGCGGCGGACCTCGCCTGCCAGCCGGGTCTCGACGAAGCGGCGGTTGGGAAGGCCGGTGAGCGAGTCGGTGAGGGAGAGCCGTTCGAAGGCGGCGCTCCGCTCGCGTTCGCGGAGCCGCTCGTGGTCGAGTTCGGCGTGGCGGAAGCGGGCGAGCATGACCTGCTGGCGGGCGTTGGCACGGTCGTCCACATAGGCGCGGCTGGCCTCATGGAAGGCGACATGGGCGTCGAGTGCCTCCTCGAAGCGGCCGGCGGCGCGGAGCATCTGATAGCGGACCTCCAGCGCGGCGGCGCGGACGCGGCTCACCTGGCAGGCGTCGCGGCCGTCGAGCACCGCGCCGAGGAGCTGGGTCGCCTGCGCATCATCGCCCTTGGCGCGGTAGAGGTGGACGAGCTGTAGCTTGGTATCGAAGAGGTCGAGCCGCTCGCCGAGGGCTTCGCGGTGGAGGCGGGCCTCTTGCAGATAGGACTCCGCGCGTACGAGTTCTCCGCGCAGGAGCATCAGTCGGCCAAGGTTGTGGTTGGCGGTGCCGCGTCCCCGGGGTGCGCCGAGCGCCTCCATCTGCTCGAGGGCCTCGGTGAGCGGCGCCAGCGCCTGGTCGGGCCGTCCCGCTTCAAGCAAGGTGAGGCCTCTGTTACCCAGAATGAAGGCGTAGACGTGACCCCGTTCGAGCCCCTCGGAGGCAGCGAGCGCCTCGTCGAAGCAGCGCAACGACTCCTCGAAGCGGCCACTCTCCCGCAGCGCCATGCCGACGTTGTTGGTGACCATCGCGAGGCCTTCGCGGTGGCCCGACACAAGGAGCACATCGCGGGCCTGCTGGTAATGGCCGAGCGATTCGCCCGAGTCTCCGAACTGTGCCGTGAGATTTCCGAGCAGGTTGTGCAGTGCCGCACGCTCAGGTGCGTGTTCCGGCACATCCGAGGTGGAGGTCCGGACCGCCTGCATGGCGATGTCCATGCTCCCCGTCAGGTCGCCCTCCCGCTCCTTGAGGATCGCCCGGAGCACGGAGATGCTGATCTGATCGAGCGGGGTCTCAGCATCCTCCGCCAAGCCATCGGTGATGGCGCGGGCAGCGTCAAAGGCGGAGGCGAAGATCTGCGCGAAGCCTGCTGCGGCGCGCGCGCGGCGGGCCTCTGTGCGCAGTCCGAGCTGACGAGCGGCCTCTTCGGTCTCTGCAGCCACAGCGAGCGCGCGGGCCGGCTCGGAGCCTGCAAGGGCGCGGGCAAGGCGGAGGCGGGCGTCGACGCCGGCTGTGCTCCGGAGCTCGGTCCTCGCGACGGCCGCCTCGAGCGCGGCAATGTCCGGAAGGCTGCCGAAGTTCAGGGTTGTGGGATGCTCGGCGATGGTCATCGGGCCGGAGGAGCGTAGCGGAAGGTAGCTGATCGCGGAGCGGTTAAAAGAGGCAGCGGCCTGGTTCAACGTTGCGGTTGGTCATGCGGAGGAGCAAGCCTACTCGAAGTGTCGCTCTCGCTCCATTCATTCTGCACCCAGCATATCTGGTAGTTGGCCCGTTCATTGCGTTGCCCTCCGCGTCTGCCTCGGAGCAACTGCCATGCATCGCGAACGCATCGCCCGATACGACCGTCCTGGCCCCCGCCCTCACTTGCCTTGCTGGGCGGCTTCGACAAAGGCGCAGCCTCTCCGCTCTGCCCTCGAGGTGTCCGATGATCGACAAGTGCGAGCTCTCCAAGCAGCCCGAAGTGCTCACCGCTGCGATCCCCTGCCATCCACGCACTCCGCTTCAGGAACAGCCATGACCTCGCCCCTGCTCGCGCCGCTCCGCTTCCGCAACGGGGCGACGGCCCCCAACCGCATCTGGCTCGCGCCACTCACCAACCTGCAGAGCCATGCCGACGGCGTGGTCTCGGACGACGAGCAGCGCTGGCTCGCGTCGCGGGCCGACGGCGGCTTCGGCATCGTGGAGAGCGCGGCCACTCATGTCTCCGCTGACGGGCAGGCATGGAACGGCCAGCTCGCCGCCTACGAAGACCGTTTCGCGGAGGGTTGGCGCAGGCTCGCCGCGGTGTCGCAGGCAAAGGGTGCTCCGCTGCTGGCGCAGCTCTTCCACGGCGGTGCCCGGGCGCTGCCGCACGACGGCCGCGCTCCCTGGTCGGCAAGCCCGTCCCTCGAGGGCGAAGCAGCCTTCACCGAGGCAACCCCCGCGCAGATCGAGCAGGTCATCGCCGACTTCATCGCTGCCGCGCTCCGCATCGAACAGGCGGGTGGCAAGGGCGTGGAGCTCCACGGCGCCCATGGCTACCTCCTCTGCCAGTTCCTGAGTGCCACCATGAACCGTCGCACGGACGGCTGGGGCGGCTCGCTCGCGGGCCGAGCGCGGCTCTTGCGCGAGATGATGCAGGGCGTCCGCGCCGTGGTGCAGCCTGGCTTCATCGTCGGCGTCCGGCTCTCGCCCGAGAACTTTGGCAACCTCACGGGGCTCGACCTCGACGAGAGCCTGCAGGTGGCGAAGTGGCTCGCCGACGACGGCGCCGACTTCCTCCACATCTCGCTCTGGAACGCTGCCAACATGACGCTCAAGCGGCCGGCGGAGCACCCCGTGCCGCTCTTCGTGCAGGCGCTCCCTTCCGACCTGCCCGTTGTCTCGGCCGGCGGCATCTGGACGCGCGAAGAGGCCGAGTCGCAGCTCGCGCTCGGCGCCTCCGCAGTGGCGCTCGGCCGCTCGGCTATCCTCAACGCCGACTGGCCGTCGCGGGTGGTGGAGCAGGGTGAGGAGCCGCGCCGCACGCCGACGACGGCGGCCTTCCTTCGGGCCTCTGGCCTAGGCGAGGCGTTTGTGAACTACCTCGCCGCGCGGCCCGGTTTTATGGCCTAGAAGCCGGCCTGGTTCGACGAGACATGGGTCGCATACTTCACGAAGTCTGCGAACCGGAAGGCGCCGTAGGAGAAGCCGGGTAGGAGGCCCATGTCGGTGGTCGCGACGGTGACCTCGAGGCTGTCGTTCTCCGCCGTGGCGGTGGTGTCGACGAGGCCGCTGAGGTCGCCTGCGAGGGCGGCGCGGGGCCAGCCGGCGGGCAGCGTGGGCAGCGAGACGGCGGTCCCGGTGGCCGGCGCGATGAGCCGCCAGACGGTGTAGCGGGTGCTCTCGGTGGAGTCGTTCGCCGCGCAGCTCGAGTAGGTGGTGCTGACCACCTGCTTGATGTTCAATTCGGTGAAGTCGGGCGCTGCGGGCGAGGTGGCGTTGGTGGCCGCGCCGAGCGCAAAGGCGCGGCTGGTGCGGGCCACGGAGCGGATGGGCAGGTAGCTGTTGAAACTGACGGTCGGGTTGCCGGCGAAGAGGTCGGCGCCAGCGCGGTTGAAGATGGCGGAGGTGCCGTTGGCGGTGCCTGCGGGGATGCCGGCGCGGGCCTTGTCGTTGTAGAAGGCAGCCGTGATGGCGACGTAGTCCATGTTGGCGAGGGCGCCGACGTTGTCGACCGTGGTCAAGTTGGCGAGGTTGACGGCCGTCGCGGTGGTGGTGCCGGCGACAGCGGTCTTGAAGCCCTGGAAGATCAGGCGGCCCTCGCCCGGCGTGAGGGCCGAGGCACCGCCCGAGTCGATGTCGCCGACCGAGACGCAGAAGACGTCCGACGCGGCCGGGTAGTTGCTCAGGCTGCAGCCCACGTTGTTGCGCAGCGTGGTGCCGAGCGCGATGTCGCGGTTGGTCGGACCGGCCGCGTTGACGGTGGCGGTGGCGCCGCCGAAGTTGGTGAGGGTGAGGGTACCGAGGGCAGCGGTGAGGTTCCCACCCGTAACTGCACTGGTGGGAAGGTTACCGCCGAGTCCGTAGAGGAAGCGGTTGCCATAGGTCGTTGCCGCGGAGGCATAACGCTTCTCGGCGAGGGTAAGGATGATGACGGTCTGGCGAGGCAGGTAGACGTTGTTGGGCACGGCGGCGTTGCCGACAATGGGGATGGCGACACAGGCGTTGCGCGAGAGCAGGCCGGCGAAGGAGAAGGTCGCGAGGTTGTTCAGGTCGGTGTCGGCCAGCATGAGGCCTGCCTCGATGTTGCCGCTCGCGTTGATCCCGGAGAGCACGCCCGCGTAGGTTCCCGTCTGGACGGTGGGGCGGAGCGGACGAAGCGGGAGGACGAAGTCGGCGGCGCTGGAGCCGGTGAAGGTCACATACTCGCGGTTGGCGGCGCCGGCCGTGACAGTGACGGTGCCGTCGAGGGTGGTGCCGAAGTCGCGGAAGACCGCGTAGCCGTCGGCGTCGGTGGTGGCGTTGTTCGAGCCGCTCGCTGCGCTGCGGTAGGTGGTTACGAGCGAGGTCGCGGCTGGCGCGGTGCCGACCATGACGACGGCGCCGGCGATGGGGTTGCCTGCAGGGTCAACAGCGCGGACGCGGACGTTGCCGTCGGCGCCGCAGCCGCCCGTACCGCCGCTCACATCGCTGAAACGGGCTGCGATGGTCACGGCGGGGCGGGTTGCCAGGGCGATGCCGTTGGCGGTGACCGAGATGGTGGCGGTGCCCGCGCCGGTGCCGGGAGCCGAGAGGATGGCCCAGTACTGGTTGCCGCTCGAGGAGACGGCAGAGAGCGTGCCGAGCGTGGAGTTCATGGAGACGGTGGCGGCGTTGACGGCGTTGCCGCGAGCGTCAGTGAGGGTGAGGAGGACCGCGCTCTGCGCCGGGCCGGGGAGGCCGGCGGTAAGGCAGCTGCTGGTCACGGTGACGGGGCTGTTGGTGTCGATGGCCGAGACGCAGTCGGTGTCGTTGGCGGAGGTGCAGCCGGGCGCGCAGCAGCCGTCGGCGTTGACGCAGGCGGTGATGGCGGGGTGGGTGCAGAGGGCGTCGCAGGTGCCGGTCGTGCCCGTCAGAACTTCGCCGGTGCAGAGGTTGCCGTCGTCGGGGCAGGAGGTGGGGCAGGCGCCGTCGCAGAGCTCGCCGGACTCGACGACGCTGTTGCCGCAGGTCGGGTCGCAGTCGGTGTCGAGGTTGGCGTTGGCGCCGAAGGGGCAGCAGAGGTCGCCGGATGAGGGCGTGGTGATGGTGGTGCGGGCGCAGGCGACGCCGCAGGCGGCGCCGTCGAGCGTGTCGATGGTGCAGAAGTCGCCATCTTCGCAGGCGGCAAGGACCGGGCAGGAGGCGAGCGGGTCGCAGGTCTCGCCGAACTCTACGACGTCGTTGTCGCAGACCGGGGCGCAGTCGCTGTCGTTGTTGGCGTTGGCGATGGCAGGGCAGCAGAGGTCGCCATCGGCGGCGGCCGTGATGGCGGGGAAGGTGCAGGCCAGGTCGCAGTTGCCGGCGCTACCGACCAGCACATCGGCGGTGCAGGCGAGGCCGTCATCGCAGGAGGTGGGGCAGCTCGCCCCTTCGCAGGTCTCGCTGGGCTCGACGATGCCGTTTCCGCAGGCAGCGGAGCAGTCGCTGTCGTTGCTGGCGTTGCAGCCGGGCGCGCAGCAGCCGTCGCCGCTCGTGCAGGCGGTCACCGGGGCGTTGTCGCAGGCGGCGTTGCAGGAGGTCGCACTGCCGACGACGCTGTCGGTGGTGCAGGCGTCGGTGTCGTTGCAGGAGGTGGGGCAGGAGCCGTCGCAGCTCTCCACACCCTCGACCACGCCGTTGCCGCAGACTGCGGAGCAGTCGTTGTCGACCGAGGCGTTTGCGCCGGCGGGGCAGCAGCCGTCGGCGTCGGCGGGCGCCGTGATGGCAGCCTCAACGCACTCGGCGCTGCAGTTGGCGCTGTTGCCGATGAGGCGGGCGGTGGCGCAGAGGTTAGAGGGGGCGCAGGTGGCGGGGCAGTTCCCGTCGCAGGTCTCTAAACCTTCGACGACGCCGTTGCCGCAGGAGGCGGAGCAGTCGC
>CANMDT010000048.1 GCA_947496715.1 Myxococcales bacterium
GCCGCCTGGCGAGAGCAGCGGTGCAACGAGCCCGCTCAGCGGCCGGTCGGAGGCACACTCGATGGCGTGGCTATCGACAAAAGAGAAGCGCACGCCGGCCTCTGCGAGGAGACTGTCGACGCCAGCAGTGTAGGCACATTCGCCCATCCACATGCCGGCGGAGGCGAAGCCGCAGCGCGCCTCGAAGGAGCGTGCAGCGGTGCGAATCTGGCCGCGCCGGCTGCCCTCGAGGAGCATGAGCGGCAAGAAGCCGTGCGTTCCAACGCAGGTGATGAGCTCGATGCGCCGGCTCTGGTGCTGCCGGATGAAGCAGCCGACGAGGTCGCGCTGCAGCCCGTTCAGGTAGAGGTCGCGGAGCCGGATGAGGCGGGCGAGGTAGAAGCGGGCGACGGGGCCGAAGTCGGCGTCGGCCTCGGTGCGGGTGACCTCCTGCGTCGCGAGCCGGATGAGGCGGGCGAGGTGCTGCTCGAAGCGGTCGCGGAGGAGCGCGTCGTCGAGCATGCCGATGAGCGGCTGCGAGAGCGAGAGGGTGATGCGGCCGGGGATACCATCGCTGTCGAGTCCCTGGAGTACCTCTACGAGCGGGAGGTAGGTCTCGAGGATGGCCTCGAAGAGCCAGTTCTCCTCGAGGTGGTAGGGGTTCTCGGGGTGCCGAACGAAGGGAAGGTGGGCGTGGAGGACAATCTGGAGAGAGCCGTTCATGGGCGCCTCCAGCTGTTGCCGGGACTGGTTGTGTCTGAGGTGGTTCGGGCCGATCGCGATGCTGCGTGCAGGTGCGAGCCCGCGCTGCTGCGCGGCGGCAGGTAGGGCAGGCCGCCACCGGCGCGGGCGGGGAGCGCGGGCAGGGCGCTACCGTCTGCGCGGCCCCAGACCACCAGGCTCCGCTGCGGACGATCGGCGGGGAGGTGGAGTGGCGCGGAGTGCAGCGGCGCCTCGCCGTCCACAGACAGCATCGCGACGACCGCGTGGACAGACTCAGGAAGGTCGAAGAAGGCCCCCTTCTCCTCCGGGCCAACGGTCACTTCGAGCAGCGTGTCGCCCACGGCGGTGGCGAGGCGAAGCTGTCCTACGACAGCCACCGTCCAGTAGGCGTAGAGCCGGTGGGGGTCGACGGGGAGGAGCCGAAGCGCGGGCATGGGTGCTGAGGGCTGCATGAACCGACTGCCTTGCTGAATGGACTAGGAACCAGCGTGTTCTGCCAGCGCTAACAGATTCGGTGCCTCGTTGGGAACGAGAAGCGGGCCAGCGGGCGGCTCCTCTCCGAGTTCGATCGCCAACAGCTCCTCGTCGGGCTCGCGCGGCTCGCCGGCATGAGGCTGAGGCGGCGTGTAGTGGCGCTTGGCGAGCCGTTGCGCCGCAACCTCGGCCTCTGTGAGCGAGACAAAGCCGGAGGCCGCAGGGTCTGCGGTCATCGGCGAAAGCATTTCCGCCTTCTTGATCTTGCCCATCGCCACACGGACGATGCTGTGCGGGTCGACCGTCGTGCCCAAGAGCGCAGCGATGGTCTCCGTCGGCTTGAGCGTGTCTTCCATGATGCGCTGGGTGATGCGCAGGATGGGGCGGTCCGGCGCGAGGCCGAGCAGCGGCGCGAGCTCGCCGGCGCGAACCACTGCGGCGCGCGTTACGACGAGCTGGATCGGCAGCGACTTGGTCAGCTTCTTGCGCGGAACGACGACCTCCGCGTTGGCCGCGTAGATGGCCGCAACGCGGTCTCGGAGGGCCTCGAAGGTGAGACCCGGCTCGGCGAGGATGGAGGCGGGTACCGCAGCAACCAGCTCCATGCCGTCGATCCAGCGTCCGACCGCGATCGGCCGGCTCGGCAGACGGGCCGCCTCGAAGAAGGAGAAGCCCTCGGGCGCAAAGCCGTTGAGGCTCTCGAGGAGCTGTTCGGGGGTGAGCGGCTCAGCAAAGGCGATGTCGGCATACTCTGCGACGGAGCGGAGCCCCATGCCGAGACCTGCGCCGAAGGAGATGACCGGGCGGGGGCTGAAGCCCTCTGAGAAGAAGACCGTGAGGCCCGCGCGACGGGCGATGCGGGGTAGCATGGTCGCGATGTCGACCTGGCCCTGCAGCGCCATGGAGCCGAGCTTGGAGAAGCGGACGCGGAACTGCTGCGGGTCGCCCTGGCCGAAGTCGTGGGGCTTGAGGCCGCGCTTGATGCGGGCCTGCGCGGTGACGCGGGCGCTGGCCTCGGTGAAGGCCGGCGTGGGCTCGAGGGCGCCGAGGCGGGTGAGGGCGTCGACCCGGTCGTCGCGCATCTGCTTCATGTCGCAGGCGATGCCGCAGTTGTAGCAGATGAGCTTGCGCTGGTCGGCCAGTGCGTCGGCCACGTTGGTGTGGTGGACCTTGGCGCGGAAGGGCTTGCCGCAGGGCGGGCTGAGCCGGTTGACCATCGACTTCCGGTACTCCTTGAGCAGGAAGCCATCCTCGAGGCCCACATCGATGTGGTCCCAGGGCAGATGGGCGTCGGTGGGCAGCGTGGCAAGGAAGAGCCCACGCTCGATGCCGTGCTGCGCCTCCCACTGCGTGAGCGCCTCCTGCCAGGCCGTCCAGTTGAGGTGCTCGTCCCAGCCGTCGAAGCGGGCGCCGAGCCGCCAGGCGAGCTCGAGGAGGTCGCCCGTGCGGTAGTCGCCGCGCGAGAGGATGCCCTCGATGTGGCTTCCGCGGTGCTCGTGTTTGCGGACGTAGACGTTGGCGCGGCGGGCGCCGTCGAAGACCAGCCGCTGCTTGCGGCTGATCTCATCCATGCTGTCCATCGCACACCACTGGAAGGGGGTGTGGGGCTTGGGCACATGGCTGGAGATGGCGACGGTGATGTTGATGGCGCGCTGGTAGCGGCGGCCGATCTCGTAGGCCTGTCGCCCCATCTCCACGATGCCGAGCAGATCCTCGTCGGTCTCGGTCGGAAGACCGATCATGAAGTAGAGTTTGATGCGCTGCCAGCCCTTGGAGAAGACCCGGTGGCAGGTGGTGAAGATGTCTTCTTCGCTGATGTTCTTGTTGATGACATCCCGCATGCGCTGCGTGCCCGCTTCGGGCGCGAAGGTAAGGCCGGTGGCCTTCACGCTGGCGATATCGTCGAGGAGCTCGTCGGAGAGGCCGTAGGCGCGCAACGAGGAGATGCCGAGCGACACCTTCATGGGGCGGAGCTTCTCCATGATGCGCTTGATGAGAGGCGCGACGCAGGAGTAGTCGGCGGTCGAGAGCGAG
The DNA here is from genome assembly GCA_947496715.1 of Myxococcales bacterium. Taxonomy (GTDB): domain Bacteria; phylum Myxococcota_A; class Bradymonadia; order REDH01; family REDH01; genus CAIWGR01. The sequence goes on from CANMDT010000048.1 coordinate 3,211, forward strand.
GTGATTGCGGCTTCATCGTAGCCGCCCTTCTGGATGGCGGAGACGAGGGTCTCGACGACCTCCTCGGGGTCGCGTTCGCGCACGGGCCGGTAGATCATGCCGGCCTGGCAGAAGCGGCAGCCTTCGGTGCAGCCGCGCGCGATCTCCACCGCCATGCGATCGAAGATGGCTTCGGCGACGGGCACGGGCGAGTCGTCCGGGAAACGGTAGCGGGAGATGTCGTCGAGGAAGGCGCGCTGCACGCGGGCAGGCACATCGGGGTGGGTCGGCGCGCTCACATACATGAGGCCGGAGCGTTCGCAGATGTCGCGGGTGTAGAGATCGGGGCAGTAGACGCCGCCCTCTTTGGCGACCTCGATGAGCATCTCTCGACGCGAGAGCCGGCCCTCGCGCTTCATCTGGCCGATGGCGCGCAGGAGCTGCGGCAGCCGCTCTTCGCCGTCACCGATCAGAATGATGTCGAGGAAGGGGGCGAGGGGCTCGGGATGGGTGGCGGCCGGACCGCCTGCGATGACGAAGGGATGGGCCAGCGTCCGCGCCTCGGAGCGGATCGGGATGCCGCCGAGTTCGAGCATCGTGAAGATGTTGGTGAAGGTCATCTCGAACTGGAGTGAGAAGCCCACGACGTCGAAGTCGGAGAGCGGACGCGCCGATTCGAGCGTCACCAGCGGGAGGGAGCGCTCACGCAGCGCAGCCTCCAGATCAAACCAGGGGGCGAAGCAGCGCTCCATGAGCAGGTCGGGCGTCTTGTTGACGACCGAGTAGAGGATCTTGGTCCCCATGTGGCTCATGCCAATGTCGTACACATCGGGGAAGCAGAGAGCGAAGCGGCAGTCTACGCTGGTCCAGTCTTTCACGACCGCGTTGTACTCACCGCCCACATAGCGCGCCGGCTTTTCTACGGTGTGGATGAAGGAGGCGTAGGGGTGATTGACCTGCATGGGTCGGACCTGTCCGGGGAGCGCAGCAGAGCTGCTAGTGGAGGTCGCCGGAGCCGTTGGCCGCAGGGCCGACCAGCTTGAAGGAGGTCTCGTCGAGGAGGGTCGTCTGGAGGTCGGAGATGAGCAGGCCGCGGTCGGGGAACTGGATGCGGTTGCCTAGCTCGTAGGTGCCCGGGAAGAGGATGGCGGCACCCGCGTTGTTGTAGCCTAGCTGCACGAGCATGCCGGCGCCCATGCGGCCACCCGATGCGGTCGTGATCTCTTCTCGGACCACATAGAAGCCCTGTTTGGGGAGCAGGACCAGGGTGCTCGGCCAGCTCTTGGACTCGACGAGGTAGCCGCGGTCCTGGAAGCTCCAGGTGTTGTCCTTCACCTCCTTGGGGAGGAGGACCATGGACTTGTTCTCCTGATCGGAGTGGTTGTGAAAGTAGACCATGCGGCCGGCCGGGACGGCCTCTGCTTTGCCCTCGAGCGGGAGGGTGGTGCGATAGATGCCGCAGGGGGGAAGGTTGGTAGCGTTCGCCATGATGAACCGTGACGGTTGGAGCGGTGGGTGCGCCGTGGCGCGCTTGGGCAACTAGTAGGGGCGCGGCAAGGCCGCAAGCCACGGCGATGCTCGGGTTGCGCGGGTTGACAGTGGCGATCCAGAAGGCGAAGAGCCGAGCGTGCCGCAGGGTGTACAGGCTGGAGGCGAACGACGATGAACAGAGTCAAAGGCGGTACAATCGGGATGGCCTCGAAGGCGCATCAGGTGGCTCTATGAGCAGCCGTGGCATGTGGCTTCGCATCCTTGTCGCGGAAGATGGCTCTCCGCTGCTCGGCTACCGCCAAGACATGCATGAGGCCTGTGCCATCTGCGGAAAGGAGCATATCCATCGCCACTACCGTGAGTATGACCTTCACCGGTTCACGACGGGGCGCCTGCGCCAGCTGTCGCAGCGGCCGGCTGACGCCGCGCCCTTCGCCTGCGAACAGTGCGGCCACGAGGAGGCGCTGTCGGGGGCTGTGCATACGGTCTTCGGACCTGCTTCCGTGGGCCGTGTGGAGTGCTGGCGGAGCGGCGAGCAGGAGATGTGGAAGGTGGAGCCGCGTGCGGTGCTCGATGCGCAGGAGTTGGCTCGTCCGCTTGCGGCGCTCCCGGCCCACGAGGGCTGGCAGGCTTGGCCGGGCGCGCGCGGATTTGCGACGCTGCTTGGACGCTGGTGGTCGCCGAAAGAGCGCATCCGCGCCGCGCTCATTGCAGGAGCACCGCCGGAGCGGCCCGAGTTCCTCGCGGATGGGTTGGTCTGGTGCAGCAGCAACACAGCTGCCGGCTTTGTCTGGCTTCCAATTGTGCAGGCGGGCGCTGCTGCGGAGGGTGGCGCAGGCTGCGCCGCGGAGTGGCTCGAAGGGGTTACCGCCGCCGATGTCTGGGTGGGCGTGGAGGCGTTGCGTTGGCTGGAGTGGCTGACCGCGGCGACGGTCGACTGGCCGGTCGAGGTCGAGGTCGTGGAGGCCGACGGAGCGGTCTCGGTGGCACGCAAAGATGACGGCGATGACATCCTCGCCTGCTGGGCGTTTGTGGACCTCACCCGCGAGGCTGCGCTCACTGCAACGGCGCCTGCCGATGTCGCGACCATCGCCGTGCAGCGGGCGCTTGCGCTCCGCCTGACCGCAAACACGGTGAGGTCGGTGGTGGAGTTCGGCGACGCATGAGCGGTACCCGCTTCCTGCTCGATGGTCGCGCTGTCGCGGCGGCCGATGCGGTGCTCGGCGCGGAGACGGGGCTGGTGCGGAGCGGAGAGGGCTGGTTCGAGACGCTGCGCGGTGAGCAGGGCCGCTGGATGTTCGAGGCAGAGCACCTTGCGCGGATGGCGGCATCGATTGCAGCAGCCGGGCTCGATGCCGAAGCCGCGCTGATGGCAGCCCGTGCGACGCTGCAGGCTGCCTCCATCGATGCAGCGCGACCGGCCCGTCTGCGGCTCCTTGTGACGCCGTCACCCCGCGGCGCGGCGGGCTGGCAGGCGCTCGGTGAGCTCGACGACTACGCGCCACCTGAGGCTCACTACCGCTCGGGAATCGCGCTACGCTCGGCGGCCTCGGAGCATCCCGGCCTGGGGCGGCTTGGCAAGTCTGCGAGCTATCACTGGTCGCAGTTCGCGCAGCGTGAAGCGGAGCGCGCTGGTGCAGATGAGGCGCTGTTTTGGCGGCAGGGCGCCGTCGCCGAGGCGGCTCGCTCGACGCTGCTCTGGCGGGAGGGCGGCCGCTGGTGGAGGCCCGACACTGGGGGGCTTCTTGCGAGCGTGACGCTGGCGGCGCTGGAGGCTGGCGGACTGGAGGTGGCGCGCGGATCGCTGGATGCATCGCGGCTCGCTGCCTGCAACGGACTTGTACTGGTAAGCGCTCTCCGATTGGCAACGCCGGTTCGGTCGCTCGATGGCAGCGCGCTGCCCCTGATTGCAGACGAGGCGGCGGCACTGCGGGCGCTGCTGTTGGCGCAGCATGAGCGGTCGCGATGAGCGGCTCGCCCTTTCAGCTTCTGGTCGAGGAGGCGGCCGCCAGCGGCGCTCCTTTTGCCTGCCTCTGCTCCGCCCGCGGCGACAGCGACCGCGGCCGTCGATCGCTGCTGGCGACAGGGCTGCGGCCTGTAACAACGATCACGGCTTCCGATGCGCTCGCGCCAGGGGCTGCGACAGGGCTGCTTCGGGCTGCCGCCGCACGGGCCTTCGCCGAGGGCGCCAAAGGCTGCCTTCTGCTCGTTGCCCACGAGGGCGGCAGGCTCTTTGACGAGGCGGCGAGCTTCGAGGCCTGGGACGACCTTCCGCTGGCACAGCTCTGGGCAGCGGATGATGTGGTCACGGCCCCTGCCGGTGAGCCGTGGGCGGGGCCCGCAGAACGGCCGCTCCTCCGCCGTCTCTCGGTGGCAGACGAGGCCTGGCACAGCGCTGCAGTAGAGGCCATCCTCGAGGCGATCCGCGCAGGCCGTCTCTACCAGCTCTGCCTCACCTTTCCGCTCTGGTTCGAGCCGCCGGCGTCGATGCAGGAGCTCTTCGCCTGGATGATGGCGAACCATCCTGTGGACTTCGGCGCGCTGGTGCAGCTGCCCGACTTTGCGGCTGCCTCCAGCAGCCCGGAGAGGTTCCTCTCTCTGCGTGATGGGATTGCGACCGCTCGCCCGATGAAGGGCACACGGCTGCTCATTCCGGGCAACGAACAGGCCATCATGGAGGAGCTCGCGGCGTCGGAGAAGGACCGCGCGGAGAACACCATGATCGTCGACCTGCTCCGCAACGATCTGAGCCGCGTCTGCCGGCCCGGCAGCGTACAGGTGCCCGCGCTCTGCACCGTGGAGCGCTACCGGAGCGTCGCCCAGTTAACCTCGACCATCACGGGCGAGCTGGCGGCCGGTCGCGATATCTGGGACCTGCTCGCTGCTGCCTTTCCGCCTGGCTCCATGACGGGCGCACCGAAGCTTGAGGCCTGCGCGATGCTACACGAACTCGAACAGGGCCCGCGCGGTCTCTACGGAGGCACCATCGGTTGGGTCGAACCGAACGGCGACGCGGAGCTGAGTGTGGTCATCCGGACGATGCAGTCACGAAACGGCCTTGCCCGCTGGGATGTGGGCGGCGGTATCGTCTACGACTCCGACCCGCGCTCCGAATGGGAGGAGGCCTGGGCCAAGGTCGCCGTGCTCGGCCAGCGCCCCTAGTTGGGCGTCTGGGCCCGCTCGATACGGACGCCGAGCGGTCCGAGGCTTGTGACCACCTCAATCGCGATGGGGATGCGGCGCGCGTCGGTACCGAACCAGGCCCGTCCTACGCGCTTCACCGGCTCCTCTTCGAGATAGACGGGCGGTAGCTCCGCGCCGCGCACCGCGTAGGGGAGCATGGGCTCGGAGGCGAGGACCTCCCTGCTCAACTCTACCTCTGCCGAGGGCAGCTCGCCGAGCGCACAGTAGGTGGTGCCGTTGCGGACCACCACGGCGGTGAGACGCGACAGCTTCCAGCCGTCGAAGACGAAGTACTCGTAGCGCTTGCCGACCGAGAGGTCCTGGCTGCGCAGGTCCATGAACCAGGAGAAGGCGTCGTGGATGTCGGAGGGGACGGCCCGCTTGAACTGGCGCGATTCTCCGTCCCGCTTTCGCAAGACCTGTGCGCGGTGGTGGGTGCCGTCGTAGTCCACCTTGTAGGAGCGCTCGACGTTGTTTTCTTCCAGCACTTTTTCGGACCAGACAGGCAGGCCGGTTGCCGGGTCGAGGTAGGTGAGGGCGCTGTCGCGGATGGGGTAGACGGCGCCGAGCAGGCCGACGCTGGCGGCAAGCCCCTGGATCGGGATGACGGTGCCGAGTTTCTCCACTTCGATGGGCGCACCGACGGAGAGGCCGGCCTTGATGGCCTTGTTGCCAAGGAACTCGATGGCGTAGAAGAGCTGTTCGCCGCTCCAGCGGAAGCGCGCTGCAGCGGTCTCGGTGGCGAGCGGCGGGAGCGTCACCTCGGGGAGCGGCGCGGCTGCAGCCTTGGGGAGCGGCGGTCGGGAGTTTATGGCACTTCCGATCAGCTTTACGGGCGGTTTGGCGACGGGCAGCATCGCGCCGCCTGAGCCCTCGGCCGCTGCGCCGGAACCCTCTGCTGAAGAAGCGGGCAGCGTGCCCGCCTCAGCCGCTGTGGGGCGCAGAGAGGAGGCGAGCAGGAGTGCCAAGAGGAGCAGGTAACGCATGGGATTTGGCGCTAGGCCCAAGATCCTTTTGGCGCAAGCAGAGTTGGGGTAGGCGGCGCAGGGTCACTCTGCCTTGTTCCCTCCCGAGCCTCTCCATGAACATTCCACGCAATCTTCGCCGCTATGCCATGGTCGGACTCTTCGCGGCTGTTGTGCTGCCGCAGCCGGCCTTCGCTGCCAACCCTGCCTTCCCGAACCGACCGGACGAAGATCCGAAGGCGGCGATGCCGGACGACCCAGGCTACTTCAGCTGCACCCGAAACGCCGATGGCAGCTGTGCCGACCGCGCCCGCGGCGCCTGGGAGCAGTGGTCCTTCTACCCTGAGTCATGGATCGGCCCGAACGCCGGTTCCATCCGGCCAGAGGAGCGCGATACGCTCGGTACGGGCATGAGCGCCGACCGCGCCTGGCAGGTAACCACGGGCGACCCCGGTATCCTCATCGCCATCCACGACGACGGCACGGGCTGGCTCCGACCCGAGATGGTGGAGAAGACCTTCATCAAGCGGGAGGAGCTCGACTTCGACGGCTGCCGGCCAGAAATCGGTTGCCTTGTCGAGACGCCTGTCGACCGCTTCGACGCCAATGGTGACGGCAAGTTCAACATGCTCGACTACGCTGTCTGTGACGGCGAGCGCGAGCGGTGGGACAGCATGGGCAACGGCAATACCCGGCTCGACCCAGCAGACCTCATCCGCAACTGCTCGGATGGCATCGACGCCGACGCGAACGGCTACATCGACGACATCTCCGGCTGGGACTTCTACTGGGACGACAACGACCCCACCGACGACACCGAGCATGACCACGGCGAGTGGGAGGGCATGATCGCCACGGCGCCGGTCAACGACGGGCGCGGCGAGGTGGGCATCTGCCCCGACTGCTCCGTCATCTTCCTCCGCGTGGGCGACAGCTTCGTCGCAGACAGCAACGACTTTGCTGCCGCAGCCATCTACGCCGTCGACAACGGCGCCGACATCGTCTCCGAGGCGCTCGGCTCCCTCAACATGGGGCCGCTCGCCTACGACGCCATCGAGTATGCCTACCAGAACGGCGTGCCTGTGATTGCCTCCGCGGCCGACGAGAACAGCTTCCACCAGAACATGCCGGGCACCGCCAACCACACCATCTACGTTCACTCCATCGAGGCCGACGACAACGACGATTGGCAGGCCAGCAGCTTTCTTAGCTACTCCGCCTGCACCAACCATGGTGCCAACCTGCTGCTCTCGACGCCGGGCACGGGCTGCTCGTCGCAGGCCACCGGCATGTCGGCGGGACAGGCCGGTCTGCTCCTCAGCTATGCGCGGCAGCAGGCACTGAGCCCATCGCTCACGCCGGAAGAGATTCGCGGGCTCATGATCCAGGGCGTCGACGACATCGTCGTCAACCCGGGCGGAGAAGACCTGGGCAAGTTCCCGAGCGACGTCGGTTGGGACTACCACTTCGGATACGGACGCAACAATGCACGCAAGGCGCTGGATCTGCTTCGCACGGGCGCCATCCCGCCCGAGGTCGACATCGTCGACCCGCTCTGGTTCGGCACCCACTACCCCCGCCGCGATGGCTTCTCGCTCGCGGTCACCGGCCGCATCGGAAGCCGCACCGATGGTGCTGCGCCTCGCTACGCCTCCTACCGCTGGCAGCTGCTGACGGCGCCCGGCAAGGCCCCCGCGGAGGCCGACTTCGAGCTCGAAGCGAGCGGCACGACGACAGGCGTCGACGGCCTCATCGCGACGCTCGATCTCACCGCGCTCGCCGACCGCATCGACCTCGACGCGGCGCTCACCGACCCCAACCGCTACGCCTACACGCTCAAGCTCATCGCCTGCGCCGACGGCCCGAGCGGCGAGGTCTGCGGCGAGTTCCGCAAGGGCGCCTTCCTCGCCAACGACCCCAACCTCTTTGCCGGCTTCCCCAAGAACCTCCGCGGTTCGGGCGAGGCGAGCAGCCGCTTTTACGATCTCAACGGCGACGGCGCCGATGAGCTCATCGTCCCCGAGGGCGCCGGCCTGGTACATGCCTTCAAGGCAGATGGGACCGAGCTCGCTGGCTGGCCGGTCAGTGTGGGCTACCGGCGTGGCTACGACCCCGCCGTGACGCCGAACCACCTCGGTGCCTGCGCCTTCCGCGATGACCGGACGGGCTGTATCGCTCGTCGCGAGGTTTCGTCGCCGTCACGGCAGGGCTTCATCACCAACGCCGTGGCCGTTGCCGATCTTGCGAATGCGGATCGGGATGTCGCCGACCGCGCTGTGCAGGTGGTCGCGACAACCGTCGACGGCTTCGTCTGGGTCTTCAACACCGACGGCTCCGTGGCGCCCGGCTTCCCTGTCCGCACCGACGAGAACTTCTCGCGCGGCTTCACGGATTTCCGCGAGCAGAACCGCCTTGACGAGGGCTTTGCAGGTGGCGCGGTACTGGCCGATCTCGACGACAACGGCGACTTTGAGATCATCGCAGGTGGCATGGACCAGTACCTCTATGTGTGGAACCACGATGGCACGCCGTTCGATGGATTCCCGGTGCTGCTGCAGGACAACGAAGAGCCCGACCCGGTCTCGGAGCGCATCATGGCGACGCCAGCCGTGGGCGACGTCGACAACGATGGCGAGCTCGAGATCATCGTCGGCACAGGCGAGGTCTACAACGAGCTCGAGAGCCGCCTCTACATGGTTCACGCGCTCGGCAACGCCGACCCGCGCGGCCCATTCGAGAACCTCGACGATGACCGCGAGAACCCCGGTCCCTACCGCACCGCAGCCCTCGCAGGCGCAGTGCTCCCGGTCGTCGGACAGGGCAACCCCTCTAACCCCATCATCGCCAACCTCGATGCAGACCCCTACCTCGAGTTCATGATGGAGGGCATCGGTGGCGCTCCGCTCGTCTACCAGTGGGACGGCACGGCGATGACCATCGAGCGGGCGATGACCATCTCCACCGACACCTACGGTCCGCTCTCGAACTCGAACGATGAGTATGCCTACCCGCTCATCAACAACGGCGCCTTTGCCAACATGAGCAACGATGGCTCGCTGGCCTTCATCAAGGGCACGGCCGGCTTCAAGTTCCTGCTCGCCTTTGCGGGCGGTGGCGAGAAGGCCGAGTTCGACCACCAGGTTTCGGCCTGGAACACCTCGACGGGCCGCTTCCTCGAAGGCTTCCCGCAGGTGACAGACGACTGGCAGTTCTTCATGACGCCGGCTGTTGCCGACCTCGATGGCGATGGCTTTGCAGAGGCCATCAGCGGCTCCGGCGGCTTCCGCCTCACCGCCTTCGACAAGGATGGACGGCAGCCCGAGGGCTGGCCCAAGCACACGGGCGGCTGGCTGGGCGCGTCGCCCGCGATCGGCGACTTTGATGGCGATGGATTCTTCGATGTCGCTGCCCACACCCGCAACGGCTACCTCTTCGTCTGGAAGACGGCGGGGCCCGCGACCGGCACCATCGAGTGGAATGGGTTTGCTCACGACCCGCGCAACACCAACAACTACGAGACGCCGATGGCGCACGGTCCAGATCGCACCGCGGCCGGTGGCGAGGACGCAGGCTCGGGCGACGATGCGGGCAGCGATGCCGGGGTCGACGGAAGCGGCGCTGAGGACGATGTGGCGGTCAATCCGTTGAAGGCGAAGAAGAAGGAGGATGGCTGCAGCGCGGGTGGAACGCTCTCCGGATCGGTCGTGCCCAGCTTCGCGCTTTTCGCGCTCTTCGCGCTCCGCCGCCGCCGCGAAACCAATCTGCGCTGATTCCTGCGCAGCCCGCATGCAGCGTCGCAGTCCGGCCGCTGATTGCCGCCGAAGACAGCGGATTTTGAAGCCTTGCACTGGATCGGGAAAGTCCCAATGCTGCCGGCTGTTGCATGGGGCGAAGCATCCCGCGGCGACAAAAGATGGGCGGCGTGCGCATCAACTGAGCGGTCGCTGCATCTCACAATCATACCACACGGGGCAAATGCCCTTCAATTGAGGAGACCTGCTATGAAATTGAATTCGAATGTGAAGCTTTCCAGTACCTTTGCGCTGCTGGCGCTGCTCTCGATGGCCGTCGGCTGCGGCGACGACGAGAAGGAGACCACGACCGACACGGGCACGACCGACACCGGCTCGGACACCGGCTCGGGCTCGGGTTCAGATACCGGCACCACCGACACGGGGACGACCGACACGGGCGTTACCGACACGACGGTTGCGGGCAACACCAAGATCCGCGTCTTCCACGCATCTGACCTCGCCAACACCGCCTCTGAGGCCGGCGTCGACATCTACACGGGCGACACGCTTGTTGTGGACGCGCTAGTCTACCGCTTCGGCACGGGCTTCCTCGAAGTCCCCGCCGGCGACTACGCCTTCAACGTCTTCGGCGACGGTGCGGGCCCGACGGGCACCCCCGCGCTCGCCATCCCCTCGCTCCCGTATGCTGCAAACGCGGCCTACACCCTCGTCGCTTACGATGCAGCCGGTGCCATCGCGCCGCTCCGCCTCGACGAGTCGACCGACGCCATCGGTGCCGGTAACATCCGCGTGCGCGCGATCCACGCTGCGGGCATCCTGCCTGAGGTCGACATCTGGAATGTGACCGACGCGGCCAACCCCGCGCTCCTATTCGAGAACCTCGCCTTCGGCGCCGCCACCGCGCAGGTTGAGATCCCGGCTGCTGCCTACGTGCTCGGCATCGACCTCAACAACGACGCCAACCCCGACGTCCTCATCGACGTGCCCGCGCTCCCCGCCGGCACCTCGGCCAACCTGTTCGCGATCGCAGACGCCGACGGCCCCTCCATTGTGGCCGATCTCGGCGCTGGCGAGGCGGTTGAGCTTCTGGGGCAGGAGCAGGCTGGCGAGACCAACATCCGCGTCTTCCACGGCGCGCCGTCGGCCGGTACGGTCGACATCTACACGGGCGGAAGCGCGGTCATCCCGGGCCTCGAGGCTCTCGCTGCAACCAACTACGTGACCGTTCCCGAGGGCGACTATGCTTTCGACGTCTTCGCCGCTGGCGCAGACCCGACCGGCACCCCCGCCTTCTCGATCCCTTCGCTCAACTACGCCGCCGACGCCTCCTACACGGCTGTCGCCTACGAGTCGGGCGCTGGCTTCGCTGCGCTCCGCCTCGACGAGCCCGCCATCGAGCCGGCCGCCGGCAACATCCGCGTCCGCGCCATCCACATCGCCAGCGGCGTGGGCCAGGTCGACATCTGGAACATCACCGACCCCGCCGCGCCGTCGCCGCTCATCGTCGACTTCAACTTCGGCACCGCGAGCGAATTCCTCGAGATCCCGGCGCAGGCCTACAAGCTCGGCCTTGACGTCGACAATGACGCCTCGCCCGACCTGACCTTCAGCATCCCCGCGCTTCCGGCCGGCACCGTCGCCAACCTCTACGCCATCGTCGGCGTCGACGGCCCCTTCCTCGCTGGTCAGCTCGGCTCCACCGTCGTGCCCATCTTCCCCGATGCCGGCCCGACCAACATCCGCGTATTCCACGCCTCGACGATCGCCAACGGCGCGTCGGCTCCCGGCGTCGATATCTACACCGGCGGAACCCGCGCGGTGTCCAGCTTCGCCTACCTCACGGCCACCGACTACCTCACGGTCCCCGCGGGCGACTACAACTTTGACGTCTTCGCCGCTGGCGCTGACCCGATGATGAGCACGCCCGCCCTCGCCATCCCCTCGCTGGCCTACGACGCCGACGCCTTCTACACCCTCGTCGCCTACGACAACGCGGGCTCAATCGCCGGCCTCCGTCTCGATGACAGCGATGCGCCCATCGCAGCCGGTTTGGCCCGCGTGCAGATTGTCCATGTTGCCGACACCATCCCCCAGGTCGACGTGCTCAACATCGACGCGCTCGGTATTGCCACGACCCTCCTGGCTGACCTCAGCTTCGGCACCTCGTCGGGCACGCTCGACATCCCTGCCGGCGCCTACACGGTGGGCCTCGACGTCAATAACGACCTCGCCGCAGACGTGATCTTCACGCTCCCCGGGCTCATCCCTGGCGCTAACGCCACCGTCTACGCCATCAAGGATGCGACCGGTCCCTTCCTCGCAGTGCAGCTCGGCACCACGGTGCTCGGCCCCATCCGGCCGAACTAGTCGCGCCGGTAGAGGACAACGACCCGGTCGCCGCCAGGCCCCGGGTAGGTGACCTCCGCTACCTCTGACCAACCAAGCCTCTCGGACGCTGCGCCGAGGGGCTTGTTGCGTTCTGTGGCGTAGCAGAGCAGGTGGCCCTGCTCACGGACGATGGGCCGCGCCAGCTCCAGCCAGACCAGCGGCTCGAAGACGGCGCGCGAGCATGCCACATCCCAGGTCCGCTCCTGCTCTTCGAGCCGGCCCTGGATGACCTCCACATGGGGCAGCCCCACCATCACCTTTGCGGTGGTCAGGAAGCGCGCCCGCTTGAGGCGCGGTTCGAGACAGGTGATCTTCCAGGCGGGGCGGGCAATCGCGAGCGGGATGCCCGGAAGGCCAGCGCCACTGCCGACGTCTATCAGGCTTCCCGTCTCGCCTACGCGGTCGAGCAGGGGAAGCGCGCGGAGGGAGTCGAGCAGCAGCTCCTCTGCAAAGCGATCGCCGTCGAGAATGCCGACGAGGTTGGCCCGTTCGGAGCTATCCTGCAGCCCGCTCGCATAGGCGCCGAACTTCGCGATGGCGCCGGCGGGCAGCCGCCAGCTCTCTGCAAACTCGGTTGCCGCCCGTTCGCTCGCCGCCCGAAGGTCAGAGCTTGAAGTTCTCGATTTCGTAGCGATAGCCCTGCTCCGTGAGGAAGAGTTGGCGACGGGTAGAGAAGTCCTGCTCGCTCGAGTCCTGCGTGACGACCGAGTAGAACCGAGCCGAGTTGGTGCCGTTGGTCTTGGGGCGGAGCACGCGACCGAGCCGCTGTGCCTCCTCCTGGCGGGAGCCGAAGGTGCCGGAGATCTGGATGGCCACGTTGGCGTCGGGCAGGTCGACGGCGAAGTTGGCGACGCGGCTCACCACCAGGCGGCTGATCTCGCCCGACTTGAACTTGCCGTAGAGCTCTTCGCGCAGCGGCTGCGGTGTCTCTCCCGTGATGATTTCCGCCTGAAGCATCTGCGCCACATCGTGGAGCTGGTCGAGATACTGGCCGATGATGAGCACCCGGTCTGCCGCATGCTCACGCGTCAGATGGCTCACCACGCGAAGCTTCGCAGCGTTGGTCGCGGCGAGGCGGTAGCGGCGCTTCTGGTCGGCGAGCGCATACTCCAGGCGGGTGTCGTCATCGCCAAAGGGAACCCGAATCTCCACGCAGGTCGCCTCGGCTACGAACCCCTGCTTCTCGAGGACGCGCCAGGGCACGTCATACTTCTTGGGACCGATGAGGCTGAAGACCTCGTCCTCTTTACCATCCTCGCGCACGAGCGTTGCGGTAAGGCCCAGACGACGGCGGCTCTGCAGGTTTGCGACGGCCCGAAAGACGGGCGCGGGCAGCAGGTGGACCTCGTCGTAGATGATGAGGCCCCAGTTGTTCTCGTTGAAGACATGGAAGTGGGTGAAGGGGTCGGTCTTCTTCTTCCGGTGCGTCAGGATTTGGTAGGTCGTGACGGTGACCGGCTTGATCTCCTTCCGGTCGCCCGAATACTCGCCAATCTGCTCCGGGAGGAGCGTCGTCTTGTCGAGGATCTCGTCGCGCCACTGCCTGAGCGCGGTGACGTTGGTGGTGAGGATAAGCGTATGTGCCTTCACCTTGCTCATGGCGCCGATGCCGACGATTGTCTTGCCCGCGCCACATGGCAGCGAGACAACACCCGAACCTCCGCGCTCTGATCCGCCAGCGTAGAAGGCGTCCACAGACTCGATCTGGTAGGGGCGGAGGTCGAACGGGCTTCCGCGGCGGGTCGTGGGGACCATATCGATCTCGAGCGGGGTCCCGGGCTCGTAGCCGGCGAGGTCTTCGACGGGGTAGCCGATCTGGATCAGCGCATGCTTCACAAAGCCGCGTTCGGTGATCTTCACCTGCACGCGTCCGTTCTCGACAGGGCCGAGCAGGAAGGGGGCGACGAGCCGGTGCATGCAGATTTCGGTCAGGATGATGGGGTCGTCGGAGGTGATAGCGAGGTGTTCGCCATCGGGCACCAGCTTGAGCCTGCCGTAGCGCGACATGTAGTCGTCCACATCGGCCAAGACGTTGCCGGGGACCTCATACTTGGAGAGGGCGAGGAGCTGCCGCTTCACCTCCTCGGGCTTCCAGCCAAGCGCAGCGGCGTTCCAGAGGGAGAGCGGGGTGACCCGGTAGGTGTGGATGTGTTCGGGTGACTTTACCAGTTCGGCAAAGCCGCTGAGTGCGTCACGGGCCTCTTCGAACTTCGGGGAGTGGGTCTCGAGCAAGATGGTCTTGTCGGACTGAACGATGACGGGGTTTTCGGCTCGAAAGGTCATGATTCGCCAACATCGCGTGGAGAGCACGGACGCCCGTGGGAGGGTCTAGAAGGGGCGGCAAGATAGTGGGCTTTGCAAGCCTGTGAAAGGGCAACCGACAAACGGTGAGGATTGCTCATGAATTCGCCGCGTTGCGGTGAGGCTGTCACTGCATCTTCTCTGGCCTGCGCAGGTTCAGACCCGCTTGAGCCCTTCGCGCCAGAGCGCCAGGTGCTGCTCACGCCGCTCGTTCGACATGGAGGGGACGAAGCGGCGCTCCTCGCGCCAGATGGCCCGCACCTGCTCGAGGTCAGCGTAGAGGCCGGCGCCGAGGCCCGCGAGCAGCGCCGCGCCAAGCGCGGTGGTCTCGATGACCTGCGGCCTGGAGATAGGCACCTGCAGGAGGTCTGTCTGAATCTGCATCAGCAGGTTGTTGGCAGAGGCACCGCCATCCACCCGGAGGAGCGAGAGGCGGGCCTGCAGGTCGGCCTCCATCGCCGCCAGGATGTCGCGGCACTGGTGCGCGATCCCCTCGAGCGCAGCCCGCGCGATGTGAGCCTTTGTGGTGCCGCGGGTCACACCCCAGAGCAGGCCGCGCGCATCGGGGTTCCAGTGGGGCGCGCCGAGCCCTGTGAGCGCCGGCACCATCACCACGCCATCGGAGTGCTCAACGGTCGCCGCCAGCGCCTCGATCTCGTGCGACGAGACGAAGAAGCCGAGGTTGTCGCGGAGCCACTGCACGACGGCGCCTGCGACGAAGGCGGAGCCCTCGAGCGCATAGACCATCGGGGCCTCTCCGAGCTTCCAGGCTGCGGTCGTGATCAGCCCGTGACCGGAGAAGATGGGCTGCGTGCCGGTGTTCATGAGCAGGAAGGCGCCGGTGCCGTAGGTGCACTTGGCCTGTCCGACTTCGAAGCAGGCCTGCCCGAAGAGGGCCGCCTGCTGATCGCCCGCCATGCCCGTGATGGGGATGCCGTCGGGCAGAAAGCCGAGGCCGCGGGTCACGCCGTATCGCTCCGCGCTTGCGCCGACGCGGGGCAGGATGGAGCGGGGGACGCGGAGCAAGTGGAGCATCTCGTCGTCCCAGTCGCCCGTTGCGAGAGACATCAGCATGGTGCGGGAGGCGTTGGAGACATCGGTCACATGGGCTGCGCCGCCTGTGAGCCGCCAGACGAGGAAGGTGTCGATGGTGCCGAAGGCCAGCTCTCCGCGGTCAGCGGCGGCGCGGGCGCCGGGCACCGCATCGAGGATCCAGGCCGCCTTGGTGCCCGAGAAGTAGGGGTCGAGGACCAGGCCAGTGCGCGCGCGGACGAGCTGCTCGTGGCCCGCTTCTCGGAGCGCCAAACAGGCGTCGCGCGTTCGCCGGCACTGCCAGACGATGGCGTTGTGGATGGGCTTGCTGGTGGCGCGGTCCCAGAGCACCGTCGTCTCACGCTGGTTGGTAATGCCGATCGCGGCGATGCTGCTGCCGGTAACACCCGCCTTGGCTAGCGCGGCCGATACGGCGGCATCGACACTGGCCCAGATGGCCTCCGGCGCATGCTCCACCCAGCCGGGCTGCGGGAAGATCTGCGCGAACTCCCGATTGGCGGTGGCGAGCACCTCGAGGCGGGCGTTGAGCAGCACGGCGGTGGTGCCGGTGGTACCCTGATCGATGGCGAGGATGAGGTCAGACATGCAGCGTAGCCAGGGGTTACGAGGGTCGGCGGAAGAGGGTGAGCGGAGCGACCGTCAGGAGCAGGATGTCGCCGATCATGCGGATCTGGAGCGCTCTGGGGAGCGCGGGGATGCCACGGAAGACGCTCTTGGCCTCGGGGAAGCCCGGTGCCAAGCCTTCGGCGAATCCGACCCGTTCGTGAGAGATGTTGCGGGCTGCCGCGATTGCCACCACGAGGGCCACCATGATCAGCCAGCGGTGCTTTGTGCGGGCGCCTGCAAAGCCGGCGGCAAGTGCGAAGGCGACCACCGCCCAGACACTCGGAAAGTTGGCGACCGCAAAGGCGTTGAAGGCCGTACGCGGCCCGAGCGGCACCTTGTTGGCGAGCTCGACCGGATTGAGCCCGGCAAACATGAGCACGATGCCGGCCACCGCGATGGTGACCGCGCCGCCCATCGGCTTGCCGCTCCACAGTTCACCGAGGCTGCCGGCGCCCAGCACGATGCTGAGATAGATGAACCAGGCGATTCCCACGAAGGGGGTAAAGCCCATGAGCGCGCGCATCGACATGCCGCTCGCCCCCGTGGCCCAGACCGACAGGAAGGCAATCAGACCGCCGGCCAGCATCGCCACCACGCCAGCAAAGACACCCTCACGGAAGGCATCCGAGGGGCGCGTCGGGCGGGTGATGATGAAGCGCTCGCCCGCCATCCTGGCTGCATCGAAGCGCATCTTCGCGGTGAGAGGTGTCACGCGCTTGCGCTGGTGGTACATCTCGATGGGAGGGAGGTCGTCGTTGGGGCGCATGGGCGGTCTTGCAGACATGCTCGATACACTCGCTGCGAGGAGAGGGGCGTGTGGCTTGCGGGGGTTGGCCCCTTCTTGCGCGAAGTGGGCCGTTGGTGGCAAGCGGCATGGCGACTGCCGCGGTTCGGTTAGAATCCGAGTTCGCGCATGACGGCGTCGTGTAGCGCAGGCCGCAGCGCGCGGATACCGGCGTTGTCGCGCGTGGGGTGGATGCGGTTGGTCAGCAGCGCCACGACGACGCCCCGCTCCGCGTCGATCCAGAGGCTCGAGCCTGCAAAGCCGAGGTGGCCGAAGGAGGCCTCGCGGCTCATCCGGGTGCCGGCGGAGGAGCTCGGTCCGGAAGGTGTGTCCCAGCCCAGCGTGTGGGAGCCGCCCTTGGCGATCCAGGCCCGGTTCCACATCCGCACGGTGTTCTCGAGCGTGAGGAGCTGAGGCGACTGCGTCATGGCCGCCAGCCCAATGCGCGAGAGTTCGAAGGCCGTTGAGAAGAGGCCGGCATGGCCGGTCACGCCGCCGAGCAGCGAGGCGTTCTCGTCGTGCACCTCGCCCTGGATGGTGCGCCTGCGCCAGCCGCACCACTCCGTGGCTGCGAATCCGCTCTCGGCCGCAATCCCCACGGGTCGGAAGCCGGTGCGGGTGAGAGCGAGCGGACGGGCGATGAGCGCGTCGAAAAGCCGGTCGAGCGGCGCACCGAGCAGCCGTTCAACCCAGCGGCCGAGCAGGAGGTAGCCGACATCGCTGTAGATGCCGTGGCCCCGCTGTTCGCGGCGTACAGGAATGGTGGCAAGGTGGCGCCAGGCATCGTCGGCCGAGGCAAACCCCTGCTCCCAGAGCCGTTCGTAGGCGGGCAGCCCGCTGCCGTGGCGGAGGAGGTCTGCAAAGGTTGCTCGGCAGCCGCTAATGTCGCGCGGGATCTCGTCTTCGAAACTCACGCGGCCATCGACCACGGCGAGGTGGGCGAGCAGCGCCGTGCAGACAGCCTTTGTCACCGAGGCGATGTCGAAGCGGGTGTCTTGTGTGACCGGTTCGCGGAGGCCGTCGGCGGTGACAGCCGTGGTGCCAAGCGCGATGCGATGGGTGAGTTCGCCCCGCCGCCAGACGGCGAGCTGTGCCGCACTGCAGACGCCCGTTGTGAGGGCCTCGTCGAGCAGCCCGAAGACGCCGTTGGAGGGGCGCGCGCCGCGGAGCGGCTCGATGCCGGCAGCCCCGCGCCGGATAGCGCCAAGAGGCAGCGTGGGGAGGCCTCTAACAGGCCGCTCCACCTGGGCGCCGGGCTCTCCGGACTCGGCCAGCATGGTGAGGCTGCCGGCCGTGGCATCGAGGTGGGCAAGCCCGCCCTGGCGCCACGCGAGGTTGGGGTCGTCGTGGCCCGTTGACGCCCCCCAGACAGCGGGGATGCCCTCCAATCCGAGGAGGTCGAAGAGGCGCGCCGCAACCTCCGCGGCGCTCTCCGCGCCGCACCGGGTGAACTGCCCGAGCACAAGACCGGCGATGCCGTCGAGCAGGCCGGAGAGCCGAAGCGTGGTGACGAGTCGGTCGAGTCGATAGGGTGGCTCGCCGATCTCTTCGAGCACGAGGATGGCGCCGCGGAGCGAGGGCATGAAGGGGGTGCCTGCGAGCGCCGCAAGCATCGTGAGGTTGCCGCCGAGCAGGCGGCCTGTGATGGCTCCGGCGGTGCGGGTGCGGAGTCCGGTCCAGTCTGCGGGCCTGTCGGCGAGGGCGACGCGTAGGGCGTCGAACGCGTGTGGGGTGGCGTGCTTCTCGAGCCCCGCGACCATGGGGCCGTGGAGCGTCTGGATGCCACGGGTCGCCGCGGCGAGATGGAAGGCGGTGATGTCGGAATATCCGACGAGCCACTTGGGCTGCGCGGCGAAGGCCTCCCAAGGGAGCCTGTCGAGGAGCCGCATGGTGCCGTAGCCGCCGCGCGCGCAGATGATGGCGTCGACGTCGGTGGCGAGCATCGCCTCGGTCAGGTCGGCGAGGCGGGCCTCATCGCTGCCTGCGAGATAGCCGGCGCTGTCGACCAGCGCAGGCTGGTGCCGGAGCTGATAGCCGGCGCCGCGGAGCTGTTTCATGCCGGCCTGCAGGCTCTCGCCCGAGACGGTCCCGGCTGCGCTACAGACGTAGATGGTGCCACCGGCCTTGAGGGGCGGAGGCAGGCGCCATTGCGTCTGCTGCGAAGTGTGGTGCGGTCTGGACATGGGGCCCGTCGACAGGGAGAGAGCGACCGCACGGAGCCTACCGCTCCGCCGCTGCCGCCTCAAGGACTGTTCCGCCGCCCGTTACAGGTCAGCGGTTTCCGCCGCCGCCATTGCCGCCATTGCCGCCGCCATTGCCGCCGCCACGAGGGGAACCGGCAGAGCTGAAGAAGCCCGGCCGCGACGAGCCACGCGACTCGCCCGCGGAGCCTCCACCAA
>CANMDT010000049.1 GCA_947496715.1 Myxococcales bacterium
GTGTGGCGTGCGCTCCTGCGCGTCGGAGGGGCAGGCGGCGTTTGGTCGCGGCTTTCCGCGCGAGATTGGTGGCCCCTGCGCGGCCTTCTTTGCCTGCGTGGCCGCCTGTGACTGCGCGGCGGGCGAGGATGTCTTCGCGAGCCCCTGCGGCCAGGCCTGCGGCGCCACGCTGACGCCCGCTTGCGCGACGCCGGGGGAGGCCTTCACGGAGTGTGCGGCAACGCGCTGCGAACCCGCGGTCTTTGTCTGCGACGATGGCAGCGAGGTGGCCGCGTCGGCTGAGTGCGATGCGGTGTCTGACTGTGCGGGCGGCGAAGACGAGGCTGGTTGCGCGTTTGCCTGCGGCGATGGCAGGACGGTCCCGAACGAGTGGGTCTGCGACGGGTTTGGGGACTGCATCGACGGCTCAGATGAGTTTGGCTGCGCGAGCTTCGATTGCGGCGACGGGGAGTCGGTCCCGCCGGACTGGCAGTGCGACGGCTTCTCCGACTGCGCGAACAACGCCGACGAGCTGGCCTGCCCCGTGTTCTGTGCCGACGGGAGCGAGGTGCCGGTGGAGCAGGTCTGCGACCTGCGCGCCGACTGTTCCGGTGAACCGACCGATGAGTTCTACTGCACCGGCTTCAGCTGCGGTGATGGCGCCATCGTGGAGGCGAGCGCGGCCTGCAACGCTGCGACGGACTGTGCCGACGGCAGCGACGAAGACCCGCTCCGCTGCAGCTATCCCTGCACCGATGGGGCAAGCATCGCGGCCGCGTCGCGTTGTGACGGCGCGCCCGACTGCTCCGCAGGCGAGGACGAGGTGGCCTGCACCTTCTACGCCTGCAGCGACTTCCGGGTGCCGGTCGACGCACGTTGCGACCGGAACGCAGATTGCCCGAGTGGCGACGACGAGGCGGGCTGCCTGTTCGACTGCGGTGACGGCACGACCATCGACCTCGCGCTCTCCTGCAACGGCGCGCCGGACTGTGCAGATGGCGCGGACGAGGTGCGCTGCCCCGTGCTCTGCAGCGACGGCTTTGAGGTGCCGGCGGAGTCTGTCTGCGATGGGTTCACCGACTGCTTCCCCGGCGGTGAAGACGAGATTCCCTGCCCGTTTGACTGCGGCGGCGGCCTGGTGTTGCCCGTGGGCGGTCGCTGCAACGGCGCTGCGGAGTGCGCCGATGGGAGCGACGAGGCAGGCTGTCCCTTCGCCTGCACGGATGGCTCGGTCGTGGGCTCTTTCCAGCGGTGCGACCTGTTCACCGACTGCTCCGATGGCAGCGATGAGGCGGGCTGCACCTACCATGTGTGCGGCGATGGCAGCTCGATTCCGCTCGTCCGGGAGTGCAACGGCTTTGAGGAGTGCAGCGACGGGAGCGACGAGGCGGGTTGCCCCGTCTTCCTCTGCGGCGATGGTGCGACCGTGCCGGCCCGCTGGAAATGTGACGGCGTGCCGGACTGCCTCGACGGTTCGGACGAGCTGGGCTGCTGACCATGGCCTAGGCGGCTGGTCGGGCTCCGTAGCGGACGGTCAGGCGGGGTCGCTGCCGAGCGTGGCGTAGTAGCCCGCGATGCGGGCCTGGGCGCCGGCGCGGGTGTAGAGGTCGGTGGCGCGGGTGAGGATGGCCTGCTCGATGACCGCAGCCACCTCTTCGGCGGTCTGGCCGTCGGGGAAGGCGCGGGAGTCGGGGCCGCCATGGAGGGCCGAGGCGCCGAACTCGGTGAAGACGACGCCGGGCGAGACGAGCGAAACGACAACGCCGGGATGGGTCTGCGCCAGTTCGATGCGGAGCGCGGCGGTGAGGGCGTTCATCATGTGTTTGGCGCCCACGTAGGCGCTGCGGATGGGTGCGAAGGGGAGGCGACCGAGCATGGAGGAGACATGGATGAACTGGCCGGTGCCGCGTTCTGCAAAGTGGGGGAGGGCGGCGCGGACGCCGTTCCAGACCGCCTTCACGTTGATGTTCACAATGGCGTCGAGGTCGCTGTCGGTGAGCTGCGAGGGCTGGCGGGTGATGCCCTGGCCGGCGTTGCTGACCCAGACATCGAGGTGGCCAAAACGGGCGATGGCGGCCGCGAGTGCTGCGTCGAGTTGGGCCTGGTCTGTCACATCGGCGACGACGGCGAGGGCGTTCTCTCCGCAGTCGGCTGCGACCTCGGCGAGGCGGTCTGCTCGGCGGGCGAGGAGCACGAGTTTGTGGCCCTTGGGGGCGAGATGGCGGGCGAGCGCGGCGCCGATGCCGGTGCTGGCGCCGGTGATGAGGATGATGTTGGCTTCGGTCTGCTCAGACATGTGCGGCTCCTGCGGTGGCGACCTGTGTGGCGCGGGAGGCAGGTAGGCGGGACGGGGTGCGAGGGCCAGTGGGGGAGGTAAATTGATACAGAAGATAGTGTGGTTTGTTTGCTGGCGGCAGGTTTGGTTCTTGACCATATTGGTGCGACAAACGGGATCGCTACGGTGCGGTCACGCTGGTCACGGAGGTCATTCATGCATCCCTTCCTTCAGTCGCTTCTGGGCGGGCTGCTGCTCGGCGGCGCAGCGCTGCTGCTGATGGGCACCATCGGTCGGACCGCTGGCATCAGCGGGATTGTTTCGGGGCTCTGGAAGCCGACTGCGCCGCGCGGCTGGCAGGCGGCCTTTGTGCTGGGGCTCGCGTTGGCCGGTGGTGCGGGGTTCGCGCTCTTTCCGAGCCGGTTTGATGCGGGCGATTCGGCTGGCGTGCCGGTTACCATCGCGGCGGGGCTGCTGGTGGGCTTCGGCTCCCGACTGGGGAGCGGCTGCACGAGCGGACACGGCATCTGCGGCCTGGCGCGTCTTTCGCCCCGCTCGGCGGTGTCGGTTGGCACCTTCATGGCAGCGGCGGGCGTGACGGTCTTTGTGGTCCGGCACCTGCTGGGAGGTGGCCAGTGAGCGGGCTGGTTACGGCGCTCTTCTCGGGCCTTCTCTTTGGCGCGGGGCTGCTGGTCTCGGGCATGACGATGCCGTCGAAGGTGCTCGGCTTTCTCGATGTGGCTGGCGACTGGGACCCGAGCCTGGCCTTCGTGATGGTGGGCGGCATCGGCATCAACCTGGTGCTGGGCCGGCTGCTGCTCAAGCGGGCTGCGCCGCTCTGGGCGCCGGTCTTTTCGCTGCCGACCGCGACGGCCATCGATGGGCCGCTGGTCTGGGGCGCGGTCATCTTCGGCATCGGGTGGGGGCTGGGCGGCTACTGCCCAGGGCCCGCGCTGGTGACTGCCGCTGGCGGCGGTCAGGCGCTGCTCTTTGTGGCCGCGATGCTGGTGGGCATGGCCGCGGAGGAGTGGCTGGCGCGTCGACGCGCGCTGGCGCAGGCGAGCTGCGTGGGCGACGGCTAGCTGCCCTCGCTCAGCCACTGGTCGTAGTAGGCGGTGCCGTCGGCGCCGCGGAACTCGATGCGCACCTGGTTCCGGACCGGGTCGAAGGTGAGCACGGTCTGCACGGAGGACTGCAGGCTGGTGGTGTGCCAGAGGAGCTGGTCGGTACCGCTGAAGGTCTCGAGCGTGTCGAGGAGAGAGGCGGCCGGGTTGCGGTTGTCGCCAGGCCCGACGGCGATCTCGTGGATGCGCCGCGCGGGCCCCGTATTGCTGACGCGGGTGACCATGCCGATGTGGAAGTCGCCGCTGAGGAACCAGACGTTGCGGATGTCGTTATCGGTGATGTGGTTGAGGAGTTCGTCGCGCTGGCGGTCGTAGCCCTCCCAGCGGTCGCTCTCGCCAACGTAGCCCGTGGGCATGTCGGTGATGGGCACGGAGTTGAGCAGCACCTTGAAGTGGGCGGTGCTGTTGGTGAGCCGCTCCTTCACGAAGTCCATCTGCGCCTGGCTGATGTAGTAGGAGCGGTCGGGGACGTAGCGCTCGGAGCGTGAGTCGAGGATGATGAACTCGACGGTGTCGCCCCAGGCGTAGTTGTTCCAGAGTCCGCCGCTCGGGCCGCGCTCTACGGCGAAGGTCTCGTAGTAGGACTGGAAGGCGTTGGAGAGGATGCTGGGGGCGACCGTGGTGGGGTCGTAGTCGTTGTCGACCTCGTGGTCGTCCCAGGTCTGGAAGAAGCCCATCGCCTGATGCAGGGCGAGGTAGCCGGGCTCGGTGAGGGTTGAGCGCCAGGCGTCGCGGAAGCCGCCGAGGTCGGAGAGGCCGTCGTTGTAGGACTGGTCGCCGAGGTGGAGGAAGAGGTCGGCGTCGGCGCGGTTGGCCATGGACGAGAGCGCGGCGTAGGGGCGCTGCGTGGCGTTGGTGCAGGAGGTGGTGGCGACGACAACCGGGGCGAGGTCGCCGGGCGCGGGCGCGGTCTTGACACGGCCGATGGGGCTGCGTGCGAGCAGTCCGTCGCCGGCCTCGGAGAAGAAGGCATACTGGTACCAGGTGCCTGCGAGGAGGCCGCTCACGGGTGCGTGGAGGTAGCCGTCACCGTTGGGGGTGACCGGCTGTTCGTAGACGAGCAGCCGCTCGCCGGTGATGGCATCGTCGCGCCAGACGCGGAGCAGCACCGTCTCGGCGCCTGTCACGAAGGTCCAGAGCAGGACGCTCTCGGAGCGCATGGCGCCGGACTGGACGCTGAGCGGGAAGAGGTCGGTCGCGGAGACGACGGCCTCGGGATCGACGGGCCAGGGCACGCCGCCGTCGCCGGGGATGCCGGGGTCTGTGTCTGCGGTGTCTTCGACCGCGGTGTCAGCGGTATCGAGGTCGGTGTCTTCGACCGCGGTGTCTGCGGTGTCGAGGTCTGTGTCTTCGATCGCGGTGTCTGCGGTGTCGAGGTCTGTGTCGGTGAGGTCGGTATCTTCGACCGCGGTGTCGGGGTCTGTGTCGGTGGGGTCGGTGTCTGCGACGCCGGTGTCCGGGTCAATGTCGGTGGGGTCTGTGTCTGCGCCGCCGGTGTCGGGGTCGGCATCTGCGAGATCGGTGTCGGCGCCGCCGCTGTCGCTCGATGCGTCTTCTTGGGCCGTGTCGGCAGCGTCGGCTTCGACATTGAAGGTGGCGTTACCGGCCTCGTCTGTGCCGCAGGCTGCGGCCGTTGAGAGCGTCAGGAGCAGCGCGACGAGTCTGAATGAGGCAAAGTGCAGGCGCATGGGATCCTCTGGGCTTTGGTGCCGGGTGAGCGTCTCGTCCAAGATACGAATGGCAGGAGCGTCAACCTCCTGCCTTTCCGTGACATTTACCAACCGCAGCCGACGGCAAAGAAGTCGTCTGGGGCGTTCTGGAGGGCGTCGAACCAGGTGGCCCAGAAGTTCTGCGCCCGGTTGGCGAAGTCTGCGATCACCGGGTCTGCTGCCCCTGCTGCGGTCATCGCATCGGATGCCGGCTCGATGAGACCGTCGGGCTTGCCGAGTCCGGGTACACGGGTGGAGAGGCGGTTGAAGTCGGCGGCCTCGCCCCAGCGGTCTGCGGTGGAGGTGGGGCGGAGGTTGTCGAGGTCGGACCAGGCCTCGATGAAGGTCATCTCGCCGGCATCGTTGAAGACGAACTCTTCGTAGATGGGGCAGGGGCCCTCTTCGTAGGTGAAGGAGATGTAGCAGCGGGCGAAGGGCTGCTCGGGGAAGAAGCGGCAGTCGCGGATGGGGACGGTGGAGGGGTCGATTCGGCGGAGCGAGCGGGCGGTGTCGATGAGGTTCTGCTTGCCGTATCCCGTGAGGAGCAGCCATGGCTCCCACTCCCAGCGGGCGGAGCGTTCGCTGTAGTTGGGGATGCTGTCGGGGCTGGCCTCGACATCGAGGGTGTCGAAGTACTTGAGGGCCTGCTCGACGTAGTAGGCCTCGGGCATGGTGGGCTGCAGGCAGCGGGCCGTAGCGGCCTCGGTGCCGGCGTTGGTGCAGTCGTTGGGGCCGGGAACTGCTGTTGACGCGGGTGCATCGGCCTCTTCACAGCCGGCGAGGAGGAGCGCGAAGAGCAGGAGCAGGGCCCTCACTTGGACTCCTTTTCGAGCAGGTCTGCGGCGCGGAGGGCCCACTGCGGGAGCGGCTCGTCGGCCTGCTGCGCGGGCGCCTTTACGACGCGTGTATTGTCGTGCGGGTCGCTGGTGAGGCGGGTGAGCCAGACCGGCGGTTGCCAGCCCTCTGCAGGGAGTTCGAGGTGCACGCGTGCGCCGCGGAGCAGGAGCTCTTCTGTGAGTGCTGCGGCAGCCTGGGGGCTGAGCTTGTCGGAGGGCCGGACGGTGAGGCGGGCATTGCGGAGCGGCGAGGCGGAGAGGCAGCGGATGACAGCAGCCGCGAGGGTCTCTTCGCAGGGGAGGTTGTGTTTGCCGTACTCGTCACGCGGGGTGATGAAGTTCACACCGAGCTCTTCGAGCGTGCGGCAGGTCTCGACGAGGATCGAGTTGTGCATGGAGCCATGCATCGTGGGTGCGATGAGGATCTCTGTCTGGCGCTGTTCGAGGCGGCCGAGCGCGGAGGCGAGGGTGGCGGTGATGACGGTGTCGGCGATGCCGGCGGCGAACTTGCCGATGGTGTTGTAGGTGGCGGGCGCGACGAGATAGGCGCTGAAAGGTGCGCTGTCGGAGAGGTGTTCGGAGCGCCAGGTGAGCTGGGTCACGATGGGGTTGCAGGTGGCCCACTCGAGGGCCTGCGGGCCGACGAAGGCGAGGGCGTCGGCACTGACAAAGGCGACCACTTCGGCGCCGCGTGCGCGTAGCATCCGAGCAATCATGGGCGTCTTCATGGCCGCGATGCCGCCGCAGACGAGGAGGGCGATGCGATGGCCTGCGAGATGGCCTGAGCGCACTGCCACATCGTGGTCGCCGATCGGCGCGGAGGAGGGTGGCCAGAGATTCCAGTCGAGCTGTTTCATGTTCGGTTCTGGAGCGAGAGCGAGGGCGGAGACCGCGTGGGATCGGTACAGGGAGGTGTGCGGTGTCGCAAGCGGTGTGAGGCCTTGTGGCTCGCTATCGCACAGGTGCGGGATGGCCTAGCGTGGAGCGGTGTGTCCGGCTTGGTCATGCAGGTTGCACAGGAGACGCCATGGCCCCGATGAACCAGATGAAGCCCTCGGACATGGTGGCCTACATGGGGTTTGGGGAGGCGGATCACATGCATCTGCGGGCGCTGTGGCCACTGGTGGAGCCTGAGATCGATAACATCTGCGCGGTCTTCTACGCGCGTGCGCTCTCGATCCCTGTGACGAGCGCGGTGCTGGGCGATCCGGGGCGTGTGACCCGCCTGATGTCGACCCTTCGCGTCTGGCTGATGGAGCTGCTGAACGGTCCGTGGGATGCGGGATACTGGGAGCGTCGGAGCCGCATCGGCCATCGCCATATGGAGATCAACCTGCCGCCTGGCGCCATGTTTTCTGCGATGTCGGTGGTGCGCGAGGAGCTGTCGCGGATCATCACGCGCGAGGCGGAAAACCCGACCGAGACCCTGATCGCCCTGTGCAAGGTGACGGAGCTCGACCTGGGCGTGATCACGGGGACCTACTACCACGAGCAGCGCGAGAAGCTGTTGTCGCAGCTCGAGACGCTGATCGTGTCGAACATCCAGGCGCCTGCGATCCTGCTGGACAGCCGCGACATGGTGACGGCCTCGACGCCGGCGATGGAGCGGCTTGCGGAGGCAAAAACGCTTATCGGAAGGCCGCTGGCAGACTCGCTGCCTCCGGCGCTGATTGAGGCCTCGGACCTTGTCTATCACCTCGCCCACGCGCGGCGGCTTCGGCGCTCGGTGACGCTGCCGCGGGTGGATGTGGTGATGGGTGGGCGGCCGTTGCATCTGGCCATCACCGTGGTCCCGCTCGACCATCCTCGGGCCGATGTGCTCGTTCAGGTAGAGGATCAGACGGACGCGATCCTGTCCGAGGCTCGTCTGCGCAAGCAGGAGAACCTTGCGCAGCTCGGCACGCTGGCGGCCACGGTGGCGCATGAGCTCCGTAACCCGCTGGCTGGCATCAGCGGCGCACTGCAGGTGCTGTCGCGGGGGTTCGAGCCGGGCGACCGCCGAGCCGAGGTGATGAAGAAGGTGATGACGCAGGTGCACGGTCTTGATGCGTTGGTGTCGGACCTGCTCGCCTTCGTTCGACCAAAGGAGGCGCGGCGCGAGGCGGTCGCGCTGCATGAGGTGGTGGCCTCGGTGGCGGAGAATGCGGCGCTCCGCTTCAGCGGAATCCGTATCGGAGTTTCTGGCGACGGAGATGGGCTCGGCGACACGGAGATGGTGCGTCAGATTCTGCTGAACCTGGTCATCAATGGCTGCCAGGCGGCGGGCGAAGGCGGCGAGGTCTGGATCGATGTGGCTGGCGACTCCGTGACCGTCTCGGACAGTGGATCAGGGCTGTCGCCGGAGGCGAAGGAGCGGCTGTTCGAACCCTTCTTTACGACACGGATGCACGGCACAGGGCTCGGCCTAGCCAATAGCCTGCTGCTGGCGCAGGCGATGGGGGCGCGGCTGCTCGTGCTCGACAGCGGGCCGCTGCTCGGAGCGAGCTTTCAGCTGGTCTTGCAGCCCCTGTCGACGCCGGCGGGGTCGCGTTAGCCGTCGAAGGGGATGCCGTACTTCTTCATCCGGTTGCGGAGGGCGAAGCGGCTGAGTCCGAGCAGGGCGGCGGCGCCGGTCTGGTTGCCGTGGGTTCGCTCGAGGGCCTGACGGACGAGGCTCCGTTCGACCTGGGTGATGACGCATCCACCGGGAGGGAGGAAGAAGGTGCCGAGTTCGTCGGTGACGGGTCGGGCGAAGCGGATGGTGGCCGGGAGATCTTCGGCGCGGACAACCTGGCCGGCATGGAAGATGGAGAGGCGCTCGGTGGCGTTGCGGAGCTCACGGATGTTACTGGGCCACGCGTAGTCGACGAAGCGGGTCATGGCCTCTTCGGTGAGCTGTGGGGCATGGTGGCCGTGCTGGGTTGCGAACTGGTCGAGGAAGTGGTGGGTGAGGAGCGGGATGTCGTCGCGCCGAGAGCGGAGCGAGGGGACCTCGAGCTGCACGACGGCGAGGCGGTAGTAGAGGTCTTCGCGGAAGCGGCCGGCGGCGACCTCCGAGAGGAGGTTTCGGTTGGTTGCCGCGATGATGCCGGCGTCGAACTTGATGTCGACGTTGCCACCTACGCGCTTGAACTTGCGGTTCTCGAGGGCGCGGAGGAGCTTGGCCTGCATGCTGAGCGGGAGCTCGCCGACCTCGTCGAGGAAGACGAAGCCGCCGTTGGCGGATTCGAAGAGGCCGGCCTTCTGAATCTTTGCGTCGGTGAAGGCGCCGCGTTCTTGGCCGAAGAGGGTGCTCTCGACGAGGGTCTCGGGGATGGCAGCGCAGTCGACTTCGACGAAGGGCATTTCGCAGCGCGAGCCGCGGGCGTGGATGGCGCGGGCGGCAAGGTCTTTACCGGTTCCCGACTCACCCGTGATGAGGACGGTGGGGGCATCGATGCGCTCGAGCCGCTCGAGGGTGTCGAAGAGGGAGAGCATGCCGCGTGAGGAGCCGACGATGCCGGAGTAGGCGTGGGCGATGCGGCCCTTGTTCTGCCGGACCTGGCGCTTGCTGGCCTCGGTGGCGAGGACGCGGCCGACGGTCTCGGAGACGCGGTCGAGGTGGAAGGGTTTGGAGAGGTAGGCCGAGGCGCCGAGGCGGGTGGCCTCGATGGCGGGCTCGATGCTGCCCAGCGCGGTGAGGACGATGACGGGGAGCTCCGAGCCACCCTCACGGAGTGCGCGCAGCACGCCGAGCCCGTCGAACTCGGGCATGCGGAGGTCGAGGAGGAGGAGCGCAGGATTTACTCTGGAGACGACGTCGATGCAGGTGACGCCGTTGTCGGCCTCGAAGACTTCGTAGCCCTCGGAGCGGAGGTGTTCGGTGAGCGACCAGCGGAGGAGCTCCTCGTCGTCGCAGACAACGATTTTCCCTTTCTTGGCCATGTTCGTTCTCCCGTTCAAAGTTCGGTGGATCGAGGCACCCAAAAGAATACAACGCTGAATGGCGGGTTCGTTGTTTGAGACATTCGTGCCGAAGCAAGCGGTGAGGCGCTGATCGGTCTGAGAGCATCCGCAAGCGTAGCCAGAAGAAAGGCAGTTGATAGCGCGACTTCGGCACGACTCTTGATTCCCTGTCCGGCATGATTGCCTCGGAGAACAGCCGCGCCCACTTGTGAGGCCCTCTTGGAGAGCGCCAAATCGCTGGCGTCGCGCCGAGCCGGAACGCTCTGCGCGCTCACGATCTCGGCCAACACAGGGCTCTCGCTCGCCTGGCTGCAACAGGAACTCGCCCAAGAGCTCAGCCGCGCAGGGTTCGTTCCGGTGGAGGTAAGCGTGGTGCGTCGGGGGCTGGAACTCCGTTTGCTGTCGGCTGATTTTCAGCAGACGCCCAAGGGCGAAGTGTGAAGTCACACGGCATTTGTGCAGATCTACACGCCTGTTTGGGAGCGCGGAGCCCGACGGGTGCTCGAAACCCTCCGCAGACAAGGTGAACCGATGCAGGATTCGAAGGTTGAACGTCGAGCGTTTCTCAGGAGTGCCGTGACGTTGGGTTGCGCATCGGGCGCCAAAGTCGCATCTTGGAGCCTACCGCGGCCGTTGCCGCGGGGTAGTGCGAGGGCGCAATGAAGGTAACCAAGAGCGAGGCGGAGTGGCGGGCGCTGCTCACCCCCGAGCAGTATGCAGTGACCCGTCAGGGCGGCACCGAGCGGGCCTACACAGGCGAGTATTGGGACACGAAGGCGCCGGGCGCATATCGCTGCCGCTGCTGCGGAGAGCTGCTCTTCCGCGCCGAGATGAAGTTCGAGAGCCACTGCGGCTGGCCGAGCTTCGACCGCGAGGTGGAGAGCCAGCCGGTGGAGCGCCGCGTCGACAGTTCGCACGGCATGCGCCGCGTGGAGATTGTCTGCGGCAGCTGCGACGCTCACCTCGGCCATGTCTTCGAGGATGGCCCGACCGATACGGGCGAGCGCTACTGCGTGAATTCGGCATCCATTGTGCTGACGCCGGAATAGCAGCGCCTCCCTTCGGCCTCTGAGGGGTGGCCGCAGCTGAGCGTCTCGGCTATGTTGCGCCGCCGCGCGGGCCTAGGTCTGCGCTGCGGTGGTGCAAAGCCCGAAGGGAAGATGGGAGCGTTGGTGGACGAGCGAGACGAAGCGGCGGCGGCCACGGAGGAAGGCGAGTTTCTGGCAGAGCCAGACCGCGAGCCCGACCTGGAGGACGAGGCGGAGGTCGAGGCGGAGCCTGAGACCGAGGCTCCGATGGTCTACGCGGAGGCGCAGCGCTGGCTGCTTGCCGGTCCTGCTGGCTCCGGTCGCACGGCGCTGCTGGGCAGCGTGGCCCGCGCCTGTTCGCTCTTCCCGACCGACGAGGCGGAGTTGGACCTCCGGGCGGAAAACGAGGCTGCCGGGGCGACCTTCGGAGAAGCGACGCGCCGCTTCATGGGCGAGCTCCGCGACGATGCTCCTGACGGGTCGCAGCTCACCTTCTCGCTCGGCGTTCGTCGCCGCGGTGCACGGCGCCCGAAGGGTCCCGCGGCGGTGACGGTCGAGCAGGTGCGGGGGTGGGATTTTCCTGCGCCGCTGTCTCGGAAGCGCGACCCGAAGCGGGTGCCGCAGAGCGAGGTGTTGGTGCTGGTCGTACCGCCGCGCGAACTATCGCATGCCGGTGGTGGCGATGGCGGCAGGGTACGGTCGGTTGCGGCGGAGCTCGACGACGGACTCGCCTCTCTGGCCGGGATGCGGAGGCCGCTTCCTTCGGCTGGCGGGGCAGGCTGGTTGGGGCGGCTGACGGCGCGCAAGGCGGCCGGGGCTCCGCGCAAGGTCTTGCCCTTCGCTCGGGTGCTGGTGCTGGTCTCGATGGTGGACCGCGTGGCGACCGACCTGCTGGCGCGCGGCGCTGCGGGGTGTGCGATGGGGCTTTCTGCCGATGAGCCGCTGGTGGCCCGTGAGGTCGTCGAGGCGATGGGGCCGCTGGCTGCTGCGCGCCACTACGTTGGCGACGGCTACCTGGTCGCGTTGCTGGGCCAAGTCGCGCCCGAATGCAAGGTGGCGGTCGGGCTTGTGAGCAGCAGCGGCTTTCGGCCTTCCGGGGATGCGCTCCTCGACGGCCGCGGCCGCTTCACGACGCCCGGTAGCGGCCTCCGCTTTGAGCAGGATGCAGCGGCGCAGACGGCTGTGCTGCGTGAGTGGGCACCGTGGGGCGTCCGCGCCGCGCTCGTCTTTGCGGCAACCGGCGAGGTGCTCGAGGAAGAGCCGCTCACATTGATTTCCATGGACCAGTTCGACCCGAGAGACTCGGGTGGTGAGTAACGCATGAGCAGTGAAGAGACAGGGTTTCGGGCCCCCGTTGAGCCCCCGTTCCGCAAGGGTCGTTACCGCCCGACGCGCCGGCTCTACAAGTTGGCGGAGTTCTTCGGACTCAACATCCACGGCGACGCGACCGACCAGAATGTTGAAATCGAGCTCGGCCGCGCCGGCCTGCTGCTGGTCGTCATCTCGCTGTTCGACTGGCTGGCCTGGTTCCTGCTCATCAACACGATGGTGCAGTCGGGCGTGAAGCTGTCGCTCTGGACCCCCTTTTGCCTCTTCATGGCGACGATCTTCACGACTGCGACGGTGGTCTTCGAGATTCGCATCATGACGATGCCGAAGGCCTCCATCAAGGCGAACTATGGGACCTACATCTCGCGCATTGCGCTCATCTTTGTGGCGGCCTTGGCGACGAGCCAGCCCATGGAGCTGGCCTTCTTCGATGGCCCGATCCAGCAGCGGGCGCACGAGGAGAGCGTCATTCGATTTTCGCTCGATGTGGACCAGCGGATTCGGAACGATGAGGCCGATCTGATGGACAAGCGGCGGCGCGCCGACACCGCGAAGGCGCGTGCCGTGGCAGCCGCCTTTGGTGCAACCGAGGCCACCGAAGGCTCGGGCGAGGCGAAGCCGGGGAAGGTCTCGGCGGGTTCGCGTGGCGGACTGGCGCTGGCAAAGCAGGAGTCGTTCGAAGAGCAGCGGCTGCAGGCAGAGCGCGATGTGAAGCGGGCCGAGGCGCTGAAGGTCGCGGCCGGCGAGCACCAGGGTTGCCCGCTGGTGCGGCCCTCGTGCGGCGGAAAGATGCCGCGGAGCAGGGCGCAGGCGAAAGCCATCGGCGGCTCATGTGCCCGCACCTACGCAGCCTATGCCAATTCGAGGGGGCGCGACGGCGCCGAAGACAAGCTGGTGGAAGAGCTCCACAGCAGCTGGAAGGCCTACGCCGAGTCTGTCTGCGAAGAGAAGGGCTCGGCCCGCTACGATGCAGGACAGTGCGCCGGCGTTGCCGACATCCTTGAGCGGAGCGGCGAAGAGGGCTCGTTGCGGAGCGGGAGATGCAGCAAGTCGTCCTACGGCTCACTCGTGGCCGATGCGGCCAAGGTAGCCGATGCAGCCATCGCGCAGCACGGCGTGCTTGTGGCGCAGGCGCAGCGCGAGTCTGACAAGGCCGAGAACAAGGTGTCGGCCATCAGCACCGAGGCCGAGACGGCCGGCAGCAAAGAGCAGGCGGAGCTCAACGCCCTGGGCGGCAAAGTTGGCGCGCAGATCAATACCATGAAGCAGGTGGTGCCGGCGCTCAACCGGGCGCGGCCGAGCCGGTATGAACTCTGCGGTCCGCATGGCGAGCTCAAGATCCGGTGCGGGGGCGAGGGCCCCTTCGCGGCGCTCTCCATGCCCTACGAACCGCGCGAGTATGATTTCATGGAGCGGCTGCGCGTGCTGAGCGACCTGCGCGAGGGGCGGCCGGCGCGCTGGCCCGGCATGAGCGATGCATCGCGCGAGCGGCTCAAGCAGTTCGGGCTCGACGAGGCCTACGCCGAGACGCCCCGGATTCAGGCGCAGCTCGCAGCCGATAGCCGCAGATACTGGGGCACCTACATCTCGGTCTTCCTGCTGGCGCTCTTCATCCCCTTCGTCGTCCTCGTCTACAAGCTGGGCGCACCGGCAGCGCTCCAGCGCTACTTCGCGGGGCGCGACGGCGAGGTGTAGCCGCTTTGACAGCCCGCGGCTGCGCAGGTAGCCGACGAAGTTGTCTCTGCCGCGGATGCTTTCATGCTCACCGAATTGCGTCTTCAGAACTTCAAGCCGTTCGCGACGATGCAGACGGTGCGGCTGGCGCCCATCACGCTCATCTACGGCCCGAACTCGAGCGGTAAGAGTTCGCTGATTCAGTCGCTGCTGCTGCTCAAGCAGACGCTCGAAGATGGCGACCATGAGCCGGTGCTTGTGGCGCGTGGCCCGATGACCGATCTGGGGAGCTACGAGGCCCTGATTCACGGTCACGACGCGCGGCTCCCGCTGCTGCTCGGGCTCACCCACGCGCTGGGCTCCGGCGTCGGCGAGGCGTCTGCGCGCGCCTACGGCCAGAACGGCCGTGTTGCCGGCCTCCCGCCCGATGCAGCGGACGAAGCGGCCTGCGCCCACTTCGGGGGCGCGACGCACCGGAGCGTCGATCTCCGCTACGGGCTAGCGCTCGCGCCCGGCGCCTCGGCCGGCACACGGCTCGGCCTGCTGGAGGAGGTGCGTGTAGGGCTCTCAGACGGCGCGCAGGCGGTGTCGCTCGATTGGTCGCGCGGGTCGGCTCCAGTAGCGCTGCGTCGGGAGCGTGTGGCGACCCACTGGCATCCGCGCTGGGTGTCGGAGTTCGGCGGGCGCGCACAGTTCTCGCTTGTGAGCGAGGCGTCGCGGGCGAGCCTCCTCGCAGCCTTCTGGCGCCACCCGAAGACCATCGCTGCGCTTGGTGGCGGGCCCGTCGATGCGGCCGTTGCGGCGGTCTGGAGCCGCTGGCTGAAGGAGTGGGTTGCGGTCTCGAGCTTCGGCTTTCCGAGCGACCTCGACATGCCGCCGCCGCCGGCCGAATTGGCGGGACGTGAGACGGCGGAGTTGGCGCGGCTGCTCGCTGTTATGGTGTCGCGTGCGATGGAGAATCCGTTCGGCTCGTTCGGGCAGTGGCTCTCCTACCTCGGACCTCTGCGCTCCTTCCCGGAACGCCACTACGTGGTGAACTCGTCTGCGCTCGACTCGGTGGGCAAGCGGGGCGAGCATGTGCCGCAGCTGCTGCTCCGCGATGTCTATGCGCTGGAGCGGGTCAACGCCTGGTTCGAGCGCATGCAGATCCGCTACGCCTTCGAGCCGGTGAAGCTCGGCGATGCGACGGTCGGAGACATCACTGCACTCAAACTGCACGACCAGCGGAGCGGGCTGACAGTGACGGCGTCGGATGTGGGATTCGGCATCGGCCAGGTGCTCCCGCTCATCACCGAAGGCATCATCTCGGAGGGTCGCGTCATCTGTGTCGAGCAGCCTGAGATTCACCTCCATCCGAGGCTGCAGGCGCAGCTCGCCGACTTCTTCATCGAGACCTCGACGTCGCGCTGGGCCGAGCCCAACCAGTGGATCCTGGAGACCCACAGCGAAGCCCTGATGTTGCGCATCCAGCGGCGCATCCGCGAAGGCCGGCTCGATCCGCGCCAAGTTGCTGTTCACTATGTGCTTCCCGTGGCGTCGGGGAGCGTGGTACGTGAGATGCAACTCGACCGAGACGGCGAGTTTCTGGAGTCCTGGCCTGAGGGCTTTTTCGAAGAGCGTTTTGTGGACATGTTCGATACCGACGGTCGGGAGGGGTAGCCATGAAGAGCGCCACCCGATCACCCTCGGCTCTCTACTGTTTCACGCTCTCGCAGGCTGCTGCCGACGGGCTCTCCGCCTGCGGCTCCGACCAGGCGCGGATGGTGCTGCGCGGGCTCGAAAAGGCCTGGAGCGCGAACGGCGTTTTTGTGACCGATCGCGGTCGGGAGCATTGGAAGGAGCTGGTTCGTGTCGCGGGTCTGCCAGGCGAAGGGACAAAGCGGTTGCTGCTTCACTTTCTGGAGGCCGGGCCGGTCGCCGAACTCGCGGCCTGGCCGCAGTGTGCCGATGTGGCGGCGGCGTCGCGCGAGGTCGTCGAGCCCGAGGGTGGCACCTGGTTTGTCTCCGAGGAGGAGTATGATCGGATGGACCTCAAGGAGGAGCAGGAGCTGCTCGCGGAGTCGCGCTGCAACGACAAGGATGTGGAGTTCTGCAGGCTGATGACCTTCAGCGATACCCGCTGGGATTCGGGCCATGCGTCGCTTGACCTCGAGGCCGATGCCGCCTGGTCGCCCTTCGTCTCTTCGCTGCTCCCGATGGTGGGCGCGGCGAAGACACTGACCATCATCGATCGGTATGCCGGCAAAGACCTCGCCGGGCCTGCCGACGAGTCGGGCGTGATGACCTTCCTGCAGGCGCTGCTCGGACAGCCCTCACGATTCGTGCGGCGGCTCGAGCACCTGCGAATCTACGCCGCGTCGGGTGTTGCGAAGGTGACGAACCAGCCCAAGAAGGGGTTGTTCGAGACCGCGGAAATCGTAGCGCAGGTGGAGGCGCTCGTGCCCGCGCTGAAGGCGCTCGGCTTCCGCTCGGTCCGCCTCTGCGTGGCGCCTGACGAGACCTTCCGCGACCATGTGCATGGCCGCTATCTCGAGTTTGCCGGCGGCTCGCTCATGCGCCAGGCGCGGGTGGTGGGGCTCAGCCACGGGCTGGCTGTGATCCGGCCGAACGGGCTGCTTCGGAGCGAGCTTGTGGCCGGTGTGGAACCGCAGCTGTCGCTCGATGGCCGGCGGCGCGAGCTCGAGGAGAGCGCGCTCTGGCAGGGCACGGTCTACACCGACGAAGGGCCGCTGCCGTGATGAAGCCGGCGGCGGAAGCGGGGCAGGGCACAGTCGCCATCGTGGGCGGCGGATTTTGCGGCCTGGCGCTGGCAATCCAGCTGCTGCGGCGCGCTGACTTTGGCGGAAAAATCGTGCTGTTCGAGCCTGCGCCCCTGCTCGGGGGCGTGGCTTACACGACCGATGCGCCGCGCCACCTGCTCAATGTCCCGGCCGACAGGATGTCGCTCTACCCTGATCGCCCCGACGATTTTGTCCGGTTCGCCGAGGCGGCAGGCTGGTCCGACGCGGGCCTGCAGTTTCTTCCGCGGACGCTCTACGGCGCCTACCTGCGCGCCGCCTTTGCGCAGGTCGTGGAGGCCGCCGGTGACCGGCTGCAGCTGGTCCGCGCAGAGGTTCGGTCGGCGCGTCCACAGGCGCAGGGCTGGGAGCTGGAGGCCGATGGCATCGCGTGGCAGGCCTCATCGGTGGTGCTGGCGAGCGGCAACGGCCCGCCGATTGTGCCTGGTCCTCTGCGCGCCCTCGGCAGGGTGCCGGAGGTCATCACTGAGCCCTACCGACCGGGTGCCTTCGCGGGCATCGCGGCCGACGCAGCGGTGTTGGTGCTCGGCATGCGGCTCACAGCGGTCGACATCCTGGAGTCGCTCTCCGCGCAGGGCCATCGGGGGCCTGCGTTTGCGCTGTCGCGGCGCGCCCGCTGGCCCGCGGAGCACCTGCCGGAGGTGCGCTGGCGGGGCGATGCACCCACGCTGTCCGCGCTTCCGGAGCCACGGAGCGCCGATGGTCTCGCCGACTGGTTCCGGGCCTCTGTTGCAGCTGCGGAGCTGCGCGGGATTCCCTGGCAGGCGGTGGCCGACGCGGTTCGTCCGCGCGTGCAGTCGCTCTGGCAGGAGCTGCCCGATGCAGAGCAGACGCGCCTCTTGGCGCAGCACCGCGGCCCCTGGGAGTGGTATCGTCATCGGCTGCCCGCGGAGTGCGCGGAGCTGCTCCGCGGCTGGCAGCGTTCGGGCTGGCTGACCCCACTTGCCGGAGAGGTGGTGGCAGCGGCGCAAGAGGCGTCCGGGCTCGTCGTGACGCTTCGCACGCCCGAGGGTGCGGAGAGCCTCCATCGCTTCGGTGCGGTGGTCTGCGGCGCCGGCCGGTTGAGCGATCCGAGACGTTTCGGCGGTCACCTCTGGCCGCAGCTCATCGGGGAAGGTCTCGTGCGGCCCGACCCGCATGGCATGGGGCTGCAGGCAGCGCCGACCGGCGAGGTTCATGGCGCCCCAGCGAGGCTCTACGCGCTGGGCAACCTGCTGCGCCCCGCGCTCTTCGAGTCGACCGCAGTGCCCGAGTTTGCGCAGCAGGCGGCCGCGCTCGCCGCGCGGATTGCGGAAGGCGTCGCGGAATAGGCGCGGAGGTTGTAGCGCTTCTCCCTGTGGTGCCACCTTCGGCATCGAGACAGGCAGAGAGGTTCCCATGAACATCGAAGTTCGTTTCGTCCATCTCGACAGCTCCGACTCGCTCCGCGATCATGTTGTCGCCCGCCTTCACAGCCACCTCGACCGCCTCGACCGTGAGGTCACCGAGGCTCGTGTCCGCTTCACCGACGTGAACGGGGCGAAGGTGGGCGGGATGCGCTGTCATGTGACACTGTCTGGCCCTCACATCGGCCAGCTCGACGCGGCCTCGGAGCAGGAGAGCGCCTACGTGGCAGCCGACGAGTCGGTCGATGCCGCCGTGCAGGCAGTCGTCCGTGAACTCGACCGTCGCCGGTCTCAGCGGCGCGCTGGCTAGGCCACCACGCTGCGGCGAAAACGGTGGGTTCGCAGCGGGTCGCCGGGCGTCGTCTTGCCGGCTGCATCTCGGACGAAGCCGTGGGGTTCGAGCAACCGTGAAAAGCGGTTGGTGTGCCCGCGCCCCGGGTCGACGAGTATGACCTCGCAGATGTCGCTCGCATGGCGCACGACGAAGTCGGCGAGGAGCTCTGCGTGGTCCGGCTCGTAGAGGAGGTCGCTCCCGATGATGAGGTCGAAGCAGCCGAGCGCGGAGGTCTCGTCGGCCCACCCTTCGCGCACGAAGGGGATTGGCGCGCTCTGGTTGAGGTCGCTGTTGAAGACCAGGAAGTCGCCGGCTGCCGGGTTGTAGTCTGTGGCGGTGATGTCGGCGCCTCGGGCACTGAGCACGAGCGAGGCGATGCCAAGCCCGCAGCCCACCTCGAGCACCCGGAGGCCTGCGACGGGATGGGTGACCATGTGGGTGGCGAGCAGTGTTCCGGCCTCCCAGACCATGCCGAAGAGGGGCCAGCTCGCGGGTGAGACGCCGAGCGCCTCTGCCTCTCCGTCGGGGTCGCTGAACTGCTGGCGGTCGCGCAGCATGCGGAGGTGGATGTCGTGCCGGCCGAAGACCAGCGTCGTGAAGAGAAAGCGGAGCGGTTCGATGGGACTGCCTGGTGCTTCGGAGCGCAGTCAGGCGACTGCGCCGCCGCCACGATGTGTCGGAGATAGCGTGGATGGACCCTGAGGTCGAGGAGCATCGTCGTGCCGTTCGGAGCAGCACGGCGGTGTCTGCGGAGCCCTCTGCATCGACGGCGTTGGCTGCGGCATTCTCCTGTCGAAGGGGTGACGCCTGTGTAGCGCAGGATACAGAAGTTGCTAGACGACCATTCTCGAGTGGTTGTTTGGAATCGAATCAGGCGTGGAGCGGATCATGGCGGAGCGTGTAAATTCAATCAGGAGTGCTCGGCCGGCCTCGGCGTTGCTGCTGCTGACCGTACTGCTCTCTTTCTTGATTCAAGGTTGCGGCAGCGATGACGAGGGCGCGAAGCCCGCTGCCGACACCAGCCAGGACGGCTCCGGCGACACATCTTCGGCCGACACATCCGACGACAGCACCACCGCCGACACCACCGACAGCTCCGACGGCAGCGCCGCCGACACGGTGGAACAAGATAGCTCCGGCAGCGGCGACACCACCCCCGAAGACCCCGGCACCTGCCTGCTAGGTTCGGGCGATACCGACCCCGACTCCGCTCCCGGCATCGGCTGCTTCGACGACTACCGGGCCGTGGCTGCAGCGCCGCTCGTGGAGAGCATCCCCGGCGCGCGATCGGCCAAGACCATCATCGATCGCGTCGACGGCAACCGCCTCTACATCCAGAACAGCCGCCGTTACCCCATCCACTGGGAGTTCGCCTCGACCAACCTCTCGGGCAACGGCCTGCCGCTCGTCCCGCAGCTCGGCCAGTTCAACCAGACCGAGTACTACACCCCTGACCGCCGCTTCCTGCTCGGCGCGCTCAACTACTACGAAGGGCCGGGCATCTGGGCCTACGAGATCGCACCCTACGACACGGCGAGCGCCGAGATGATCGCCGATGCCTTCCGCGTCATCCGCGACAACCACTGGCAGGGCAGCAAGCTCCGCTTTCACCCCACCTCCGACACCGTCGCGCGCGAAGCCCTTCGCCTGCCCGCCGATGTCCCCATCGTAGACAGCGACGAGCTCTTCCAGGGCATCACCTACCAGCCGCTCAATCTGGCCCGCTCCCTCGGCAAGCTCCGGTTCATGACGGATGACCAGCTGACGACCGAGTATCTCTCCTTCCGCGACATCGTCGTGCTGGAGGCCATCCCCAACGACATCGAGGTCTGCAGCGGCATCATCACCGCCGAGTTCCAGACCCCGCTGTCGCACATCAATGTGCTGGCGCAGAACCGGGGCACGCCCAACATGGGGCTTGCGGGCGCCTTCACCAACGAGACCATCCGTGCCCTCGACGGCAAGTGGGTGGAGCTGGAGGTCGGCGCCACCGACTACCGGCTCGTCGAAGTCACCCAAGCCGAGGCCGACGCCTGGTGGGAGTCGAACCGCCCGCCCGCTGTCGGTGTCCCGCGCGCCGACCGGAGCGTCACCGACCTCCGCGACCTCGAAGAGGTGCTCGACATGAGCCTCGGACTGGAGGCCGCCATCGATGCCGCAATCCCCGCCTTCGGCGGCAAGGCCAGCCACTTCGGCGGCCTGACCGAGATCACCAGCATGCCGATTCCCTACCCGAAGGGCTTCGTCATCCCCATCGACTACTTCTTCCAGTTCATGGAGCAGAACGGCTTCGACCGGCGCCTCGATGCCATGCTCAACGACCCCGCCTTCACCGGCGACCCGGCCACGCGCGAGCGGACCCTCATCAACCTGCAGAACGACATGCTCGCCGCGCCTGTCGATAACGCCTTCACCGCGCTGCTCGTCGAGAAGCTCTCCACCGATTTCCCCGACAAGCGGATGAAGTTCCGCTCGAGCACCAACGCCGAAGACCTCGACGGTTTCACCGGCGCCGGCCTCTACACCTCGGCCTCTGGCGCGCTCGGCGACCCCAGCAGGCCTGTGCTCGATGCCATCCGCACGGTCTGGGCCTCGGTCTTCCGGTTCCGCGCCTTCGAGGAGCGCTCCTACCGGAGCATCTCCCACCGCGAGGTCGGCATGGCGGTGCTGGTCAACTACTCCTACCCGAACGAGGATTCGAACGGGGTGGCCATCACCTCCAATATCTTCGATCCGACGGGCGTAGAGCCGGGCCTCTACATCAATGTGCAGCGGGGCGAGACCAGCGTGGTGCTGCCGCCTGAGGGGGTCACGAGCGACCAGTTTGTCTACCTCTCCGACCTGCCCGGGCAGCCCATCGTCTACCTCGCACATTCGAGCCTCATCCGCCCCGGCACCTCGGTGCTGACACGCCCTCAGGTGGAGGAACTGGGCCAGGCGCTCACCGCCATCCACAACTTCTTCTCCCCGGTCTACGGGCCGAACACGCCCGAGAAGTTCTACGGCATGGATGTGGAGTTCAAGTTCAACACCGACCCGCTCGACCCCACCCGCACCTCCAAGCTGGTCATCAAGCAGGCGCGACCCTACCCCGGACGAGGCTACTGATGCGCGCGCTCCAGAACACCACGCTGCTCCTCGCGCTCCTGGTCGTCTCCGCCAGCTGTGGCGCCGCCGAGACGGACAGCCGTCCCGACACTGCAAGCGACGCCGCCGCCGACACGGCGGAGGGCTCCTCCGCAGCCGACACGCCGGCCGATACCGAAGCCGACACGGCCGCTGATACGACGGCCGACACCGCAGCTGATACTGCGGAAGACACCGCGCCCGACACCGCGGAAGACAGCGGCGCTGATAGCGAAGCAGACACCGCGGCCGATACGGTGGAAGACACGGTCGCCGACACGACGCCCGATACCACCGTAGAGCCCATCGACCCCGCGCGGGTCATCCTCGACGGCCCCTGCCCGCAGGAGAGCCGCGTGGGCGGCTTCAAGGTCGAGAT
>CANMDT010000050.1 GCA_947496715.1 Myxococcales bacterium
GCGGTGTAGCCGCTGATGAAGTGATACATCGCCTGCGCCGGGTTGAGCCGCGCAACGGGCGGGAGCACGCCGAAGGCGTCGCAGGTCAGGAAGACCACGTTGGTCGGGTGCGGGCCCACGCAGGGGAGCTTCGCATTCTCGATGAATTCGATGGGGTAGGCGCCGCGGGTGTTGTCGGTGATGCGCGTGTCGGCAAAGTCCACCACCCGCGTCTGCGGGTTGTAGATGACATTCTCGAGCACCGAGCCGAACTTGAGCGCGCTCCAGATCTCCGGCTCCTGCTCCGCCGAGAGGTTGATCATCTTGGCGTAGCAGCCGCCCTCGATGTTGAAGATGCCGTCATCCGACCAGCAGTGCTCGTCGTCTCCGATGAGGAGCCGACCAGGGTCGGCCGATAGCGTCGTCTTGCCCGTGCCCGAAAGACCGAAGAAGAGCGAGGTCGTCCCCTCCTTGCTCTCGTTCGCCGAGCAGTGCATCGAGAGCACCCCCTGCTTGGGCATGAGGTAGTTCATGATGGTGAAGACGCCCTTCTTCATCTCGCCGGCATACTCGGTGCCAAGGATGACCATCTCCTTGCGCTCGAAGGAGAGGGCGATGCTGGTCTTGGAGGTCATGCCAGCGGTCTGCGCGTTGGCCGAGAAGCCGCCCGCATTGATGATGGTGTAGTCGGGGGTACCAAAGTCGGCGAGCTCAGCCTCCGTCGGGCGGATGAGCATGTCCCACATGAAGAGCGCGTGGTAGGCGCGGGCGCAGATGATACGAACTTTGATCCGGTACTTGGGATCCCAGCCCGCAAAGCCGTCCACCACATAGAGGTGCGACCGGGTGTTGAGGTAGTCGACCGCCCGCTCGCGGTTGATGACGAAGGTGCTGTCGGGGAGCTTCACATTGACGCTGCCCCACCAGATGTCGTTGACGGAGGCCTCGCTCTCCACGACCCGCTTGTCCTTGGGGCTGCGGCCTGTCTTCTTGCCGGAGAGCGCCACAAGCGCGCCCGTCGAGGCGATGGCCGTGTCGGGCTCATAGCGGAGCGCCTCTTCGTAGAGACGCGCGGGGGCAGCATTCCTCAAAATGCGCGAAACTGTGATGCCGCTCGCGCCGAGGTTGAAACTATCCATCTGACACCTATCTGAAGGGCTATGGGACCCGCCAGACCGACCCATGCAACGCTTCGCGGGCCATCCAACCAGGTCGGAGTCGACTACAACATCTCCGTTCAGTCGTCCATTGCCACCGCCAACCGGTTGTATCTCCGAACATCGCTACTCGTAGGTCGGCGTCGGACGGCCCGCGTAGAATGCTCGCATGTTTGCCGCCGCCGCGCTGCCAAACAGCGGCTCGCCGCCATGCACCTCGAGCGTCGTGCCCGTCACGAAACCGGCCGCCGGAGAGAGCAGGAAGGCAACCGCCGCCGCCACCTCGCGCGGTCGTCCAAGCCGGCCCGCAGGAATGCTCGGGATGCTCTCCTCAAAGGTCTTGCGGAACTCGGGCGCGTAGGAGTCGATGCCGCTGCTCAAGATGACACCCGGCGCGACCGCATTGACCCGCACGCCCGACTGCGCCCACTCGAAGGCCAGCGTCTTCGTCAGGTTCTCCACACCCGCACGCGCCGCGCTGGTGTGAGCCATCATCGGAAAGCCGTTCGAAACCTGCGCGACGATGTTCACAATCGCACCACGACCGGCCGCCAGCATCGCCCGCTCCGCCACCGCCTGGCTCATCAGAAAGGTACCGGTCAGATTGGTCTCGATGACTGCGTCCCACCCCTTCTTGCGGATCATCACGGCCGGCGACGGAAACTGACCGCCCGCATTGTTCACCAGCCCGTCGACGCCTCCGAAGCGCGCAAGCACCGCCTCCACGCAGGCCACGACCGACTCGGGGTCGCGGATGTTGCAGACCTGCGTCACCACCTCTCCCTGCCCCGACAGCGCTGTCAGCGACGCAGCGCCGGCCGCCAGCTTCTCTGCAGTCCGGCTCGCAATGACCAGATGGGCACCCAGCTGCCGAAGCTCGCCTGCGATCGCCAGCCCGATGCCCGTGCCACCGCCGGTGACCAGCACCACCTGCCCCTCAAAGAGGCCGTCGCGAAAGATGGATGGGTCTCGAAACATGTCGCCCTCTTCTTACGGTCTGCGCCGCTCGTCCCGCTCCGGCGGGCGAAACTGCGCGCGAATCTCGCGGTCGCGCTTGTCCAGGATCTCACGGAGAAAGAGATCCTGCTCGATCCGCCAACAGCGGTGAATCCGACGGTCACGGAAGTCAGCCGGGATCGAGTTCGGCGTCATCTCCTGCCGGCCGATGTCTTACGGTCTGCGCCGCTCGTCCCGCTCCGGCGGGCGAAACTGCGCGCGAATCTCACGGTCTCGCTTGTCGAGGATCTCGCGGAGAAAGAGATCCTGCTCGATCCGCCAGCAGCGGTGAATCCGACGGTCGCGGAAGTCAGCCGGGATGGAGTCCGGCGTCATCTCCTGCCGGCCGATGAGCGGCTCCAGCGCCGCATCGAGCTCAAACTTCCGGAAGTTGGTCGAAAAATAGATGCGGCCACCCGGCGCAACCACCCGCGCCACCGCCGCCAGCAGCGCCACATGGTCGCGTTGAACGACGAAGTCGCTCTCCGTCCGCTTACTGTTGGAGAAGGTCGGCGGGTCGCAGACCACCAGATCGTAGCGCTCGCCCCGCTCCAGCGCCCCATCAAGCCAGCTGAGCACATCGGCCTGCACAAACCGGTGGTTCGGACCAAGGAGCCCGTTCCGCTCAAAGTTCTCATAGGCCCGCGTCAGGTAGTTCCGCGAGAGGTCGACGCTGGTCGTCGAGGCCGCGCCGCCGCCCGCTGCATGCACCGAGAAGGCGCCCGTGTAGCAGAAGAGGTTGAGCACACGCTGCCGGCTCGCGCTCCGCTGAACCTCCATCCGGGTCGTCCGATGATCCAGGAAGAGCCCCGTGTCGAGGTAGTCCGACAGGTTGATCCCGAACCGGAGTCCGCCCTCCACCACCTCGCTCCCGTGGCTCTCTGAGGCCACCCGCTCATACTGCGCCAGCCCCTTCTGCCGCCGCCTGCGCTTGGCATAGGCAGCCTCTGGATCCAGTCCCAGCGCGCGCGCCGCCGCCTCCGACCAACACTCCAGACGAGCGTCTGACTCCTCATCCGACAGCCGGTCCTCAAAGGCAAAACTCCCCAGATGCAACTCCTGCCCGAACACCTCCACCACCAGGGGCAGCTCCGGAATGTCGCGGTCGTAGACCCGATAGGCGTGGATGTGCTCCCGCCTCCGCCACGGCCCCAGCTTCCGCTCGTTCTTCGCGATGCGATTGGCCAACATCTCTGCCGTTCTCAACCAATCCATCGCGCGACCTACTGCTTACCGTGACACTTGACGCGACCCGTTCGCACAACCACCTTGCTGGCGCAACTTCCACCCCCGACATGGCCCCCGCAATGGCGACTACCAGCAGCTGCTCCACCGAAGGCATCACCGTCTCGGTCACCTCCACCTTCTCCCAAGAGCGGTCGCAGCCTTCGGCCAACCGCTTCTTCTTCCTCTACCAGATCCGCATCCTCAACGAGGGGACAGTCCCCGCGAAGCTGGTGCACCGGCACTGGATCATCACAGACGCCAATGGCGACCGCGAGGAGGTCCGGGGCCCTGGCGTCATCGGCGAGACCCCCCGCCTGCTCCCTGGCCAGACCTTCGAGTATGTGAGCGGCTGCCCGCTCTCCACCTCCTTCGGGGCGATGGAGGGGAGCTACGAGATGGTGCGCGATGACGGCACCTCCTTCATGGCCCGTGTCGC
The DNA here is from genome assembly GCA_947496715.1 of Myxococcales bacterium. GTDB lineage: Bacteria > Myxococcota_A > Bradymonadia > REDH01 > REDH01 > CAIWGR01. The sequence continues at coordinate 3,796 of CANMDT010000050.1, forward strand.
CCCCTTCAGCCTCGCGCTCCCGCACGCCATCAACTAGCCGAAGGCCGCCGCCAAGAGCCGCTGGTTCTCCGTCTTGTGCGCACCCATCGAGCCGGTCGCCGGGCTCGCGCTTTCGGCGCGCGAGATGCAGCCAAGCTTGAAGCCGTCGCCGAACAGACCGTGGAAGCGGGCCTTGATAAAGTACCAAGCCCCCATGTTCCAGGGCTCATCCTGCACCCAGCAGACCTCGGTGCTTGCACCATACTGCGACAGCACGCCGGCAAGAACAGAACCATCGAGCGGGTAGAGCTGCTCGATGCGCACAATGTGAACATCGTAGGCGCCACGACGCTCCCGCTCTTCCGCGAGATCGTAGTAGAGCCGCCCGGAGACGAGCAGCAGCTTGCGCGCCTGCGCAGGTGCCACGGTTCCTCCGTCGCCAATGACCTTCTGGAAGCTGCCCGACGCAAGGTCGCGCAGCGTGCTCACCGCCGACTTGTGACGGAGGAGGCTCTTGGGCGTCATCACCACCAGCGGCTTCTTCCAGCGGCGGAGCACCTGGCGGCGCAGCAGGTGGAAGAACTGCGCCGGCGTCGTGCAGTCGCAGACCTGGATGTTGTCTTCAGCGCAGAGCGACAGGAAGCGACCCAGACGGGCATAGGAGTGCTCCGGGCCCTGACCCTCAAAGCCGTGCGGCAGCAGCAGGACCATGCCGTTCAGCAGCTCCCACTTGTCTTCGCCAGCCGCGAGGAACTGGTCCACAATCACCTGCGCTCCGTTCACGAAGTCGCCGAACTGCGCCTCCCAGATCACCAGAGCAGCCGACTGCTCCATCGCGTAGCCATACTCAAAGCCCATCACCGCAGCCTCGCTCAGCGGGCTGTCCCAGGCGTCGAAACGGCCGCCGTGGCTCGTAAGCCGATCGTAGGGGCTCCAACGCTTCCCTGTCTGCGTGTCGGTGAAGTAGGCGTGACGATGGGTGAAGGTACCGCGACGGGCATCCTGGCCTGATAGCCGAACCCGACGCCCCTCCGACACCAGCGTGCCGTAGGCCAGTGACTCGACCGTTCCCCAGTCGAGCGCCTCGTCGGGCTCCATCGCCTTGGCACGCCCCAGCAGCAGCCGCTCCGCCTTGGGGTGGAGCGTGACGCCTTCGGGCGTGCGAGAGAGTTCGTTCGCAACCCAGGTAAGCCTGTCGAGCGGCACCGCCGTGGTCACCGCGTCGGCCTGCCGCTCGGGGCCGCCGAGCAGTTCGCTCTCGTGGTGGTGGGCCGCGGCGGCCAGACCGCGCGAGGCCTCCAACTCCTTCATCAGCGCCTCGCGACGCGCGCCGAGGATGGCCGCCTCCGTCGCTGCGTCGATCTGCCCCGAAGCCAGCAACTCCGCCGCATACTTGTCGCGGATGGAGGGGCGAGCGTCGATGTTCTGGTACATCACCGGCTGCGTGAAGCGAGGCTCATCCGCCTCGTTATGGCCGTGCCGGCGCCAACCGATCAGGTCGATGCAGATGTCCTGCTGGAACTTCTGACGGAAGGCCACGGCCAGACGGCCCGCACACCACACTGCGTCGAGGTCTTCGGCGTTCACATGCAACACGGGCGCGCCGAGGAACTTCATCGCGTCGGTGCTGTAACGGGTCGACCGTGAATCGCTCGGCGCGGTGGTGAAGCCCACCTGGTTGTTGAGAACCAAGCGGATGGTGCCTGAGGTCTGGTAGCCTTCGAGCCCGGCGAGGTTGAGCGTCTCGATGACGATGCCCTGGCCGACGAAGGCTGCGTCGCCGTGGATGCTGATGGGCAGCGCGGTCAGGCCGGCGCCCGCGCCGCGACCGTCGGTGATAGAGCGGGTGCGGCCCGCCACTACCGGCGCGACGAACTCGAGGTGGCTCGGGTTGAAGCAGAGGCTCAGGGCCACCTTGTTGCCCTTCGGCGAGGTGACCGCGTTGGTGTAGCCGAGGTGATACTTCACATCGCCGCGGCCGATGTAGTGCTCCGAGTCCTGGTCGGCGAAGGCGCGGAAGAGCGACGAGGCGCTCTTGCCCATGATGTTGATGAGCACATTGAGGCGGCCGCGGTGGGCCATGCCCATCACCACATCCTGCACGCCTGCGTCGCCCGCCTCGTTGATGATGAGGTTCAGCAGCGGTACGGCAGCGTCGAGCCCCTCAAGCGAGAACCGCTTGGTGCCGACGAACTGCTTGTGCAGAAAGTTCTCCATCTCCGATGCGGCCGTCAGCCGCTCCAGCATCCAGTGACGATCGCGCTGCGTCGGCTGACTGAGGCCGCCCTCCACCTGCTCCATGAGCCAGGCAAGCGCCTCCGGCTGCTCCACCTGCATCAACTCGTAGCCGATCCCCCCGCCGTATGTGTCGCGCAGAAACTGCAGCACCTTGCGCGGTGTCGAACTGCTCTGGCCCGCGATCTCGGTCGCCACCTCACGGTCCATCTCCGACTCTGTCAGCCCGAATGCGCCGGGCAGCAGTTCGGACGGCGGCGCCGCAGCGGCCGTGAGCGGGTCGATTGATGCAGCACGGTGGCCGCGCGAACGCCAGGCCTCCACCATCCGCGATACGCGCCAGGCAAGGCTCGCATCGCTCGACCCGCCGAGCAGCGCCGTCTGCTGTGTGACGCGCGGCAGCGCCGGAGGCGCAGACGGCGCCTGCTGCGAGCCGCTCCCCGAAGAAACCGCCGTACGGGCGCCGCTCCGGTGTGCCATCACGGCCACCTGAAGCGCCTTGAGGTCGGTGTTGCTCAGCCCCTTGAAGAAGGCCAGCCACGCGGGCTCAAGGCTCGCAGGGTTGCTCAGGTAGCGAGAAAAGAGCTGCTCGGCCTGACGGTCGGTCTCGGCGTCGACGCCATATCGTTGCGACATTTCAAACCATCGCGAAGGGTCACGGAAGCGCACCCAATCGGGCACAGCGCACGGGCGCCCAAGGCTAGTGCCTGCAAGAACATCGTCAAGGTTCTAGAGAGCACGCCGCACGAGCGCAGTCGCTTCCTCTTTGAACAACCCGCGTGCGCCACTACGCTGCCCTTTCCTGCGAATCCCAGACGGACCCGCCATGACCTCCAGCGCTCCCAGCAATCACCCCGCACGTGCGGTGGACGAAGGAAGCCTTCCGCTGACTTGGGGCCGCAACCTCCTCCTCTTCAACCTCGCGCTCACCGCCGCCAAGATTGCCGCCTGGTGGATGACCCGAAGCGCGGCCATCTTCTCCGACGCCCTCGAGTCGGTCGCCAACATCGCCACCGCCTCCCTCGCGCTCTACGCGCTCTGGATCGCCGCCAAACCGCGCGACAAAGACCACCCCTACGGCCACGGCAAGGTCGAGTACTTCTCCTCTGGTATCGAGGGGTCCCTTATCCTCATCGCAGGCGTCACCATCACCGTCATCTCGGTGCAGAACGCCTTCCATGCCTCCCAGCTCGTCGAGGCCAAGCTCACGCTCGGCCTCGCCATCGAGATTGTCGTCGCCCTCCTCCTCTGGGCCTTCGGGACGCTCAGCGTCACCCGTGGCAAGAGGCTCGAGTCGCCCACCATCATCTCCGGTGGCGAACACCTCCGCGCCGATGCAATCACCACCGTCGGCGTCGTCGCAGGCCTCATTGTCGTCAAACTCACCGGCTGGACACCCCTCGACCCCATCATCGCCGGCCTCTTTGGCCTCGTCGTCGTCCGCAACGGCTTCCTGCTCCTCCGAGACGCCATCGGCGGGCTCATGGACGAGGCCAACCCGGCCCTCCTCGACGAGATTGCCAAGGTGCTCGAGCGAACCCGGAAGCCCGGCTGGTCAACCCCCCACCACACCAAGGTCCATCGCCTCGGCCAGACCGTACACATCGACCTTCACCTCGTCTTTCCGCGCTTCTGGACCATCGAACAGGCCCATGATGGCACCGAGCAGGTCGAGGTCGCCCTCTGCGAGGTCTTCGGCAGCCGCACCGATGTCATGATCCACAGCGAGCCCTGTCGGCCCACGAGCTGCTCCCTCTGCGACCTCGCCGACTGCCACCTGCGTGAGGCGGCCCTTACCCTGCACAAGCCCTGGACCGGCACCGATATCGCCGCAACTTCCCGTCTCTCGCCACCGGTTCCATCGCCTTGATCGCCATCCTCATCATGCTCATCGCCTCCCTCGGATGGGCAACCTTCGATGCAGCCCGCAAACACCTCTCGGACCGCATCCCGCCTGTCGCGCTCGTCGTGCTGCTCATGCTCGGACAGGTCCCCGTCTTCGCTATCTGGCTGGGCTGGACTGTCTCCAACGATGGCGTGCCGGCGGTCGACAGCGACTATCTCGCGCCGGCCCTGCTCTCCATCGCCATCAATGTCGCGGCCAACCTCCTCTTCCTCCGCGCCGTCAACCTCTCGCCCCTGTCGCTGACCATCCCCATGCTCAGCTTCTCGCCCGCCTTCTCGGCGCTCCTCGCCTGGCTCCCGCCCCTGAACGAGACGCTTACCCGCTACCAGGCCGCAGGCGCAGCGCTCGTCATCCTAGGAGCCCTCACGCTCAACGCCGCCGGCGTCGCCACCGACGGGGCTGGCGGCCTCATCCGTCGGCTCCGCAGCGAAAGGGGAGTCCCCATCATGCTGGTTGTCGCCCTCCTCTTCTCGCTCAGCTCGGCGGTCGACAAGGTAGCGCAGGCCGCCTCGTCTCCCCCGCTTCATGCGCTGGTGCAGTGCCTCGGCGTGGGCCTGGTCCTGCTCGTCGTCCTGTTCCGACGCAGGCAGCTCGGCCAGCTCCGTACGGTCTTGGACCACCAGCCCGCCTTCGCCGGAGCCATCGCCGCCGGCGCTACCGCACTCGGCTTCCAGATGTCGGCCTTCGTGATGTCGCCCGTCAGCACGGTCGAGACCGTCAAACGGGCGATCGGCATGACCGCAGCCCAGGTCGTCGGCCGCATCGCCTTCGGCGAACCGCTCACCGCGCGGAAGTGGGTGGCGGTCGGCCTCATGTCGATCGGCTGCCTGCTGATTCTCGGCAACTTCTGATCCGAGCAGAGGCCAAAAACGACGCTGCCTCCGATTCCGACGATGGGAATGGAGGCAACTGCTTCTAACGCGCCCTCAGGCGGGGTTTAGCGGATCGGGAGCGCGCGCTCGATGGCCTTGTCGGTACCGTCGAACTCCTCGAGCACAACCCAGTGCATGCCCGAAGAACCGGAGCGACGAATCATCTTCACGGGGGTCATCGGCTTGCCGGAGATAGGATCGAGCTTGGTGACCTGAACCTTCTTACCGATTGCCAACTTTGCTGGGCGCTTTGTTGCCATGACTTCGACTCCTCTGATCCCGCCACGCGGACGGCTCGTTTCAAAATGGGGGGCACCCTCTAGCAAACTCTCCTGCGCTTGTGAAGAGATCGCAGAACATGGTAGCGGCCGCTCCCGTTACCCACCAACGAGGCCCGATCATGTCGCTCTCAGCTCTCATCTCCGCCGGCGAGTCCATCCACAAGATCGCCGACTATCTCGACCAGCTCCCCGCCGATGGCCGGCTCAACGAGACCATGGCTCTCGGAAGCGCCGAGCAGTCCAAGCTCTGGACGTTCGCTGCAGCGGCCGCCCCCCTCACCCTCGACCACTTCGTGCCGGCCTCCACCGCCGACCGCACCGAGGTCATCCACCAGGGCCGCAACACCCTGCCGGTCTTCACCCGCTTCCAGAAGCGCTTCGCTCGCCCCGTCGACGGCAGCCAGCGCCTCTTCGGCTACAACGAGGGCGCCACACGCCCCCTCATCGGGCCCGGCTGCTTCGTCACCGTCCCAACCGCCGGGAACGAGGCGTGGACGGAGCGCGGCGCCATCGTCGTCGACTACTTCCAGATCCCCGACGGCCCCGTCCCGGACGGCTGGCCCAAGGTCGTCTCCAACTCCTCCGGCCTGCAGTACCTCGTCTACCGACACACCCGCGACTTCATGCGCCGGGTCTCCAGCCATGTCTCCATCGGCCACGCCTGGAAAGAAGAGAAAGAAGTGACCTTCGCCTACTTTGTCCTCTGCCGCGAATCCTGAGCCCGCTCGAATCATCTGACGACAATGCCGCCATGATCGCGGCCCCGAGCCGGAGTTGAGCATGTCCGAGGAATTCGACGCGCCGCAGCGCATCGCCATCAACCGCGTCTACACCCGCAAGGGTGACAAGGGCACCACCTCGCTCGTCGGTGGGCAGGTGGTTCCCAAGGCAAGCGCCCGCATTGCCAGCTACGGTGAGGTCGACGAGCTCAACGCCTTCGTTGGCGCCGCGAGGTTCACTGCCCTCGAGCGCCAGGCCGACGGCCCTGAGTTCGTGCGCCTCGCCCGGGTCCTCCGCCGCGTGCAGCACAGCCTCTTCAACCTCGGCTCCATCCTCGCCACGCTGCCCGAGGATGTTCACCCGCGCCAGCCGCGCGTGCGCCAGTCCGATGTCGACATGCTCGAGGCCGAGATGGACCGATGCAACGGACACCTCGAACCCCTCCGCAGCTTTGTCCTGCCAGGCGGCTCCCGCCTCAACACCGACCTTCACCTCTGCCGCACGGTCTGCCGTCGCGTCGAGCGGCTCCTCTGCCAGCTCGCGGAGCATGAGGAGGTCGACCCCCTCTGCATCGCCTACGTAAACCGTCTCAGCGACGCCTTCTTCGTCTGGTGCCGCTGGGCAAACCACCTCGCGGGGAGCCCGGAAGAGCTCTGGGACCCCAACGCCGCCGATGACGCAATCGACCCCTGACGACCGCTCCGGCGGACTCCCGCCGGATGGTGCTGCGGCGGAGCAGTCTGCGGACCTCTGGCAAGGGCCGCGGCTCTGCCATGCAGGGCTGCTTGGGTGCGAACAGTGCGCACGTCTAACAGCCTTCCGGCGCACAGAAGATGCAGTCAAGGGCCCCAACGCGCTTCGCGGCGCCCGCTACTGGTCGCGTCCCGTCCCCCTCTTCGGAGACCCCGACGCACGACTCCTCCTGCTCGGCATGGCGCCCGGCTACCACGGCGCCAACCGCACCGGCACCCCCTTCTGCGGCGATGTCTCCGGTCGCCTCCTCTACGGCGCACTCTACGACCTCGGCCTCTCCTCGCACGCCGATCCGGAGGTCGGCGGGCTGCAGCTCCGGCTCCGCGGCGCCGCCATCACCAACGCCGTGAAGTGCGTGCCTCCGCTCAACGCCCCCACCCCCGACGAGCGGCGTGGCTGCGGAAACTGGCTGCAGGCAGACCTCGCCGCGCTCCCCAACCTCCGCTGGATCGTCGCTTTCGGCCACATCGCCCACGACGCCCTCCTGGACTACGCAGCGATGCGGAGCCCGGGTCTTCGGCGCACAGCCCATCTGTTCGGCAACGGGCGGTTGCACAGGCTGCCCGGACTCCCCTTCGGCCTCGTCGACTCCTTCCACCCCAGCCCGCTCAACGCCAACCGCGGCATCATCACCCGCGCCTCCCTGGCCGAGCTGCTCCGCCCGCTGCTGCAGGAGACACCATGATTCAGCCTCTGCCGCCCACCGCGACCACCCAAGAGCGGGTGAAACAGTACATGGAGGTGATCTCAGCCATCCAGGCCACGCTCGAGGAGGAGACAGACTGGACGGCTGCCATGGCCACCGTCGCCTGCGAGCTCCACAACGCCTTTGAGGCTTTCCATTGGACCGGCTTCTACCGCGCCGTCTCCGACAGCCTCCTCATCGTCGGCCCCTACCAGGGTGGCCACGGCTGTCTCCGCATCGACTTCGCGCGCGGTGTCTGTGGCGCCGCGGCCCGCACGCGTCAGATCCAGCACTGGGACGACGTCCACGATGCGCCCGACCACATCGCCTGCTCCAGCTCGACCATCTCCGAGATCGTCGTCCCCGTCATCGGCCCCAGCGGCCGGCTCCTTGCGGTGCTCGATGTGGACTCCGATCTGCCCGCCGCCTTTACCTCTGTCGATCGAGAGGCCCTCCGAGATCTCTGCAATTGGCTCGGCCGCCGGTTCGAAGCCACCGCCTGACGGAACGAAGTCCCTTCCTTGCGCCCACTTGGAGAGGTGAGTAACTGCCGCGCGGAAGGTTCATGGCATTGCCTTTCCACCTCGACCGTGAGTTCCACATGCGCTCCGCAGCTCTTCGCCTCTCCCTTGCGCTCCTCGCCGTAACGGCCATCGCAACCGCCTGCGGCACAGACACTGCTACGCGCGGCCGAGGCGGCAGCGGAGGTGGTGGTGGCGGTGGTGGCACCGTGACAGATACGGGAACCACAACGGATACGGGCAGCTCGGACGGCGGCACAGACACCACCCCCGTCGACTGTCACGACGAGATCACCTCTGGGCCCAGCGGCGGCGACGTCTGTTTCTCCTGCACCAGCGACGCCTGCGCCACCGAGGTCTCTGCAGCCTACGGCGCCGGCTTCCCCACCACGATCGGCGGCGTCTGCGAACCGCTCTACAACTGCCTCTTGGCCTGCCCGTGCGACACCGCAGACCCGAGCTCGCTTGCGGTCGACTGCGCCATCGGATGCGTCACGACCACGCCCCCAGCCTGCCAGACCGCGTCGCAGGCGCTGCAGGCCTGCCAGGAAAACAGCTGCGCCACTGAGTGCGCCGAACCCGTCTCGACCTGCGGCGATGGCGTCGTCGATGCCGGTGAAGAGTGCGACGGGGCGGACCCTGCCTGCACCGACCTCGGCTTCACCGGCGGCTTCGCCTTCTGCGGCGGTGACTGCACCATCGACACCCGTGGCTGCTCCAACAACACGGAGAGCTGCGGCAACGGAGTCGTCGACATCGGCGAGGCCTGCGACGGCAACAACCTCCAGGGCAGCGACTGCACCGACTTCGGCTACACAGGCGGCACCCTCTCCTGCAACGCCGGTTGCGGCCTCGACTACAGCAGCTGCACGGAGACCACCCCCAATGTCTGCGGCGACGGCGTCATCGCCGGTGGCGAACAGTGCGAGGGCAACAACCTCGCCGGCGAGAGCTGTGCCTCGCTCGGCTACAGCTCCGGCACCCTCCGCTGCAGCGGCTGCACCTTCAACGTCTCCTCGTGCGTTGCCGATGGACCGGTCTGCGGCAACGGCATCATCGAGTCGGGCGAGACCTGCGACGGCTCCAATGTGAATGGCATCGACTGCTTCGACTTCGGCGCGACCGCAGGAACGGTCCGCTGCACCAGCGACTGCCTCAACTACGACGCGTCGGGCTGCACGGCCGACGCGGTCTGCGGCGACAGCGTCGTCAACGGTACCGAAACGTGCGACGGTTTCGAGTTCGGCGGCGACTCCTGCTTCGCGCAGGGCTTTGTGAGCGGTTCCCTCTCCTGCTTCTCCGACTGCAGCACCGACTACAGCGGCTGTAGCAACACTGCGGCTGACCTCTGCGACCCCCTCAGCGCCACGACGCTCCGCACCCCCGCGACCCGTAACGACAGCTTCACGGGCGGCGAGCCCACCGACGGCCCCCGCGGGGGAAGCTTCTACAAGGTCTACGCCATGTCGCTCACGGCCGGCCGCACCTACAGCATCACGATGACCGCCACTGGCACCGCCCTCGACACCTACCTTTACCTCTACGACGGCCGGACCTGCGGCGAGGTCTCCTCGGACGACGACGGTGCGGCGACCGCCACCGACTCGATGATCACCTATTCCGCGACCACGACCGGCACCTACTACCTCATCGCGACGACCTACGCTGCGGGCGCGAGGGGTACCTACACCCTCACCACCAACTAGTCGGAGCAGGACGACGCCATGAGCACACCCGCACCCGCCGTCGAGCCAGACAACTCACTCAAGTGGGTCGCTATCGGCGTGGCGGTAGCATCGCTCATCCTCGGCACTGTGCTCTATGCCCGTTACTCCGAGTTCCGGAGCTACATCCGGACCACGCTTGAGCACCCGGAAGCCACGCCCTCTTGGCGTCAGCCCGGAATGACCCCCGAGCGCTGCGTTGATCAGGCCATGGCCTGGACCGCCTCCTGCCACGGCATCAAGAACCTCTGCGATGTCTACACGACACGGGTCATGGAGGAGTGTCTTCAGCCGCTCGAACTGACAACCTACTGCGGGCAGCTGACGAAGATCGAGACAATCGCCCGCTTCGGACAGCAGGAGTGTCTGGCGCGCGGTGTCCGCCGCGAGGTAAGCGCCAACTCCTGCAGCAAGGCCTACAAGGCCATCGCCGAGGCCTGCGTCGACAAGGGGCGGGGTGCGCATCAGGGCAAGTCGGTGATGCCGTGACCCAGTCCGGCGAACGCTTCTCGGGACTCCGGAAGTTCGCAGCCCTGGTCACCCTCTACACCATCGGCGTCATCCTCTTCGGCGCCTGGGTACGGGTCACAGGATCCGGCGCAGGATGCGGCGAACACTGGCCCTCCTGCCATGGCGAGGTCATCCCGCGCGCGCCGAACATCAAGACCATCATCGAGTTCACCCACCGCCTCACGAGCGGTCTCGACGGCCTCTTCATTCTGGGCCTCGCGGTAGCCGTGTTTCGCCTCACGCCCAGCGGCCATCGGGCGCGCACTTGGGCTGTCCGCGCCGGCCTCTTCCTCATCCTCGAGGCGCTGCTCGGCGCCGTCCTCGTCAAGTTCGGACTCGTCGCGGAAGACACCTCGAAGGTCCGCGTGCTGGTGGTCGCTATCCACCTCGTCAACACCCTGATGCTGGTCGCCAGCACCGCGATGGTCGGTCTCGCATTGGAGCCTGCGCCCGCAGAGGCTGCCGACCGGAGCGCCTACCGCAAGACCCAGCTCGCCGCCCTGCTCTACATGCTCATCTGTGCGATGGGCGCCGTCACCGCGCTTGGCGACACCCTCTTTCCCATTGTCTTCGGCGCCTCGGTCGAGCACCTCGCCCCTTCCGCGGAGTCGGCCCACTTCCTCGAGCGGGTGCGGCTGATTCACCCGTTGGTGGCGGTGGTCGGCTCCCTCTGGATCCTGCTCGTGGGGGTGGCGGCGGCGGCAGCACCGGCACCCGTTCGGAGCGCGGGCCGGCTACTCATCGCCGGAATCCTCCTCCAGACCACGCTCGGCGTCGCAAACATCGGACTCAGCGCGCCGGCCTGGATGCAGATCGTGCATCTTGCGACCGCCAACTTTGTCTGGCTCTCCCTCGTCTGGCTGGCGGCCTGCTACAACGCGCCGCCCGACGCAGCGGCGGGCAGCCCAAAATTTCGTGCAATCGATGACGAAATTGCATAGGCCCACCTTTATGGAACAGGCGCCCCCCAGCCGAGGCTTCACCCTCATCGAGTTGATGATCGTCATCGCGATCCTCGGCGTGATGGCATCGGTCGCCATCCCGAACTTCCTCAAATTTATCATGCGGGCCAAGACGACCGAGGCCACCATGAGTGTGCGCAAGCTATTCGATGGCTCGGTCGCCTACTACCTCACAGACCGGTACGGTCCGACGGGCGCACCCATCCCGAACCAGTTCCCCGGCTCGGTAGGGCCAATGCCGAGCCCGGCGACGCTCGGACCGCAGAAGGTGGAGACAAGTATCGTAATCTGGGACGCACAGCCAAGCTGGGTCGCGCTCAATTTTGCCATCGAAGATCCCCACTACTTCGCCTATCAGTACCGGAGCGATGGGCAGAACAATGCCTCGAACTTCACCGCCTACGCCTTCGGAAACCTCGACGGCGACGCCAACTTCTCCACCTTCGGCCGTTTGGCCCATGTGGTTGACGCGACGGTGGTCGGGTCGCCCGGGATGCTGATCGACCGCGAGCTAGACTGACGGATCGCGGCCGCGCTTGCATGAGAGGCGACTCTGCCCCACATGACCGCGCCGGCCACTGCCGGATTCCCCCGTGAACGCCTTGCAACAGTCGCTGCGCGACCTCATCGCCCTCTCCAAACCAGGCATTGTCATCATGTGTCTGGTGGAGGCCTCGGGCGGTCTCTGGCTCGCCCCTGGAACCGCGCCGCTGGCGACCTGGCTCTGGACCTTCCTCGGCCTGAGCCTCGTTGTCGCCTCCTCCAACGCCTGGAACATGATCTGGGAGCGGGAGAGCGACAAGTTCATGGAGCGCACCCGCAACCGGCCTCTTCCTGCCGGCCGCATGCATCCTGCAACCGCGTGCGCCTTCGCGACGATAACCGGCGTCGCCTCGATTTGGCTCTTCGCCACGCAGGTCAACGCGCTGTCGGCCTGGCTCGCCTTCGCCTCCATGTTCTCCTACGTATTGGTCTACACACCGCTGAAGCGGGTCACCTCTTGGTCGCTGCCGATCGGTGCGATCCCGGGAGCGATGCCGCCACTGATCGGTTGGGCCGCAGCAGCGGGCGCCATCGGGGCCCCGGGCGTGGTGCTCTTCGCCATCCTCTTTCTCTGGCAGATCCCCCACTTCTTGGCGATCTCGCTCTACCGGCGTGACGACTACCAGGCTGCGGGCATCGTGATCGTCCCCGTCGTCATGGGCGAAGAGACGACCAAGGTGCAGGCGCTCGTGTCGTCGCTGCTGCTGGTACCGATCAGCCTGCTGCTGGTGCCGATGCATGTGGCCGGCTTCTTCTACTTCGTGGTCGCCTCGGTGGCCGGCGGAGCCTTCTTTGTGTTGAGCATGCGGGGCTTTGAGCCCCACCCGACCAACGCTTGGGCGCGCCGCTTCTTCCTCGCCTCGCTCATCTACCTGCCGGCGCTCACGCTGGCGCTCATCCTCGACGCCTGGGTGCCGCGGTGAGCGAGCAGCCAGCGCCGGAGCAGCCGAAGCCGGCGCCTAGCGACGATCCGCTCACAGACTTCGCGCTCTATGCACGAAGCAAGATGGGCCCCTTCGGGCGCTACCCCTATGCCTCGGCCTTTCTGGCCATAGCGCTGCTCATGACGCTCACGCGCGACTGCATGCGTCGGGTCCCCGAGCCGCCGCCGGTGCTGGGGCCGCTCGCGCCCTGGAGCAGCGCGGCGGGGGAGCCGCTCTCGAGCGAGTCGCTCGCGGGGCGGGCCTACCTGCTGCAGCTTGTTCCGGCCGACTGCGCCGATGGTGCGAAGTGCCAGCAGCCCGACCCTGTGACAGTACGGGTGGCGCAGGGTCTGTTCCACACCAAGGTACCCGTTCCGGTCGTGGTGATGAGCGCCGGCAGTGCGGCGGGGGCGGAAGCCATCGCAGATGCAGACCTCCAGCGGGCGGTGGTGGCGCATGGCGACCTGCTCGCTGTGGCGGCGAGCGCAGCGGCAGTTGCTCAGGCGCCGGAGGGGAGCGCCGACGGCGACTTCGTCCGTCTGGCGGGCAAGATCCTACTTGTAGATCAGGAGGGGCGCCTTCGGGGCCTTTATGCGCTCACGGGCGAACTTGCGGGAGACGAGGCCTACCATCGGGCGCGCCATGTTTTTGGGGAGAAGTATGACGGCCCATTCGGGGCTGGGTGTGGAGGATTCGGGCGTTGACGCGGGACTGAGCAAACTGCCGCACAGCGACAAAAGTGGCAAAGATATGTTGCATGGCGGAAGCCTGATTGCTACACGCGCCCCACGCGAAATTGCCTTCGCACCCCACCGCGTTGCGCGGACAAGGGGATGCTCGGAGGCAGCGTGAGTCTGGAGCGGCGCCAAGTGGCCGGAGCCCGAAGCGAGAAGAGCGAGAAGTTGTAGGAAGTCGGCTGAATGAAGGTTCATTCAGTTTATCTGTTCAGAGGTAGCTGTAGGCGGGTCACTCCCGCACTGGTCACAATCGAGGGTAGTCTCCGTGGCACAGATTTTTCCCCGTTGGTCGAATCGGCTCCCGCTTGCAATCGCAGCGGTGGTCCCCCTCTTGGTGGCGTCGCTTGGCGGCGCGCTGTGGTATTGGGGTTCGCCCAAGTTCACAGATGTTGGTTACCGGCCCGAGCAGCCCGTACCGTTCAGCCACAAGCTGCACGCGGGCGAGATGGGCATGGACTGCCGATACTGCCACAACACGGTCGAGAAGGCCGCCATGGCGGCGGTTCCTCCGACCTCCACCTGCATGAACTGTCATGCCAATGTGCTTCCGGAGAGCGCCAAGCTGGCGCGCATCCGTGAGAGCGCCAAGAACGATGTGCCGGTGAAGTGGGTTCGGGTGCACATGCTCCCTGACTACGCCTACTTCAACCACAGCGTGCATCTGTCTGCCGGAGTTGGCTGCTCCTCCTGCCACGGCCGCATCGACCAGATGCCGGTGGTGGCGCAGGCCAAGCCGCTTAGCATGGGCTGGTGCCTTGAGTGCCACCGCGCGCCCGAGGCCAACCTTCGGCCCGCATCTGAGATTACCAACATGGCGTGGGACTCCACGACCGCCAACTATCGGGCAGATGAAGATCCCAAGCGCCTTCGCAAGGTCAAGGATCTTCACCCGCCTGAACATTGCTCCGGATGTCACCGATGACCAAGGGAAGCGTCAAAAACGGTCAGCCCCAGTGGCGTAGTCTTTCCAGCCGCACCAACCCCGATCAAGGATCGGTGCGGGAGTTCCCGGAGGGCGCAGAGAACCTCGAGCTCGATGGCGTCTCCCGTCGTCAGTTCCTGGCCATTATGGGTGCCTCCACCGCTCTCGCGGGCGGACTCACGGGCTGCGTTCGCAAAGAGGTGGAGCACATCCTCCCCTACTCGCGCCGACCCGAGGATCAGGCCGACGGTGAGGCCCGCTTCTTCGCAACCAACCTCTATGTAGGTGGCGTAGCGCTTGGCCTGCTCGTGAAGAGCCAGGACGGCCGCCCCTCCAAGGTTGAGGGCAACAAGGAGCATCCTTCCAGCGGCGGTGGCACCAATGTGTTCGCGCAGGCGACGGTGCTCGATCTCTACGATCCCGACCGCAGCCGCACCGCCCTCAAGGCCGGCGCAGAGTCGACCCTCGAGGAGGCTCTCGCGGCCGTCGACGCGGCGCTGGTCGGTCACAAGGATGCCGGCCAAGGTCTTGCGATTGTCATCGACAGCAAGCCCTCGCCCTCCAACCGGGCGCTGCTCGCCAGCATCGCCAAGCGCTATGCGGCCGCTCAGATCTACACCCACGATAACGCCGACCAAGCCAACACCCGCGAGGGCATGGCGCTTGTCGGTGTTGCCAGCTCCCACCCCGTCTACGACCTCTCGGTCGCCGACGTGGTGGTCAGCCTCGATGCCGACTTCATGGGCACAGGCGTCGACGCAGTCCGTTTGACCCGCCAGTTCGCCGGCCGCCGCAAGCCCGAAGCTGCCAAGGCAGGCGAGATCAACCGCCTCTACGCCATTGAGCCCGCCTTCACGGTCACCGGCGCAACCGCAGACAACCGCCTGCAGGTCGCGGCCAGCCAGGTGGGAACCTTCGCCCGTCTGCTCGCCTCCAAGCTTGCCGCCTCGGGTGTCACCCTTCCCGCTGGTGCTGAGGCGCTCGGCGGTGCCGCACTGCAGGCCGACGAGACGCTCACCAAGTGGGCCGACGCAGTGGCCAAGGACCTCGCTGGCAAGCGTGGAAAGGCAGTCATCATCGTCGGCGAGCGCCAGCCCGCCTGGGTGCATGGCCTTGCCCACCGTGGGCCGACGCGGTCGCCAAGGATCTGGCTGCCAAGCGTGGCAAGTCGCTCATCATCGTCGGCGAGCGCCAGCCCGCCTGGGTGCATGGCCTTGCCCACCTCATGAACGTGGCCCTCGACGGCCTCACGAAGACCTTCTCGATCCAGCCCGATGTGGGCATGGTCCAGACCCAGAACAGCGAGAAGCTGGCCGACGCCCTGAACAAGGGCGAGGTCAAGACGCTCATCCTCGTTGGCGTCAACCCGGTCTACGATGCGCCCGGTGCGCTCAACTTCGGCCAGGCGCTTGCCAAGGCCCCGCTGAGCATCCACCTCGGCTACCACGCCGACGAGACCGCCAAGGCGGCCTCGTGGCACATCCCGATGTCGCATGCTCTCGAGAGCTGGGGCGACCTCCTCTCGTGGGACGGAACGCTGGGCATCCAGCAGCCCCTCATTGCCCCCCTCTTCGACTCGGTGTCGGACATTGAGCTGATCGGCCGCATCGCCGGCAAGCCGGACTCGGGCTACGATCTGGTGCGCGACCAGTGGAAGGCCGCCATCCCCGGCGACTTCGATACCGCCTGGCGCCGCTCGCTCCACAGCGGCAAGTTCGCCACCCCGACCGGCTCCGTCAGCCCCACCTGGGACTGGGCGCCGCTCTCTGCGCAGGTTGCCAAGCTGACCAACGCACCGGCCCCGACCAAGGCCGCGCTCGAGGCCGTCTTCGCACTCGACAACAAGACCTACGACGGCCGCTTTGCCAACAACGCATGGCTGCAGGAGCTCCCCGATCCGGTCACCAAGCTGACCTGGGACAACGCCGCGATGGTCAGCCCCAAGACGGCGCGCGAGCTCGGACTCCGCTTCGGCTCGGGTGACGACACCGGCAAGGAGTCATCGGACCTCGTCAAGCTGACGGTAGATGGCCGCGAGGTCACCATCGCGGTGCTCGTCACGCCCGGCGTCGCCGACTTCACCATCCTCGTTCCCATGGGTTACGGCCGTACCTTCGGGGGCCGCGTGGCCACCGATAAGGTCGGATTCAACACCCACCCGCTCCGCAGCACGATGACGACCGGCTTCCTTGCCGGCGCAACCGTGGCCAAGAGCGGCAGCAGCTACCTGCTCGCTCTGACGCAGGACCACAGCACGATGCGCGGCGACAGCGAGACTGCCGACCGCCCCATCCTCCGCCACGCGGAGATCGAGGAGTTCACCAAGAACCCCAAGCTCATCGCGGAGCAGGACCTGATGGAGCCGGAGGAGCTCGAGTCGCTTCATCGCGGCGCAGGACCTGATGAAGCCCGAGGATCTCGAGTCGCTCTGGGACAAGTCGGACGGCGAGTTCACCGGTCCTCCGATGAAGTACGAGAACAACGAGAAGTACCCGCACCAGTGGGGCATGGTCATCGACCTTACCTCCTGCACGGGTTGCAACGTCTGCACCATCGCCTGCCAGGCCGAGAACAACATCCCGGTGGTAGGCAAGGAGCGGGTGCTCAACGGCCGCGAGATGCACTGGATCCGTCTCGACCGCTACTTCGTCGGTGACGACGAGAACTCGCCCAAGCTCATGACGCAGCCCATGGGCTGCGCCCACTGCGAGACAGCACCCTGCGAGCAGGTCTGCCCGGTCGCCGCCACCGTCCACGGCCCCGAGGGCACGAACGACATGGCCTACAACCGCTGCGTCGGTACCCGCTACTGCTCGAACAACTGCCCGCTGAAGGTCCGCCGCTTCAACTTCTTCAATTACAACAAAGAAGCGGACACGGCGAACGAGCTGCTCCGCATGCAGCGGAACAACAACGTTACGGTCCGCTTCCGGGGCGTCATGGAGAAGTGCACCTACTGCACGCAGCGCATCAGCGCTGCCCACATCAATGCGAAGGTGAATGGTAACGGCATGATCCAAGAGGGTGCCTTCACCTCGGCCTGCGCGCAGGCCTGCCCCGCGGAGGCCATTACCTTCGGCAACATCGCAGCCCCCGACAGCCGGGTCTCGGTGCTCAAGAAGATGGACCAGAACTATGCAGTGCTGGAGTGGCTCAATCTGCGCCCCCGCACCACCTACTTGGCCAAGATCAGCAATCCCAACCCGGAGCTCGGTTAACCCATGGCATCCGCAGGCATGGACAATTCCAACTTTGATCCCCTGGACGAGCGCGCACCGCTCGTCCTCGGCGAACAGACCTTTTCGGCCATCACCGAGGCGGTTGCCCGACCCATCGAGAGCGCAGCTCCGAAGATCTGGTATATCATCCTCGGCATCGGGCTCCTCCTCCTGGCCAATCTGGGCATCTCCATCGGCTACCTGTTCTGGCAGGGAACCGGCATCTGGGGTCTCAACATCCCGGTCGCTTGGGGCTGGGCCATCGTCAACTTCGTCTTCTGGATCGGTATCGGTCACGCCGGCACGCTGATCTCGGCCGTTCTCTA
>CANMDT010000051.1 GCA_947496715.1 Myxococcales bacterium
CTCTCCACCTCGTTGCCCTCCATGTCCCAGTACTGCTGCTGCCAGAGACCGGGGCTGACGTAGCTCACCCGCCCCTCGCTGCTCCGGTAGTAGCCGTCGAGTTTGGCCTTCACCATCTGGTAGCCCGCCCGGTTTACGAAGCCGACATCGGCGCGGAAGTCCTCGTCGATGCGCTGCCACTGAGTGGCGAGCCGGAACCGCTTCTGCTCCCAGCTCAGCGTGGTGTTGGCAGCCGTGCCATCGGGTGCCAAGTTGCCCTGCTCGGTGTGGCTGGCCGAGAGGTCGCTCTTCAGGCGGAGTGGGGGGAGGAGGTAGAAGGAGCCGTCGACGCCGGCGACCAGGTTGGAGGACTTCTCGTCGTCCGCCTCATCTGGGTCGGCCTGACGGAAGGTGAGCGTCTGGCCCACAAGGTTGCGCTCGCCTGCATCGAACTGGCTCCGCTCCGCCAACACGAGGCTCTCGCCATCGGCACGGCGGCGCGCCGTCTCGACGTCATAGGCAGCGATGACTCCGGCGCGACCCGATTCCCATTCCGTAAGACCCTTCACAGCATAGAGCGGACGGCCGATGGAGCGGGTGTAGATGAGCTGCGTCGGCAGCGTGAAGAGGTCTTGGCCTTCGAGGAAGAAGGGGCGCTTCTCTTCGAGGAAGAGGGCGAAGCGGTTGTTGACGGCGAGCTGCCCCGCGTCGGCCTCGACCTGCGAGTAGTCGGGGTTCCAGACCGCCTCGACGCGGCTCTGCGGCTTGGGCTGCCAGAGCACACCCAGGCTCGGCCGCAGCGCGCCTGCATCGGCCTCCAAGCCGGTGCGGTTGAACTCCAGGCCGTCGAGCGAGAAGTCGCCATTCTCGTTCGAGGCGTCGAGCGTGACGGCGGGGAAGAGCGAGAGGCCACCGGAGGTCATCAGCCCCTCCATGCCGCCGAGCCTGCCGGCCTGCGAGAGCCGGTTCGGTAGGTCGCGCTGGATGCGGCTCCAGACCACCGTCTGCTGCAGGTGCCAGCTCGTGGCGAAGAGGTTCATGCGCCACGCGGTGCCGTCCGAGGGATGCGGCAACGACGAGAAGGGGATCTTCGCCTCCACGGTCCAGTGGTCTGGGTAGACGGTCACAGCGGCATCGAAGAGCGAGTCCCACGAAGGGTCGGCGGAGGCCACGTCGTTGACGGTTGCATCGCGGAGCTGGCCCGAGGCGTTCACGATGAAGGAGTAGGCGCGCAGCCCTGTCGCGAAGGGGTCGAGCTGGAGCTCCACATAGTCGCCGCTTGGAAAGCCGTCGCGCGGACCGAGCCCCCGATTGAGCTGCGATTCGGGGATGGCGACATCGACGGTGAACCAGAGCGCGTCGCCGGTGCGGATGACTCGGCCCGTGACACCAAAGCCGGCCTCGCCCTCGTCGTCCGGCGAGAAGGGCGAGAAGCCCGTGAGCGGCATCGCGTTGGCCCAAGCGCTCTCCGTGGCCTGGCCGTCGAGCGTGAGCGAGAGCTGTGCGAGCGAACCCGTGACCTGCGGCGCCGCGATCTGGCGGGGCAGGATGGCGAGTTCCTTCAAGGGCGCGGCCTCTTCGGCGCTGGTGACGACAGGGAAAAAGGCGAGCAGGGCAAAGAGAAGCGACCTCACTGAGACACCGCCTGCACCACCTCTACGAGCGCATCGACTGCGGCCAACCGCTCGCCATCTGCGACCCCTTTCCGCACAAAGTCGACGAGCGGCCGGCCGGTGTCGCCGCGCCAAGCGAGATAGCTCGCCGCCACATTATCGAGCGCCTCGAGCGGCGGCATCGCGGGCTGCTTCATCGCTGCCTCCCAGGACGGCCAGGCCGCCTGCACCGCCGCATGTTCCGTAGCACGCTTGGCGTGACGGGCAGCAGCCTCGCCACCGGCAGCCGCCGCAGCCTCGTGCGACAGACGAGAGGCCTCGAGCTTGGAGGCCACCTTGCCAAGCCGCTTCACCCGCTCCGTGACGCCGGCGCGGAGCTGCTGCAGCGCGGCCTCGTAGAGGGCACGCTCCAGCGCATCCTTGGCGGTCGGGATCCGCACCCGCTCATACCAGGCGATGAGCGCCCAGAGGTTGCCGGTGAAGTCGCGCGTCGCCTCGAACTTGGGCAGCAGCGCGCCGTAGCGGACGGCATCGAAGGGCTCGTCGATGACGGTCGTGGCCTCGCCGTAGAGCCGCTCCTCCGGCACATCGCGGCGCACCGCAGAGCCGGCCGTCAGCACGGCGCCAAAGCCCACCCGCACGGGGCTCACCACCTGGGTCTGGCCGCCGACGAAGATGGGCCGCTCGCGCAGGAAGACGCCCCGCGCAACGCCGCCGAAAAGGCTCGCATACTTGTCGCCCCAGGGCGTGAAATTGTAGAGCGCCAGCGTGCTGCCAATCTCGCTGTGGTCGCTCCGGCTCGTGCCGCCGGAGACCAGCGCGTCGCAGAAGTTGATGAGGCTTCCTGCCACCACATAGGGCAGGCAGACCGTCATCTTGTAGCCCACATGATGGGCCGCCTCGCACCCCTCCTCGAGCAGCGTCCCGCCCCGCACCTCGGCATGGCCGCGCATGGTCACTTCGGCGAGGAAGACCGCATCCTCGAAGTAGCCGCCGTAGAGGTCGCACCGCTCGCCGCAGCGCACATTCTCGAAGAAGCCGCCGCCGGCGCGGCCGAGCCTGGTGCCGGCCCGCAGGAGCGTCTCGGAGCCGCGGACGACGCAGCCGGGATAGAGCACCACGCCCGCCTCGATGCGCGACACATCCAGGTCTTCGACCACCACCGAACTCGGCGACGGGATCTCGACACCCTTGGCCAACAGCTCCTCGATCAGCGACTTCGACACGGCGTCCTCTCCTCTGCGTACTACCCGCATCGTGGTGACTTGCAGGCTGTCGTGCAACCTTCCTGCGCCATGGGCCGCGCCTCTTCGGTTGACACAGCCGCGCACTCCCCGCGAAGAGTCGAACGCCTGCACCGGAGACCCGCCTGTTCCCCCATCTCCCCACCCTCCGCATCATCCTGCGCGCCCTCTTCTCGCGCCGCTGGTTTGGACTGCGACGGCTCGTCGGCATTTCGCTGCTGGTGGGCTACTACCTCTTCGTCATCACGCAGAACTGGCTCTTTGACGCCCTCGATGCGCTCTTCTTCCCGAAGGCCGCAGCCACCCCCACGCCGGCACCCGTCATCGTCGTCGCAGTGCCCCGCAGCGGCACCACCTTCCTCCACGGACTGATGGCGCAAGACCGGGCCCGCTTCCGCTTCCTCACCATGTTCGACAGCATGTTCCCGGCGGTCAGCAGCCGGAAGATCTACGACGCCCTCGCCGCGCTCGACCGCCTCATCGGCAGCCCCGTTGCACGCCTCGTCGGCGCCATCGAGCGGGCCGCCTTCGCAGGCTGGGACGGCATCCACGCCACCGGCCTCATGCGCCCCGAAGAAGACGAGTGCCTCTGGTGCTTCCCCATGCTCACGCCGGCCATGTGGCTCGCCTTTCCCTTCACCGAAGAGCTCCGCCACCTGCGCTACATCGACCTCATGCCAGCCCCCGTCCGCGCCACGCTCATCGCCTTCCTCAAGCGCTACATGGGCAAGCAGGCCTCGCTCGACCCGCAGCGCCGCACCCTGCTCCTCAAGAATGTGCTCCTCGCGGGCCGCATCGAGACGGTGGACGAGGCCTTCCCCGACGCCCGCTTCATCTACCTGGTCCGCGACCCGCACGAGACGGTCGCCTCGGGTGTCAGCATGTTCTCGCGCCCTTGGCGGCTCCACTCACCAGACCTCGCCTACAACCCCGGCGCGACCCGCGCTTGGGCAGACCTCCTCATGGACTACAGCAACACCTACGAGGCCTTCATCGCGCGCCTCCCGGAGGAGCGCCGCTTCGTGCTCGACTACCAGCGGCTCGTCGCCAAGCCGAGCGAGGCGGTGGCGGCCATCTACGCCCACTTCGGCTGGGAGATGACGGCTGCGTTTGGCGAGGCACTCAGCGCGGCCGACAGCCGGCAGGCACGCTTTGCGAGCAGCCACGACTACAGCCTCGCAGCCTGCGGTCTCACGCCTGACGAGGTCGATGAGCGGATGGCGGCCTTCATGGCGCGGCACGGGTTCGCGCCGGCCGCGCAGCGGACCGCGCCGGCCGAAGAGCGCATCGGCTAACGGTCGCCGAAGTTCTGCGTCCAGTAGTGCGTGTAGTCGGAGCCCGGCACGCGCGCATAGCCGATGCCGATGACGCCGAAGTCGAGGTCCATGATGTTGCGGCAGTGGCCGTCGCTCGAGAGCCAACCGGCGACGACCTCTGCGCCCGTCGCATAGCCGACAGCGATGTTTTCGCCCATCGCGCCACCGTTGTAGCCGGCGGCCTCCATGCGTTGGAAGGGGTCGAGGCCGTCGGGGTCGGTGTGGTCGAAGAAGTTCCGGTTGCCCATGTCTTTGCTCAAGGCCCGCGCGGTGCCAACGAGGATGGGGTTGAGACTGAGCGCCGGCGCTGGCCCGAAGACACCCTCCGAACCGCAATCGGCGCCCCGCGCGCGGGCCGCGTTGACCTCGGCGAGCGCGTC
Source organism: Myxococcales bacterium (assembly GCA_947496715.1). Lineage (GTDB taxonomy): Bacteria > Myxococcota_A > Bradymonadia > REDH01 > REDH01 > CAIWGR01. Next base: position 4,533 of record CANMDT010000051.1, read on the forward strand.
GGCCTCGAGCCGCGTCCAAGAGGCCGGCCAGCTGTCGACCACGCCCGTGTCTGCGGTGCCCGTGTCTGCGGTGCCGGTATCGGAGCTGCTCGTGTCCGATGTGCCGGAATCTGCACCGCCCGAAGAGCCGCCCGAAGGGCCGCCGGTGTTCCGCACAGGGAGCTCGCTCTGGCAGCCCGCAAGACCCGTCACAAGCAACAGGGCCAGCACTCGATAGGGGATCGCTCGCATCATTCTAACCTCGCTCGTTGCAACCGGTGCCTCCCGTTGCCCGCCTTCTCCTAGGAGCGGCTTGCGCGGTTGGAAAGGTGCGCCGCGTCACAGCCGCTGCTAACGCCCGCTCGACCACCGCAAGGGAGCCCTCCGCCATGACCTCGCCCTCGCTCTTCGACCGCGCCACCGACCACATGATCGCCCTGCAGGAGAGCATCCTCGCTGCGGTGGAGGAGCTCGAAGGCGGCGCCACCTTCCGGCACGACGACTGGCAGCGCGAGGAGCAGGAAGAGAGCGGCAACCCCGCCGCGCCCATCCTCCGCGGCTGGGGTCGCACCCGCGTCATCGAGAACGGCCGCTTCTTTGAGCGCGGCGGCGTCAACCTCTCGGTCGTCGAAGGCCGCTTCGGCAGCGTCGCGCCCACCCACATGCCGGGCGACGGCCACCACTTCCGCGCGGTCGGCGTCTCGCTCGTCCTTCACCCCCACAACCCCTTCGCGCCCACCGTGCACATGAACTACCGGCGCATGGAGCGGGGCAGCACGGGCTGGTTTGGCGGCGGTGCAGACCTCACCCCGAACTACCTCTTCGAAGAAGACGCCCGCCACTTCCACCAGACCCACAAGGCGGTCTGCGACGCCCACCACACCGTCGCCAACCACACCGCCATGAAGGAGGAGTGCGACCGCTACTTCACCATCCCCCACCGCGGCGAAATGCGCGGCGTCGGCGGCATCTTCTTCGACCACATGATGACCCAGCCCGAGGAGAGCTTCGCCTTCCTCCGCGATGCCAGCCAGGCCTTCATCCCCGCCTACCTCCCCATCGCCCGTCGCCGCGATAACACCCCCTTCGAGCCCCACCACCGCCAGTGGCAGCTCCTCCGACGAGGCCGCTACGTGGAGTTCAACCTGGTCAACGACCGCGGCACCCAGTTCGGCCTCCGCACGGGCGGCCGCATCGAGTCCATCCTCATGTCGATGCCCGCCAACGCCTCCTGGGCCTACGACCACCACCCCGCGCCCGGCTCCGACGAGGCCCGCATGGTGGCCGCCCTTCAGCCCCACGACTGGACGGCCTGAGCCGCTTCGCCTGAGCCAAAAACGAGGCGAGGGCCGGACGCCCGACCCTCGCCTTCGCGCGCTTGCGAACCGACCTAGGCCAGCTCGGCCTCGCCATTCGTGATGACCTTCTCGCCACGCTGGTTCACCGACTCAATCTCGATGATGCGGCGACCATTCGCCTCACTCTTGAGCCAGCCACGGGTGGTGATCTCGTCGCCCGGCAGCATTGGCTTGGAGAAGCGCACCTTGAGCCGCTTGAGGTTGGCAGCCTCGCCCGCAAGCAGGTTGTCGATGACCCCCCGCTGCACAAAGGCCATGGTCAGCAGGCCGTGGCCGATGACCGATGGGAACCCCACCGCCATGGCGATGCTCTCGTCGGTGTGGATGGGGTTGTCGTCGCGCGAGGCGGCGGCGTAGTCCACCGTCTGCCCGGGCTCGAGCGTGGCCGTCGCCGTGAAGAGCGGCGTGCCGCGCTCCGGCTCTGCCACCGGCTCGCTGCTGCCACCCGACTTGCTGCCGCGGATGAAGTAGCGGCTCACAATCTCCACCGCAGGAGCGCCGTCGACAAAGATGGTCTGCCCCAGATCGATGACCTTGCCCGAGGCCTTCTCCTCCACCTTCAGAAGCTGGCCGCGCGGCGTCATCAGGTCCCACGGACGGAGCACCTGGTGGAAGGTCATCTCCTGCTCGCCATGCACGAGCCGGCCCAGGTCGAGGTCGAGGCTGCGGTCCATGACCGCGCCCTGCGCCATCTTGTGCACCGCGCGGACCGCAAAGAGCGGCGGCGCAATCTGCTCGGCACCCTCCGCGTAGCGCGGGTTGCTGTCGCGCGTGGCCTTGGCATAGGCCTCGATGTCTGCGGCACGGGCAAACTCCGCGGGCTCGCGGTAGCGCAGGCCGACGGGCGAGCGGGGAGCCACAGGTGCAGCAGCCGGAGCCGCAGCGGGCGCAGCAGCCGGAGCCGCAATCCGTGCCGCAATCTCCTTCGCACCCTTCGTCATGTCGAACGAGGTCGCGTAGCGCATCAGGTCGCCCATGTTCGACGCCTTGATCTTGCCCGCCATGAAGGCCTTCTCTGCCTTCTCCTTCCCCATCACGATATCGATGAAGGTGTCACCCGTCGCAAAGTTGATGACACAGGTCGGCGTACCCACCTTGCCCTTCGCGGTCTTCACGGAACCACCGGCAATCTCCACCGAGTATTCGCCAATCCCCTTGATGTCGAAGAGCAGGTTGGCCGTCCAGCCAGCGCCCTTCTCCGGCAGGAAGGCCTCCGCCATCCGCGAAAACACCTCATCCGTCACCGAACTCGCGCTCGTCGTGGCAGCAGCAGGCGCAGCGGCGGCCGGAGCAGCAGCGGGCGCAGCAGGAGCCGCAATCCGCGCCGCAATCTCCTTCGCACCCTTCGTCATGTCGAACGAGGTCGCGTAGCGCATCAGGTCCGCCATGTTCGACGCCTTGATCTTGCCCGCCATGAAGGCCTTCTCTGCCTTCTCTTTGCCCATCACGATGTCGATGAAGGTGTCGCCCGTCGCAAAGTTGATCACGCAGGTCGGTTCGCCCACCTTGCCCTTCGACGACTTCACGGAGCCGCCCGCAATCTCCACCGAGTATTCGCCAATCCCCTTGATGTCGAAGAGCAGGTTGGCCGTCCAGCCAGCACCCTTCTCCGGCAAGAAGGCCTCCGCCATCCGCGAGAAGACCTCATCGGTCACCGAACTCGCGCTCGGCGCCGCAGAGGCCGCTGCAGCAGCGGGAGCAGCAGCAGCCGGAGCCGCGGCAGCCGTCAGACGGCCCGCGATCTCCTTCGCACCCTTCGTCATGTCGAACGAGGTCGCGTAGCGCATCAGGTCCGCCATGTTCGACGCCTTGATCTTGCCCGCCATGAAGGCCTTCTCCGCCTTCTCCTTGCCCATCACGATGTCGATGAAGGTGTCGCCCGACGCGAAGTTGATCACGCAGGTCGGCTCGCCAACCTTGCCCTTCGCCGTCGTCACCGAGCCGCCCGAAATCGCCACCGAGTATTCGCCAATCCCCTTGATGTCGAAGAGCAGGTTGGCCGTCCAGCCAGCACCCTTCTCCGGCAGGAAGGCCTCCGCCATGCGCGAAAAGACCTCGTCGGTCACCTGCTGCGGCGTCACCGGCGCAGCAGCCGCAGGAGCGGCAGCCGGTGCGGGAGCCGCACCCACCGAGAGCGCCTCGATCTCCGGCAGCCGGCGCGCAATCTCCTGCGCCGTCCAGTGGCCATCATCACGCTGCGCACCGGGCGTGAGCAGCATCTTGTACTCGATGATCTCGGCGCCATGGCAACCGAAGGTCCGACCCGTCACCTCTGCCGCGAGGTCGCTCGCCAGGAAGACCACCATCGGCGAAACATACTCCGGCTTCTGGTCGTCGGCGACGATGTCGATGTCCTCGGTCATCCGGGTCTTGGCGATGGGCGCGATGCAGTTCGCACGCACGCCCGACCGGCCCAGCTCCATCGCAATCACGTTGGTGAAGGACCAGATGCCCGCCTTCGCCGCCGCATAGTTCGACTGCCCGTAGTTGCCCTTCAGGCCGGCGATCGAGGTGGTGTTGATGATGCTACCGCTGCCGCTCTCCATGAGCGCCGGCAGGCAGGCCCGCGTCACCAGCATCGTGCCCGTGAGGTGCACCGCGATGACCGCGTCCCACTGGTCCTGCGTCATCTTCACAAAGGTCTTGTCGCGAAGGATGCCCGCGTTGTTGACCAGAATGTCGATGCGTCCGAAGGCGTCGAGCGCGCTCTTTGCGATGCCCGCTGCGCCCTCTTGTGTCGCCACATTGTTGAAGTCGGCCACGGCCTTGCCGCCCGCCGCGCGGATCTCATCCGCCACCATCTCAGCCGCAGCCGAGCTCGTGCCCACGCCGTCTCGCGCGCCGCCAAGGTCGTTGATGACCAGCAGGGCGCCTTCGCGCGCAAGCTGCAGCGCGTGGCTCCGACCGAGGCCGCCGCCGGCACCCGTTACGATCGCTACCTTTCCATCCAGCAATCCCATGTTCTCTCTCCGAAGTTCAGTGTGTGTAGAGTCGTTGATGGCTACTGAGGCTTGCGATCGATGATCGTCGCAACGCCCTGGCCGAAGCCGATGCAGAGGGTCGCAAGACCATACCGCAGGTCGCGCTTCTCCAGCTCGTTGAGCAGCGTGCCGATGATGCGCACACCCGAGCAGCCGAGCGGGTGACCGAGGGCAATTGCGCCACCGTTCACGTTGGTCTTCGACAGGTCAGCGCCCGTCTCCTTCGCCCAGGCCAGGACCACCGAGGCAAAGGCCTCGTTGATCTCAAACAGGTCGATGTCGGCGATGGTCAGACCGGCCCGCTCGAGCACCTTCTTGGTCGCCGGAATGGGACCCGTCAGCATGATGGTCGGGTCCACGCCCGAGACTGCCGTCGCAACGATGCGGGCGCGGGGCTTGGCACCATGCTTGGCAGCAAACGAGGCCGACGACAGCAGCGCCGCAGCGGCGCCGTCCGAGATCTGGCTCGACGAGGCCGCCGTGATCACGCCGTTCGTCTGGAAGGCTGGCTTGAGCTTGCCCAACTTCTCGATCGTCGAGCCCTCGCGCGGGCCCTCGTCACGCGTCACCACAATCGGCGCGCCGTCGGGCGTCACCGTGTGGACCGCGAAGATCTCGCTGTCGAACCGGCCGCTCGCCTGCGCAGCAAGCGCCCGCTCGTGGCTCATCGACGAGAAGGCATCGAGCTCCCCGCGCGAAAGGCCCCACTTCTCCGCGATCAGCTCCGCCGACAGACCCTGCGGGATGATGTCGAACCGCTCCGTCAGCTTCTCCGAAATCTCGGCCGCGTCCGAACCCATCGCGATGCGCGACATCGACTCCACGCCCGCCGCAACCGCAACATCCGTCTGGCCGGCCATGATGCCGTGCGCGACGAAGTTGAGCGCCTGCAGGCTCGAGCCACACTGCCGGTTCACCGATGTGCCCGCCACCGTCACAGGGTAGCCCGCCATCAGCGCCGCAACGCGGGCGATGTTGAAGCCCTGCTCGCCCGTCTGCGTCACGCAACCCATCACTACATCTTCCAGCGTCTCCACGGGAAGCACGCCGCGACGGGCAATCTCCGCCAGCGGCAGCGCCGCAAGCTCGTCGGCCCGCATCGTCGACAGGGCTCCACCGCGCTTGCCGATCGGCGTACGCACCACATCCAAAATGACCGCATTCGACATCGCTCTTCTCCTTGGTCTCGGGCAAAGCTCCGGCCCGGTTGGCTCTCTTGTTCTTCGTCCGGTTAGGCGCCGGCACGCCGCAGGTAGCGCGCCTCGCGCGTGTCCACCACGATGCGGTCGCCCGCCTCCACAAACAGCGGCACCTTCAGCTCGAGCCCCGTCTCCACGCGGGCCAGCTTCAGCGCCGCATTGACCGTGTCGCCACGCACGCCGGGCTCCGCATAGACCACCTCGAGCTCCACCGTCGCCGGCAACTCGATGCCGATGCAGTTGCCATTGAAGACAAGCGCCCGCACCTCATCGTTCGCACGAATGAAGGGCAGCTCCTCCTCCACATCCTTCCGCTTCAGCGGGAACTGCTCGTAGGTCGACTTGTCCATGAAGTAGTAGGTCTCGCCGCCCTCATCGTAGAGGTACTCGGCGGGCCGGATCTCGAAGTCGGGCGACTTCACCCGGTCGCCGCCCGAGAAGGTGCGATCCAACATCGCGCCCGTCTTGATGTTCCGAAGCTTGCAACGGAACAGCGTCTGGCCGCCGCGGCCACCCGTCGTCTGCGTGCTCATGTCCGAGATGGAGTAGGGCTCGCCGTCGATCTCAATCCGCGTGCCACGCTTGAAGTCGTTCGTGCTGATCATCGTCGCTCCCTGCCTGCCTCAACCGGCGCCTACTCCGGCGCCGCGGCCGAACACTCAACACCCGTTCCGCGCAGCCCGCAATAGCCATCGGGGTTCTTCTGCAGGTACTGCTGATGATACTCCTCCGCGTAGTAGAAGGCCGACGCGCCGAGAATCTCGGTTGTAATGCCGCCCCGACCCGCCGACCGCAGCGCCGACTCATACCCGTCCCGAGAGTGCCGCACCCGCTCGCCCTGCAGGTGGCTCGTGAAGTAGATCGCTGAGCGGTACTGCGTGCCAACGTCGTTCCCCTGGCGCATCCCCTGCGTCGGGTCGTGGCTCTCCCAGAAGAGCTTCAGCAGCGCCTCGAGCGACACCGTGGCCGGGTCGAAGACCACCCGCACCACCTCGGTGTGGCCGGTCGCCCCGTCACACACCTCGCGGTAGGTCGGGTTCGGTGTTGTGCCGCCCGCGTACCCCGCCGCCGTCACCCAGACCCCGGCCCGCTGCCACATACGACGCTCCGCGCCCCAGAAGCAGCCCATGCCGAACCAGATCTCCTCCATGCCCTCCGGCGGCGGCGCCTGCATCGGCCGTCCGCTCACCGCATGAACACCGCTGATCACCAGCGCCTGAGAGCGGCCCACAGGCGGCTCCGCTCCACTGCCCCACTTGAATCCGAACACCATCGTCGCCTCGCCTACTTCAGCAGCGGCTCGCCCGGCTTCGCCAGACCCGCCATCCGATACAACGCCACCACCGAGGCCGTCTGTTCCACCTCGGCCTGAACCACCGCCAGCTCGGCTCCGTAGGCCTGCGACTGCGCCAGCTCCACATCGAGGCGGCTCGCGGTTCCGCCCGCCTCCGACCGCTTCGCCTGCTCCAGCAGCGCCTTCGACAACTCCGCACGGCTCCGCGACGAGGCGACCAGCGACTCCGCACGCTCCCACCGCGTGTAGGCCTGCTCCAGCCCCCGCGTCACAGCCTCTTCAGCCCGACGCTGCGCCAGCTCCGCACGCTGCACCGACAGCGCGCGGCGGTCGATCTCCGCCACCGTCGCGCCACCCGCATACAGATCCCAGTTGAAGACCAGCGCCGCGTTCCAGCGGAAGGCCTCGTCGTTGAAGGCCGTCGTCTGCTGCAGGTTCGACTGCAGCTGCGCCGCCAGCGTGGGCCAGAGCTGACCCTCGCCCTCCTCCAGTTTGTGCGACTCCACCGTCGCCAGCACCGCAGCGCGCGCCAGCTCGGGGCGGCTCAACAGCGCCTGCTCCGTCAGCGACGCACGCGCGGGCGGCGTGGGCAGCGCAGCCGGCGCCACAACCTCCACCGCCTCATCGCTCCGCAGCAGCGCCGCAAGCGACTCGAGCGCCTGCCGGGATCCGAGCTGCGAAGAGGCCACATCCTGCTCCGCGCTCTGCACCGAGATCTTCGCCCGCGTCACCGCAAACTCCGTTCCCACGCGACCCGACAGCAGCTTCTCTGCACGCTCCAGCTCCACGCGGCTGGTCTCCAGATTGCGCGACGCAACCTCCGACGACCGGGCCAGCAGCAGCGCGGCAAAGTAGGCCTCATCCACCCCCTCGACCAGCCGGTAACGCGCTGTCGCCCGCTCCGCACCCGCTACCTCCGCGAGCGACTCCGCAACGCCGAGCGCGGGATAGGCGCGACGGTTGAAGAGCGTCTGCGTGAGCGTCACCGTGCCGCGGTAGTCCCACTGCGGCGTCACAACTTGATCGACGCCGAACGAGGTCTCATGGTCGTTGTAGGTCAGCTGCCCGGTCACATTCACGCTCGGCCGCAGCGTCGCCCAGGCGCTCTCTGCCACGCTCCGCGCCTGCGCCAAAGCCAGATCGAGCTCCGCGCCCTCCAGGCTCTGCTCCAGGGCTGCACGCCGCGCCTCCTCCAGCGTCACAGGCCGGCCAGCAGCGGCGGCACCCGTCGACATCACCATCAAACACAACGACAACCACCAGCTCGCCTTCATGCGCTCCACCTTCGTCCTCGCCTGCGGCAGCCCTTCGGACAGCCTCACTCCAGATGCGCCGCAGCCACTTTCGATGCAGACGCTCCTTCGCCAACATAGACGATCGCCCGAATTTGGCTAAAGAACCATGCTCCACCACGAGCAACACAGCATGCTGGAAGAAGCCTGGAAACAGACCGTCGCCCAGATCGACGCCCTCGCCGACGAAGGACGCTTCGACGAAGCCTCCACGCGCCTCCGCAACCTCGAGTTCCTCCGGCCCCCAAACGGCGAAGACGCCGACCTCTTCGCCCGCTTCCACCTCCGCTGGGCCGAGACCGTTGAAGCCGATGAGCCCCTCGTCGCCATCCGCCTTCTCACCATCGCCCGCCACGCCGCCTGGCAGTTCGCGGCAATGGCAAGCGGCCCCTCCACTGGCTATCCTCGCATGCAGCGGGTCAACCTCATCGACCGCAAACTCCAGTCGCTTCGCGCCCGCGTCGCCACGCCTCCCTCCAGCGAACCCACATGACCCAGAGCGCCCCTCTCTCCCCCACGGCCGAGTTCCTCCTCTCCGTCGAGGCCTTCCGCTCGCTCTCCGCCTCCTCCGCCGAGCGGCTCGCTGCGCTCGTCCAGCTCCGAAACTTCGCACCCGGCGACATCATCCTGCGCCGCGGCGACCCGGGCGACAGCATGTTCATCGTCCGCACCGGGCAGGTCTTCGTCCCCGTCCTCGACGAAAACGGAAAGCAGCAGTTCCTCGTCCAGCTCTCCGCACGCCACATCTTCGGCGAAATGGCACTGCTCACGGGCGAACCCCGCACCGCCGATGTCGTCGCCGGCTCCGACTGCTCCTGCATCACCATCCCACGCGAGACCCTCCTGGCGCTCCTCGGCGAACACCCCGCCGTCGCCAGCTTCCTCACCGAGATCCTCGGCAAGCGGCTCATGGAGCAGGGCGGCGTCCGCCAGGTTGGAAAGTATAAGCTGGTCGGCGAGATCGCACGCGGCGGCATGGCCGTCGTCTACGAGGGCATCCACCCCACGCTCGGCCGGCCCGTCGCCATCAAGATGCTCTCCCACGCGCTTGTCTACCAGCGCCACTTCGCCGATCGCTTCCGCAACGAGGCCCGCATCATCGGCTCCCTCCGCCACCCCGGCATCGTCGAGGTCTTCGACTGCGAAGAGGCCTACGCCACCATCTTCATCATCATGGAGAAGCTCGCGGGACGCGACCTCGAGCGCCTCATCGAAGAGCGTGGCCCCTTCCCCCCGGAGCAGGTCCGCTCCATCATCCACCAGCTCGCCGGCGCCCTCGACTACGCCCACCGCCACGGCATCGTCCACCGCGACATCAAGCCCTCCAACATCATCCTCGACGAGAACGGCCTCACCAAGGTCATGGACTTCGGCATTGCCATGGTCCCCGATCTCGAGAAGGGCATGACCATCGACCACGACATGTTCCTCGGCACCCCGCTCTACACCTCGCCGGAGCAGGCCACGGGCGACCAGATCGACGGACGCGCCGACCTCTACTCGCTCGGCCTTGTCGCCTTCGAGCTCCTCACCGGCGCGCCCCCCTTCGACTCGCTCGATGCCCACGAGGTGCTCGTCAAGCAGGTCGAAGAGCCCATCCGGCCCCCGCGCCTCCTTAACCCCAATGTCCCCGCAGACCTCAACGAGTTCGTCCTCCGCGCCACCCAGAAGCGGCCCGATGACCGCTTCCAGTCAGGCCGCGAGATCCAGGCCTTCCTCAGCAAGCAGAGCGGCGTCAGCCTCACCGAGGTCGGCGTGAAGACCCTCACCGTCCTCTACGACCATGAGTCCTCCCACGAAGTCGACCTCTGGATGAACCGGGTCAAGGCCCTCGCCGCCCAGATCCCGGGCGCCGTCATCCGCTTCTCCGGCGAGCACTAGCCGCAGGCTCAAGCCCGACGGCGACGCGCAAAGGCAAGCAGGCCGAGCAGCGCAAGCCAGCTCCACGAACCGCCGCCCGCTGCAGAGCAGCCCTCGTCGGACTTCGCCTTCGTCGCAGGCGTGGTATCCGTCGCGGCGTCGCTCCCGCTGTCATCCGAGCTGTCTTCACCCGAGATGGCGTCACCCGTGCTGTCTTCACCCGAGATGGCGTCACCCGTGCTGTCTTCACCCGAGATGGCGTCACCCGTGCTGTCTTCACCCGAGATGGCGTCACCCGTGCTGTCTTCACCCGCGTCGACCGAAGTGTCCGTCTCGGCTGCCACACAGTCCGTGCTGCTGAGCATGCAATCTGCCGTGCAGGCGAGCTCGCCCGAGGCAAAGCCGATGGCGTCGCAGGAGAGGCCGAGCAGGTCTGCGCCGTCACAGATCTCGTCGCCGGTCGCGACGCCGTCGCCACACACATCCGCGGATGCGACCGCGCAGGCCGTCGTGTCGATCACACAGGTCGCAAGACAGGCAAGCGAACCCTCGCCAAGCCCCAGGCTCCCGCAGGTCGTCGTGCCGAAGTCATCCCCATCACAAACCTCGCCGGCATCCATGGCGCCGTTGCCACAGAGCGTGCAGCCCGAGGTATCGAGGCTGCAATCGGCATTGCAGCCCAGCGTGCCATCCACAAAGCTCTCGGTGCTGCAATCGAGCGACGCAGGAACCGACCCGTCACAGCTCTCCTCGGCATCGAGCACACCGTCCCCGCATCGCGAACAGCCCGAGGTATCGAGGCTGCAATCGGCATTGCAGCCCAGCGTGCCATCCACAAAGCCCTGGCTCGCGCAGGAGCCGCCGTTGAGGTCACCGCCGTCGCAGGCCTCGGTACCCGTTCGGGCGCCGTCGCCGCAGACATCCGTCGGGAGCGTGATGCACCCCGTCGTCACCAGGCTGCTGCAGCTCGCGTTGCATGCCAGCGTGCCGCCGTCGAAGCCCTCGCTCAGGCAGGTTGCCCCGCCAAGGCTCGGGCCGTCGCAGGCCTCGGTACCCGTTCGGGCGCCGTCGCCGCAGACATCCGTCGGGAGCGTGATGCACCCCGTCGTCACCAGGCTGCTGCAGCTCGCGTTGCATGCCAGCGTGCCGCCGTCGAACCCTTCGCTCAGGCAGGTCGACCCGCCAAGGTCGCTCCCGTCACAGCTCTCATCGGCATCGAGCACACCGTCGCCACAGAGCGTGCAGCCCGTCGTCACCAGGCTGCTGCAGCTCGCGTTGCATGCCAGCGTGCCGCCGTCGAACCCTTCGCTCACGCAGGTCGCCCCGCCCAAGCTCGTGCCGTCGCAGGCCTCGGTACCCGTTCGGGCGCCGTCGCCGCAGACCTGAGCAGGAAGCGTTGTACAGCCCGACGTCACCAGGCTGCTGCAGCTCGCGTTGCATGCCAACGTGCCGCCGTCGAACCCTTCGCTCACGCAGGTCGCCCCGCCCAAGCTCGTGCCGTCGCAGGCCTCGGTCCCGGTGCGGGCGCCGTCGCCGCAGACCTGAGCAGGAAGCGTTGTACAGCCCGACGTCACCAGGCCGCTACAGCTCGCGTTGCATGCCAGCGTGCCGCCGTCGAACCCTTCGCTCAGGCAGGTCGACCCGCCAAGGCTCGTGCCGTCGCAGGCCTCGCCGGCCACCGCATAGGTCGAACTGTCACCGCACGGGTCGGGGCAGTTCTGTGTTACATCCGCGCTGCCGCCACAACGGGCGCAGACCGCGCCCGTGCCCGCTGACGAGGCGCAGCTCGCATAGCCCGGCAGCGTCGCGATGAGCAGCGTCGGGTTGGGATCGCCGGTCCGCCAGGCGCCCGACGGGTCGCCCAACTCTTCGCCATTGGTGTAGCCGTCGCCGTCTGAATCGAGCGCCGCGAGTGCAGGGCCCCAAACCACCGAGCCGGCCGGACCCGCGACCGTCAGGAAGCTCGCCTCCACCTGTGCGCCGAAGAGGTTCCGTACGCCGCCGAATCCGCTCGTATGGCAGGTGAGGCAATTCGCCTGCGAACCATTCGGAACCTGGCTCACACGAAAGGGCCTCGCCTCCGCCTTCGCACCGGCGAACAGAAGGCAGAGCAGCGCGAGCGTCGACAACAGAGAGCGCGATTGCATCGGAAACTCCAAGGGTGATCTGCACACTCTCTGACACCCCAAGATCGCCACTGCAACCTTCCCGAGGTCAGACCGCGCGGAGCCCGAAGACCGCTTCCAGTCAGGCCGCGAAATCCAGGCCTTCCTCAGCAAGCAGAGCGGCGTCAGCCTCACCGAGGTCGGCGTGAAGACCCTCACCGTCCTCTACGACCATGAGTCCTCCCACGAAGTCGACCTCTGGATGAACCGGGTCAAGGCCCTCGCCGCCCAGATCCCGGGCGCCGTCATCCGCTTCTCCGGCGAGCACTAGCCGCAGGCTCAAGCCCGACGGCGACGCGCAAAGGCAAGCAGGCCGAGCAGCGCAAGCCAGCTCCACGAACCGCCGCCCGCGGCCGAGCAGCCCTCGTCCGACTTCGCCTTCTTCGCAGGCGGAGTTGTATCGTCGGTCGTGGCGTCATCGCTCCCCGAGTCGCCCGTGCTGTCGCCACCCGCATCGACCGCCGTGTCGGTCTCGGGAGCAACACAGTCGGTGGTATTGAGCATGCACTCTGCCGTGCAGGCCAAGGTGCCCGAGGCAAAGCCGAGCGCGTCGCAGGAGAGGCCGAGCAGGTCGTCGCCGTCGCAGGACTCGTCCGCCGTCGCCGCACCGTCGCCGCATGCATCCACAGGTGCGACCGCGCAGCCGGCCGTGTCGATGACACAGGCCGGCAGACAGGCAAGCGAACCCTCGCCAACACCCAGGCTACCGCAGGTCGCATCACCGAAGTCGCTGCCGTCACATACCTCGCCGGTATCGATGGCGCCGTTGCCGCAGAGCGTGCAGGCGGTCACATCGAGCTCGCAGGTAGCCGAACAGCCGAGCGTGCCAGCCGCAAACCCCTCGGTGGTGCAGGCGAGCTCCGCAGGAACCGTGCCGTCACAGCTCTCCTCGGCATCCAGCACACCGTCGCCGCAGCGGGAGCAGGCGGCCGTCTCGAAGGTGCAATCCGAACCGCAACCGAGCGTGCCGCTCACAAAGCCCAAGCTGCCGCAGGAGCCGCCATTGAGGTCCGTGTTGTCGCACACCTCGCTGCCCGTCGCCACGCCGTCGCCGCAGACATCCACCACAGTGCCGACGCATCCGCTCGTGTCGAAAAGACAGCCCGAGATGCAGCCAAGCGTCCCACCAGTGAAGCCAAGCATTTCGCAGGTCGTGCCGCCCAGATCGCCGCCGTCGCAGGTCTCGGAGCCATCGCGCGTGTCGTTGCCGCAGAGCGTGCAGCCCGAGGTGTCGAGCCCGCAGCCCGCGCAGGCTATCGTGCCGCCGGCAAACCCCAGCACCTCGCAGGTCGCGCCGCCCAGATTGCTCCCGTCGCAGGTCTCGCTGCCGCCGATGGTGCCATCGCCGCACTGGTTGCAGAAGACCTCGTCGAAGGTGCAGTCTCCGCCGCACAGCAGCGTCCCCGCCGTGTAACCGCGGCTGACGCAGGTTGCTCCGCCCAGGTCGCCGGCGTCACAAATCTCGGGACCTGTCCGCCTGCCATCGCCGCAAACATCGGTCGGGAGCGTGATGCAGCCCGTCGTCACCAGGCCGCTGCAGCTGTCGTCGCAAGTCAGGGGCCCGCCGTCGAAACCCTCGGTCACGCAGCTTGCTCCACCAAGGTCGGGGCCGTCACAGACCTCGGTACCGGTGCGCGTGTCGTCGCCACAGACATCCTCAGGCACCGCGACGCAGCTCAAGGTATCGATCTCGTCACAGGTCGGACTGCAACCAATGCTGCCGCTCGCAAAGCCCTCGCTCACACAGGTTGCACCGCCCACATCGCTGCCGTCACACACCTCGCCGGCCGCCGTGTAGGTGGCGTTGTCACCGCAGGGGTCGGGGCAGTTTTGCGTGCCGCCCGCGCTGCCGCCACACCGTCCGCAGTTGGCACCGGTGCCCGCTGCAGAGGCACAGCTCGCATAGCCCGGCAGCGTCGCGACCAGCAGCGTCGGATTGGCATTGCCGGGCCGCCACGCGCCCGTCGGATCGCCGAGCTCCGCGCCATTGGTGTAGCCGTCGCCGTCTGCATCGAGGGCGGCGAGCGCCGGGCCCCAAACAACGCTTCCCGCTGCACCGGAGACCGTCAAAAAGCTGAATTCAATCTGCGTCCCGAACTGGTTCCGGGCGCCGCCGAAACCACTCGTATGGCAGGCGAGGCAGTTGGCCTGCGAACCATTCGGAATCTGGCTCACACGAAACGACCGCGCCTCAGCCTTCGCACCGGCGAACAGAAGACAGAGCAGCGCGAGCGTCGACAACAGAGAGCGCAATTGCATCGGAACCTCCAAGGGTGAGATGGTCCCCTTCTGCCACCGCCGCCGAGCCGCTGCAACCTTCCTGAGGTCAGACCGCCCGGAACCTGCGACGGCTCGCCAGCGCAGCCACCAGGAGCAGCGCCAAACGGCTCCGCGCTCTTGCGCGCTCCACACCGTCTCGGTACGCGAATCGGCGCCTGTCACTGCTCCCTCGTTCGTGGTGTACCATGCGGACTGTACTGAATTCGGGGTGGCTACCGCCCGGCAAGACCTGCGCGGTCTGCTTCTCGATCGACGACATCCACCCGGGCAAGTCCACAGACGCCTACGAGGCCGGCGGCGACGGCGAGAAGGGCCGCCTCGGCCTGCTCCAAGAGCTACAGCGCCGGCAGCCCGAGCTCCACACAACCCTCTTTGTGACCGCCGACTGGCGCGAGATCTCCCCGCACCCCACGCGTACCATGCTCGCCCGAATCCCCGCGTTGCGAGACCGATTCTACCTCTCACCGATCCTGCCCAAGGGCACCATGTCGCTCGCGCGACACCCCGAGGTCGTCGCCTATCTCCGCTCGCTCCCACGCACCGAACTCGCGCTCCATGGCCTCCACCATGTCCATCGCGGGCTCAACCTCCCGGTCGAGTTTCAACAGCAGCCGGTCGACACCTGCGTCGACATCCTCACCGAGGCGCAGGAGATCTTCCGCCAGGCCGGCATCCCCGCCGCCGACGGCCTCCAGCCACCGGCCTGGAACACGCCCCCCGCACTGGTCGAGGCCTGCTCAAGAGCCGGGCTCTCCTACATCGCCGGCGCACGCGACATCATAACGCCCGTCTCCGCCGACGCCGTGACGGCGATGAGCGGACCCCGCGGCATGTCGCTCCTCTTCCCGGAGCTCTTTCCCGGGACCAACCTCATCCACTTCACCTCAAACTGGCAGGCGACCTCCCGCCCCGAACGGGCCCTCGACATCCTGGGTGCCGGCGGCCTGCTCTGCATCAAGGCACACATCGTCAAACAGTGGCGCTCCTACGTCGCGCTCGACGGCATCGACGAACTCTACTGCAACTACCTCGACCTGCTGCTGGACCGCATCCGGGCCACCTTTGGTGACGCCGTCTGGTTCACCTCCATGCAAGATGTCGCCAGCGCCGTGCGGACCTCGCAGGCGCACGACCGGAGCTCGGTGTGAAGCTCCTCATCAACCCGGAAGAGGTGGCGCCCTACCTGAGCGGCCTCAACGAATCGTTCGGCCACTGGGGCGGTCAGCAGGCCTGGGACTGGACCTTCGGCCGCGCCTGCGGAGAGGGCCTCGCATCACGGCTCGTGGTCACCGATGACGACGGCGCATGGGTCGCAGGCTCCGCGGTCTCCTGGCGAACCCTCACAGGCGCCGGCCGGGTAGGCATCATGACGGGCTCCTGGACCCTGCCGGCAGCGCGCGGCAGCGGCTGCTTCTCCACCTTCATCCGACACTCCTCTGCGCTGGTCCAGCAATCCTCGGGACGGGCACTCCTCTCCTTCGTCACCGCCGCCAACGGCAGCAGACGCCGCCTCGAAGCCTCCGGCGCCGACCTGGTCGATGCGCTCTATGTGCGTTCCGCGATCGGTACCCTCGGAGCACCCCCGGCGAGACTCCTCCCTGAGCCAGTCACACCGGCGCTCACGACCGAGCTCTGGCACCTACATACCCGCCAGAGCACTGCAGGGCGCGGCTTCCGCTACCCCGATGCCCACAGCTTCGCGGGGCAGTTTCTTCTCCGACCAAACCCGACGGCCCTCTACCGGGACGCCGATACAGGGAGCCTCGCCATCTTCGAACAGGCCCACGACACCGACCGCCTCCTCTTCGCCGGCGGCGGTCCGGTCGACCCGCGTGAGCGCCCCGAAACCTGGAGCGGCTTGGCCGCCTGGGCAAACGCAGGCGGTCGGAACTTCTTCGGGTTCGCCATTCACCCGGACCACTGCGCCGCCCTTCGAGCAACCTCCCTCGAGCTCATCCCGGGCTTCCTCTGCCTGAACGGCGCCTCTGCCAAAACCGACCTCGACCCGGGACCCGGACCGAGCGATCTCCGCGCCAATTGGGTGCTCCAGTCAGGCGACCGGATGTAGCGTCGCGGCAGTTGCGGACGCGGAGCCAGCCGCTGCAACCTTCCTGAGGTCAGACCGCGCGGAACCTGCGACGGCCCGCCAGCGCGGCGACCAGGAGCAGCCCGAAGACCGCTGTGGAGCCACCGCCCGCTGCACAGCCACCCGGCTGCGTCACGCTCGTCTCCACCGGCGCCGTCGTGTCGCTGCCCTCGGAGACATCCGCTCCGCCGCCGATGCCAGCATCACCCGAACCGCCCGCATCGCTC
>CANMDT010000052.1 GCA_947496715.1 Myxococcales bacterium
CAACGAAGCAGCCTCCGCACGCACCACCACCACCTCGGGAGCCGGCGTCGCGCCACGCTCAACACGGATCTCGTAAGAGCCGTCGGCCCCCTGATCGGCTACCACCTCAAGCGGCGACGACTTGGAGAGCAGTCGCCCAGTCTTCGAATCCTGTGAATCCATTGCCGGCCACCATCGGTTGCAGATGTTCCGTCTCTGCGCCAACCCGCCAAAAAGGTCAACCGCCGCATGGTCTCCCACACGGCGGTCACTTGCATACAGCGCGCAAACGGCGCGACGACTACTTCTTGTCTTCGAACTCCGCGTCGATGACGTCGCCATCCGCGCCGCCACCATCGCCGCCGCCGCCGCCGCCCTGCTCGGACGACGCAGCCTCATACATCTTCTGCGCAAGGTCGTGAGAGGCCTTCTCCAGCTTCGACTTCGCCGCCTCGAGCGTCTCCTTGCTGCCCGACTCCAGCGCCGTCTTTGCCTCGGCAAGGGCCTCCTCCACGCGCGCCACGAGCGCCGCGTCGAGCTTCTCGCGGTTCTCGTCGATGAGCTTCTTGGCGCTCCACGACATCGAGTCCACCTCGTTGCGGAGGTTCACAAGCTCCTGCTTGCGCTCGTCCTCCTCCTTGTTCTGCTCCGCCTCGCGCACCATCCGCTGGATGTCGGCCTCGGAGATGCCCGACGACGACTCGATGCGAATCTGCTTCTCGGTGCCGGTCGCCTTGTCCTTCGCCGACACATGCACGATGCCGTTTGCGTCGATGTCGAAGGTGACCTCAATCTGCGGCACGCCGCGAGGCGCCGAGGGGATGCCATCGAGGTTGAACTTGCCGAGCGACTTGTTGTCGTTCGCCATCTTCCGCTCGCCCTGCGTGACATGCACCGTCACCGAGCTCTGGCTGTCCGATGCCGTCGAGAAGGTCTCCGAACGCTTTGTCGGGATGGTCGTGTTGCGCGGGATGAGCACCGTCGTAACGCCGCCAAGCGTCTCGATGCCAAGCGACAGCGGCGTCACGTCGAGCAGAAGGAGGTCCTTCACATCGCCCGAGAGCACGCCCGCCTGCACGGCAGCGCCGAGCGCCACAACCTCGTCCGGATTCACACGCTGGTGAGGCTCGCGGCCGAAGAACTCGGTCACCCGCTGCTTCACCTTCGGGATACGCGTCGAGCCGCCGACGAGCACCACCTGGTGGATGTCCGATGCCTTGAGACCGGCATCGGCCATCGCCTTCCGGCAGGGCTCCATCGTCCGCTCGATGATGTCGTCGATGAGCTGCTCGAGCTTCGCCCGAGACAGCGTCTTCACAAGGTGCTTGGGGCCGGTCGCGTCTGCCGTCAGGTAGGGCAGATTGATCTCCGTCTCCGTCACCGAAGAGAGCTCAATCTTTGCCTTCTCCGCCGCATCCTTGAGCCGCTGAAGGACCTGCTTTTCCTTCGAGACATCCATGCCGGACTCCCGCTTGAACTCCTCGAGGAGCCAGTCCATGAGGCGGTGGTCAATGTCGTCGCCGCCAAGCGTCGTATCGCCGTTCGTCGACTTCACCTCGACCACGCCGTCACCAACCTCGAGGATCGACACGTCGAAGGTACCGCCACCGAAGTCGTAGACCGCAATGGTCTCCTCCTTCTTCTTGTCCAGGCCGTAGGCCAGTGCCGCAGCCGTCGGCTCGTTGATGATGCGCTTCACATCCAGGCCGGCGATGCGGCCCGCGTCGCGGGTCGCCTGACGCTGGCTGTCGTTGAAGTAGGCCGGCACCGTAATGACCGCCTCCGTCACCGTCTCGCCCAAGTAGGCCTCCGCAGCCGCCTTCAGCTTCATCAGCACCTTCGCGCTGATCTCCGGCGGAGCGTAGCGCCGACCACGGATCTCAAACTCGCAGTCCCCATTCTTCGCCTCGCGGACCGAGTAGGGCATCCGCTTCACCTCGTTCTGACACTCGGTGAACTTCCGGCCGATGAACCGCTTGGCCGAGAAAATCGTGCCCTCGGTGTTCGTGATCGACTGCCGCTTCGCAACCTGACCCGCAACCGCCTCGCCGTTGGCGTCAAACGACACCACCGAGGGGGTCGTCCGCGCACCCTCCTGGTTTGCGATCACGACGGGCTCGTCGCCCTCCATCACGCAGACAACCGAGTTCGTCGTTCCGAGGTCAATGCCGATGATCTTTGCCATCTCTCTTCTCCTTCGATTCACGCGGCGCCATCTCTGCGGCGACGCGATTGGTTGATTCCTACTTCGTCTCGCTCGCGCAGCCGCAGCCACTCCCGCTCTCTGCCGCAGCACCGCTCCCGCTCTCCGAAGAGGCCGCGCTCGCAGCCGCATACTCAGACGCATACCAACCCGTCCCCTTGAGGTGGAACGAGCTCCGGCTCACCCTCTTCGACGCCTCATCACCGCCGCAGGCAGGACAGCAAATCGCCGTGTCACTGCGGCGAACGAGCACTTCAAACTCGTTCGAACAACGCTCACATCGGTATTCGTAGAGGGGCATGGGACTTCCCGTGAACGCGGAACATCTCGCGAAGGCGCACAGGTAGGCACAGGCAACGGCCTGTCAAACGACCCACACACCGTCCCCGATGGCTACCCGATTCCCTGCACGACCCGCGCGACGCCAGCCCCGGCTCGGCCACCGCAGCTCAGCTCCAGAGACGAGCGGCCGTGGCCCAGAAGGCACCAGGCGCGTCGCGCAGCTCCGAGATCGAAAGCGCAAGGTAGCGCATCCCCATGGCCACAAAGATGACCGCAAACCCCGTCTTCACATAATCCATCCACGACCCCGACTGCGGCAGCTTGTGCGCCAGCGAAGAGAAGGTCCCCAGGATGATGAACAGCAGCCCCATCCCCAGCGCAAAATCAGTCATCAGCGCCACGCCCAACAGCACATCCCGCGTCTGCGTGATGAACAACAGCACGCCCGACAGAATCGGGCCCACGCAGGGCGCAGCGATCACACCGGCCAGCAGCCCCATCACCAGCGCACCGCCGAAACCCGCGCCACCCGAACTGGCCAGCTTCGTCTGAAGCCCCGTCGGCAGCTGCAATTCAAACAGCCCCAGCGAGCTCAGCCCAAGGGCAATGAACATCATCGCAAAACTTCCCAGCACCACAGGGCTCTGAAGTGCCGAGCCGAACAGCCCGCCAGCCAGCGCTGCGGCAATGCCCAGTGCGCTGTAGGTCACCGCAATGCCCAGCACATAGACCAGCGACAGCGAGAAGGCATGCATCCGCGACTTCGCTTCCGCCGCGCCGAACACACCGATCGTGATCGGGATGAGCGGGTAGACGCAGGGCGTGAGGCTCGCCCCGATGCCTGCGAGAAAGACAAGGAAGAAGGCCGACAGCCAACCGCCGCGCGCCAAGGCCCGCTCGAAGTCTGTCATCCGGGTTGACCCACCGCCCGACGCCGCAGCCCGAACCGAGTTCAGCACCGTCTCTGCATCCACAAATCCCGCCAGCGAGGCCTCCGGGAGATACTTTCCCTCCGGGCTCACCAGCGCCAGCCGCGGAAGACTCTGAACGCCGTGCTCCTTCATCAGCTTTACGTTCGCGGGCGTCTCATCCGTAACATCGACCACCGCACAGATGAACTGATCCTTGGCATCAATCACATCGTTGCTGTTGAGGGTCTTCTCACGCAACTCGTGGCAGGCCGTGCACCAGTCTGCCGTGAAGTCCATCAGGATCGGCAGCTTCAACTCCGCCTGGCGGGCACGCGCCTGCTCCAGCGTGTAGCAGGGCAGCTCTTCGCCGGCCGGCGCAGCGGTATAGAGCGCAAAGGCAAACCAGACCAGGCAGCCAACCAGGCAGCCCGCCACATACCGCAGCCAGCCGCGGCCGGCGGGCACATCCCACTTCGACTTATGCAGCATGCCTACCCAGCCGATCACTGTGACCAGCACCAACGCGCTCCCCACGAGGCCAAGTCGCACGCTCTGAATCTGCTCAACGGTTAGCCTTGTATCCATCGCCTCATTGCTCCATGAATGGCTCGCTTCGCGTCAATCTGCGCCACTACCAGAGTTCATCCAGCATGCCACGCTCTATCCCCCGCTCTGCACGACTTGCGCTCGCCGCAATCCTCTTCGCCGCCGCGCCGGCAGCCGCTGCAGAACTACCCCCCGCTACCAACGCGGCCGCGCCAACCACCGTGCCCGCGGCCCCGACCGCGCCCCAGCCGCCGAGCGGCTGGCTCGGACTCCGCCTCGCAACCCGCGACGGCCAGGTCGTTGCGTCCGCCGTTCTCAGCGCCGGCCCAGCCGACCGCGCAGGACTCGCCTCCGGTGACACCATCCTCGCCATCAACGGCCAACCCGTCGCCACCTCCGAGGCCATGATCGCCATCATCCGCGCCCTCCCCCCGGCCTCCACCGTCGACATCTCGCTCGGCGGCGCAGCACCACGCACCGTCAAGGCGACCCTCGCGGAGCGGCCCAAGAACGACCAAGAGATCTTCCGAAAGCTCGTGGGCTCACAGTTCCCCAGCGCGCGCGGCGTCGGCCTGGACCACAAGCCTGTCGAACTACCCGCCGCCGGCCAGCCCACCGTCCTCTACTTCTGGGCCACCTGGTGCCCTTCCTGCTCCCGCACCGCTCCCCCGCTCAGCGCACTACAGCAGGAGCTCGGCCACGACGCCACCATCATCGCGCTATCGCCCGAAGACCCGCTCGATGTAGCCGCCTACGCGGCCAAGCACACCGACCTTGCCTACACCATCGCCACGGATACCGACCTCGCCAGCATCCCCCAGATCTGGGTCGCGGCCTACCCCTCCTGGCTGGTCATCGACCGCACCGGAACCATCATCGGCGCACACATCGGAGCAGGTGAGGTCGGAGCCGTCGAAACCGAGCTCCGAGAGCTCGTACGTCAGTCGGCGAAGTAGCTCTCGCCGAGGCTGCCCGCAGGAGCTCCAGAGCTCGTGTAGAAGCCGCGCTGACAGACCTCAGGACGCGCCTTCAGCGTGTCGCGGATCACATTGCAGTCGCCCGTCAGCTGACGCACAAAGCCGAACCAGGAGAGGAGCGCCACATCGTAGCCGCTGCCGTTGAGCTCCTTGAAACGGCTCAGGAACTTCACCGGTGTCTCCGAGTCGCCCGTGACATCCCAGCCAATCCGGAACCAACGCACCGGGAGCTTCCGCGTAGGTTCCTCACGGAACATCGTCGGAATGCCCGCATAGTGGGTGTCGGGCAGCGCGTCTGGGCTGCCGCCGTAGAGCGCCCCGTTCGGGATGGAGGCGAAGGCGTAGAAGTCGGTCAGCGGCGTGGCTGTCACGGCATCGAACGTGATGGGGTCGATGACTGCCTGCCATGCGGCCTGCACCGCCACAAAGTCGAGCTCGCCACACTGCGACGCTGCACAGTAACTACCTGCGCCACACTCCGCGTCAGCAGCACAGCCCGCCGCGTCGGCCTCCGGAATGATGAAGTCCGGCGCCACCGACTCCATGAAGTTCGACCAGTTGATACCCACCGCAACCTGCACCGTGGGGAAGGCAGCCTTGATGGCGCTGCGAACCTCCAGATAGAAGCTCGCGAAGTTCGACCAGTCGCTCCGGTTCAGCAGGTAGTAGCGCTCCATCTCGGAGCCGATGACCACCGCCTCGGGAACCACGCCAGCGTCGGCGATCGCAGAAACAATCCGCGTGGCAGCATCCTCACGGTAGCCCGCATCACCGAAGTTCAGGAAGCTCTCCCGCCCGGCCGCATCGCCGCGCGTGCCGCGCGACGCATCTACAATCCAAGTCTGGTCAAGCCGCAGCGGGTCGACCACGAAGACCTTCCGCCCATAGCCAGCCATCGCGTCGGTTAGCTTCGGCTCTGCAAAGAGATCCTCGAGCCGGTTCTCCAACTTGGCGTCGGCGAACACCGCCGTCCGAGCCATGACATACTCACTCGACAGCTGCTCGTAGACCACCAGCGTCTCGGCCGACGCTGCCTTCTCCGCCAAGCGCGCACCATGGCCGTCCACAACCGTGGCCGTCGGCCAGAGTTCGACCCCACGGTTCGCCTTCGTCAGCGCAAGCGGGCTGCTGCCGGGCAGCTCAAACTGAGGCTCCGGGGGCGGTCCCTTCTTCTCCTCTTCGCATGCGGTCGTGCCAAGCACGAGGAGTCCGGCCACTGCGGTCAGCATCAACTTGTTCATCTTCTTCGCTCCTGACGATTGGTTCGCTCTCTGCGGTCGCCGCCGTTCAGCCTGCGCCCTGCGACTACTCGAATGTTTCCCCTTCCCCTTCCTCTTCGTCCCTCTCAACCGGCCCCTCACCCTCGCCGCCGAGCAGATCCTCGACGCTACGGCGGGGACGGATGCTGGCATCGACGGGCAGGCTCAAGGTCGGCTTCGTCGCATCTTCAAGTACAATCAGATGGCTCTGCAGGTCGGTGCGACGCTCCAGCAGCCGCATCCGCGTTACGCCGTCGCTCCAGACTGCCTCGTGCAGCAGTTTCACACCGTTGTCGTCCTTGCGAAACTCTGTCGTGTCCGGCGGCCCGAACTTCTCCGACTGAACCGCCATGAACTGCTCGATCGCCATGTAGTCCATCGCCACGATGCCAAAGGGAATCAGCACCTTGGAGAGCCGCCCCTCCGAGAAGACCATGTAATGAAAATTGCCCGTCAGGCTTGCCGTCGGACGGACCGTGATCATCGACATGCCCTTCTGCCCGAAGACCTCGCCACCGATCACGGAGACCTCGTATCCCGTCCGCTCGCTATCAAGCTGCGCGAGGCTCTCAGCGGCCCGCTTGATGGACGCATCGACCTCCTTCCGGAGCTCATCCACCCGCAAGGGATCGGCAATGCCGGCCGAGGCCTTGCGGAAGCGATCCATCATCTGCTCGCGGTAGTCGGCCAGCACCTCTGCCGGCGTCGCACCCCAGGCCGCCTTGCCCATGATGGCCACAACATCAAGCGGCGCCGAGGCGCGCGCCGAAACCGCCAGCAGGCAGCAAACCAAACACAAACACACCGCCGCAATCCGCCTCATGCATCCTCCATCGTGAAGCCCGACGCTACCGCCGACGCCGCTTGCCGACAAGTAACTCAGCCGTCCCGCTCCACGCTCGCGACCATCCGCTCGAGGTAGGCTCTGATCCCCTCGCGCATCTCGTGCCCTACGATGGGCCGCGCGATGGGCGCCAGCAGGCGGCTCAGCTCCATCTCCACCTCCATCGTCTGAGCATAGGTCACACGCGTGCGCCCCGGCTCCACCGCCTCAAACCGCGACGAGCCCGTCGACCACATGTTGCCCGTCCCCACGGTCGACCAGCTGAGCAGTTCCGGCGTCACAAGCCGGTATCGGCAGCTGTAGTTTCCCTTGAACGAGATGCCCCGCTGCGCCCTCGGAACCAGCCAGAACCGCAGGGTCTCATCGTCTACCCGCTCTGATCGCTCCAGCGGCCCGTAGCAGCGCACAATCCGGTCCAGATCAGAGAAGCCGGCAGCGACACGCTCGAGCGGAGCCTTCACCAGCAGCACCGCCTGATGCTCTCCAGAAAACCGCGCCATGACCTACCTCCCTCGCTCGGCCTCGGGGAGTTCAAGCAGCGCCGCCAGCGCCGCCTCCTGCCCGGTGGGTGCGAGCAGCACCCATGCGTCAAAGTCCTGCGAGAAGCCTGTGCTCGGCAGTACCTCCGGCACCTCCTGCATCGTCCAGAGCCGCAGCACCGCGTCGGGCAGCCGCGAGATCAGCCGGCGCGTCGTCTCCTGCATCGGAAGCGCGCCGCCCTCCTTCGAGGCTCCGATGCAAGCCGTCCGAAAGCCGGGCCCCACGGGATGACCCTGGCCAAACCGAACGGCGCGCTCCAGATCGGCGGTTGTCTCGAGTTCGAACCAGACCTCGAGGCCATGCTCCACAGCCGCACCCAACACCGCCTGCAGCTCGCGGTCGCTCAGCACCGAAGGCTGCACCGTCACCGCGGAGGCCCCGTGAGCTCGCGCCATCGTCACCAAGTAGCGATCGATCACCCGGTCGCGCACCACCAGCGGAAGCGTCGTCTGCTGTGCAAGCGCCAGCACCCGCTCGTAGTCTGCCTCCGACTCCCGCTCCCGCACCGTCATCGAAAAGGCCGTCGCACCGGCCTCCTCAAGCCGCTTACAGGCTGCCAGCCCCGCCGCACTCCGAGGATCAATCTCGCCCAATTCCACCACCACCGCACGACCAGCACGCGGAACCCGCAGCGCATCGGCCATCGGAGGCGGAAGCGGCAGGTAGTGAATCCGTGTCCGGTACATGCCGTCCACGCCCGCCTTCTTCTGGGCCGCAATCCAGCGCTGCCGCGAGGCATCGACGGCTTCAATCGACTGCATGAACTTCCTCTCGAGGGTGACCGTCGACACAACCGCTCGAAACACCCGCAGCACCATCGGGCGCGCCGGCCGAGGCCACCGAAGGACGACCACATGGCCCGCCTCTCCGCCGCGCTGCCGGCTGTGGTGGATTCGAGCGTTCACACTTGCCACGCGGCTGCTACGCCGTAGCCCGCAGACGGTCAAGAACTCACCTCACGCGCCGGACCGCACCAGAGCGGTAGCAGCCAAATTCGGCACTCCCAAGAAGGTCGCCAGCTTCGCCACAATCCGCGCCTCGAGCTGCCTCGCCCGCTCTCGGCTCACCTTGAACCGGTCGCCCAGCGACTGAAGCGTCTCGGGCTCCTCGGCAACCAGGCGGCACCGCCAGATCTCCAGATCGCGACCCGAGAGCTGCGCCGAAAACGAGGCAAACTGCCCGAGCATCTGAGACTCCGACTCCCGCGATGCCACCTGCTCATCCACAGCCTCCTCGCCGCTCGGGATGATGTCGCCGAGCGACCCCCGCTCTCCGTCCTCGATCGGTGCGTCGATGGAGGCCTCGCGGCCCGAAAGCCGCACCTCCATCTCCCGCACCTCGACCTCTTTGACGCCCAGCGCCCGCGCCAGCATCGAGGCCGTGGGAACCAGCCCCTGCTGCTGCAGACGGTCCTTCTCGCGGCGAAGGTTGTAGAAGAGCTTCCGTTGCGCCTGCGTGGTCCCCACCTTCACCAGTTTGTGGTTATCCATCAGATACTTGAGGATGTAGGCGCGGATCCACCACTGTGCGTAGCTCGACAGCCGGATGTTCCGCTCCGGGTCGAACTTCCGGATGCCGTGGAGCAGCCCAACATTCCCCTCTTGGATGATGTCGAGCAGCGAGGTGCGACCCGTCGGATACTCACGCGCAATCTTCACTACCAGCCGCAGGTTGGCATTCACGAGCCGCGATTCCGCGACCTTCGAACCAGTCTCGCGGAAGTGGCGAGTCAGCACCCCCTCCTCCTCGACCGTCAACGGAACATGCCGCCGGATCTCGTAGAGATACCGACCCACCGCATCCATCGGCACGCCGCTGTCTTCTCGACCCGCACTGGTTGCCGATGCCGAAACCTTCATCACTTGCTCGCTGCGCACCAACATGGCTTCCTCCGACACGATGCCCGATGTCAGTGCCGCACGCCCGGCAAGGGGCTGGCGAGGTCGACCTCGTGCGAGGGCTTGATGGAAGAAGAATGCTACCGAGAGCTCTCTTCTTCCCACTCCTTTGAGATGCGCCGCGCGGGCCGGAGGTGCAGACATTTGCCGAGGCCAGCGATCACAGCCCCCGTGCGGTTCGACACCCCCACTGTTTGACAACCCCCGCGCGGTGCCTATCGCAGCCCGCTCGCGCAACCCGAATTTGAGCAAACCCATGAGCGAAAAGGCAAATCTCTACGATGTCCTGGGCCTGGCCAAGGATGCCTCAGCGGACGAGGTCAAGAAGGCCTACCGCGCTCAGGCGCTCAAGTACCATCCTGACCGAAACCCCGGCGACAAGGCTGCCGAGGAGAAGTTCAAGCTAGCGGCCGAGGCCTATGGCGTCCTCTCCGATACAGAGAAGCGGGCCCGTTACGACCGCTTCGGCGAGGCCGGGCTCGGCAATGGGGGCCAAGGTTACTCCTCTGAAGATGTCTTCTCGAACTTCGGCGACATCTTCTCCGAGTTCTTCCAGTTCGGCGGCCAGCGTCGCGACCCAAATGCACCGCAGCGCGGCGCCGACCTCGAGCTCGGCATGCGACTGCCCTTCGATGTCGCCGTCCATGGCGCCGACAAGGAGGTCAAAGTCGCCCGCGACGAGGCCTGCTCGACCTGCAGCGGCTCCGGCGCCGAGGCCGGCAGCAGGCCCGCAGCCTGCTCGAGCTGTGGAGGCTCCGGCCAGGTCCGCCACAGCCAGGGCTTCTTCACCGTTCAGTCCACCTGCCCCCGCTGCAAAGGCCGCGGCACCATCATCTCCAACCCCTGCAAGCCCTGCGGCGGCCGTGGGACCACCAAGGTGGAGCGGGTCGTTAAGGTCAAGATCCCCGCCGGCATCGATACCGGTCAGCGACTCCGCCTCCGCGGAGAGGGCGCAGCCGGCTCCAAGGGCGGCCCTAGCGGCGACCTCTTCATCATCTTCGAGGTCCAGGCCCACGATGTCTTCGAGCGCGATGGCGCCGACATCCACCTCGAACTCCCCATCGACTTCTCCACCGCTGCGCTCGGCGGCTCCGTCGACATCCCCACCCTCGACGGCACCACTACCGTCGAGGTGAAGGCAGGAACACAGCCGGGCGACCGCAAGCGCCTCGCCGGCAAGGGCATCCCCATCGTGAACCGAAAGGACCGTGGCGACCTCCACATCCACTTCAAGCTCGACGTCCCCAAATCGCTCTCCTCCGAGCAGCGACGCATCATCGAAGAACTCCGCGAAGCGAGCGGCCAAAAGCAGAGCTCACGCCCCTCCTTCTTCGACAAGCTCAAAGACCTCTTCGACCCCTCCGACGACTGAGCCGCTACCGCACCGCCTCGAACGCCGCCCGAAGCTCCGCCGGCGACAGCCCGCTGACACGCGCAAACGCCGCATCCACCGCCTCGCCCTGCGCCGAAGCCTCGTAGACGCTCAGCAGCGCCTGCATGCCAAACCGCGCCGCAAACCAGCCTCCGAGCCGGGCCGCGAAGGCGTCACGCGCCAACCGCTGCGCACCCTCCAGCTCAACCGCGTCACTCTGCTCGAGCTCGGCGATCCAGCCGACCCACACCGAGCCGTCGCCAGCCGTCGCTGACGCAATGACCGCGCCGTCCAGCAGCGCCCGACTCCAGGCAAAGGCCACCGCCTCGCCGAGCCAAGTCGGCCCTCCGTACGGTGCCCGCACCGCCAGATAGGCATGGGCCAGTTCGTGCCAGACCACCTCCCGCTCCACCGCCTCGAGGAGCCCCTCCTCCACACTCACGAGCCTGCCGAGCGTGATGCCAACCGCTCCATCCGCAGAGAGCCCCGCGAGCCGCGTACGAGCGCGTAGCGTGGCAGCGAGCCGCTCGACCAGCAGTCCGTCGGCAAGCCGCACGCCCGTTGCCAAAACATAGGACCCGTAGGCCGCCTCGACCGTCGCCCCGAAGGCAGCAGCGCCCTCGCCCGAAGCGGCCCAGCGGAGTTCGGGCCAGCGGGCAGACTGCACCACCTGCCGACCCGCCAGACCATCGGACTCGGCCAAGAGCGCGGTGTCGCCATCGGCCGCCAGCAGCCTCGACGCCTCGGCCTCCAACCCGGCCCGGAGCAACGCCCGCGCAGCCGCCTCGCGGCGCTCCACCGACGGCGCCAGCTCCGCCGCACGGACGAGGCAGCGCGCCGCATCCTCGAACCGAAACGACCGCTCCAGCAGCCGCGAAAGTTCCGTCAGATAGTGAGCGGGTTCATCGCGCGGCAACACTGTCCGGCACCAGACATCGGCCCCCTCTCCGCGCAGGGCGAGCCCTGCAAAGTCGGTCGCGGCTGCCGCGGCGGCAGCGTAGTCAGGCTCGAGCGCAAGAGCTGCCGCAGCGGCCTGCAACGCCCCATAGTTGTGCTCGGCAACCGCCGCCGCAACCCGCTCCTGCGCCGAGTCGGCGAAGGCCTCGCACGGGGCCAGACAGAGCAGCGCGATGGTCAGCGCCGCTCCGGCTCTCTTCAAACTAGATGCCACTCAGGATGAGCCAGCTGCTGCCCTCGCGGCGCAGCTCGACCTGGTTCACATCGCGCGCGGTCTGCCACCGCTCTTCGCCGCCCACATCGTAGAGCATCGTGAGCGCGTAATCGAAGACCACGCGGCCCCTGTCGCCCTCTACGGAGAGGTCACGGATGGTCACCTCAACGCGAACCTCTTTCACATGGTCGCCCAGCGTGGTGAAGAGCTTCTTGATGCCGGCCAGGCCGTAGTCATCCTCCGTCCGGTCGGTCGTCCCAGCGTTCTCGTAGTAGTCCTTGGAGAGCATCTTGGAGACCGAGTCGAAGTCACGAGACTCGATGGCCTTGGCGTAGGCCTCCATGACCTCCACGATGGCGGCGTTGTCGTCAGTCCGCTCCAGCTCCAGCTCGGGCGAAACAATACGGCTCTCGATGTTGCCGGCACCGCAGCCGACACAGAGGAACAGAGCAACGGCAGGGGCCAAGATCGCGCGCAAGGAGTCCTCTCAACGAAGGCAGGTAGGATGGGCGAACGGGCGCCCTGCTTCCCCTATTCCCACTCGGTCGGGGGCGCGTCAAGGTTCGGGAGGGTTCCCGCCTCACAACGCCCCATCCACATCGAAGCCTCCACCTCGCTCTCGCTCCCTTTCGGAGCCCCAGCCGCCACCTTCGACCAGACGGCACAGGCCTGCTGCGACGCCCCGTTGTGCGCCAGGTATCTGCCTTGAACGCGGAGCAGGAAGGAGGCCCGCGCAGGGTCATGCTCTGCAACGAGCGCTTCTGCGGCGAGCCGTTCGGTGGCAGCACTCGCCTCGAGCTGCAGTAGCCGCACAGCCAACAAGTATCGCGCAACCTTGCTCTGCTCCGTCGCCACGGCCTCGCCCAACTCCATGGTAGAGATGGCCAGCGCGGGACCCTCCGCGCCCAGATACCGGCGGATCGCCGCCGCCGCCTTGGGCCGATCCTTGGCCTCCGCCAGCGCCTGCAGGCGAACCCCTAGCGCTCGTCGACCGCCGCTCCCGGGCGTGAGCGAAAGCGCCTCCTCAAACAGCCGCTGCGCTACCGACGTCTCACCGCGCGCCCACGCAAGATCGCCCGCGCTGCGCTTGGCATCGCCGCGCTGCGCCCGTGTCGCCCGTTCATCGCCCGCAACCTCGAGCGTGAGCGCCTCTGCTCGCTGCGCCGCGCCAGCCCGCCGCAGCAGCCCGGCGACCCGCATCTTGTAGAGCAGGTTCGACGGGTCGTCGGCCAGGATCTGCTCTAGGCACTTGGTGGCCGCGTCATCTGCGCCCTGCGAGAGCTTCGAAGAGGCCTCTTCAAACCGGCTCGCGATCGTCCGTGCGCACCGCTTCTCAAAGACGCTGGGGCGATCGAACCGGAACGAGGCCGCGTCGAGCTCTTCCGGTGTGAGCGGATAGGCCGATAGAAAGGCACGCCAGCCCGTCTCCAGCGACGCCCAATCTGCCCCGTAGGCAGCCACCGGGTCGCCGCTCCGATAGACCTCCAAAAACCGTGCTGCGCCGCGCGTCTCGATGAGCCAGCGGATGAACGACCCGGACAGCGTGTAGACGGTATCGCCAGAGCGGCTCCAGAAGCCTGTCGGCGTCATCAGTTCGGCCACAGGGACGCCCTTCCCGAGGCGCACAATGGCAGCCGACCAGGCGTGGTCGTCGCGCTCCTCCGCCGACCACTCCACCGCGTTCGCAACACCCTCAAGCACTCCGTTGAGCGGCAGCCCGAAACGGGTCGGCAGCCCCGTCCAGTTGCCCGCACTCTGCGCCAGCATCAGGTGGGTCAGTTCGTGGGCTAGCATGCTGTCGCCAAGCCCGCCCCAGAGGATCTGCATCTCGCCCAACCAGACCTTGGCAAAGAGCGTATTCCGGGCGCCCATCAGTGCCCCCTTCTGCTCCCGGTTCCCGTAGACGAACGACCGCAGCTTGTGCGCTGGCACCGTCACGCCCAGCATCCGCCGAACCTCCTCAAACCGGGCCTCATGGTCCGACGCGAGGAGCTTCCGCGCCCTCTCATCGAACGCGCCGGCATCGAAGTAGATCTCAAAGTGCGCCGTCTCCATTCGGCCGCCGAGCACCCGCTCCACATAGGCGCGGTCGCGCTCGAGGCCAAGCTCGCCGCGGTAGGCAAACAGCGTCATCGCGCTCGCCGCGGCAAGCAGGAAGAGCGCCCTGTCTTGCGCCCGATGGAGGCCCCGCAGCACCACAAATCCGACCGCCGCGACCGCCGCAGAGACGGTGTAGGCGCGGAACCAGGCGTGGGTAGAAACGGGCTGCAGCGCCTCGTCGTAGATGGAGCCGGCGAAGTAGCCGAAGAAGCTGTTGTAGGCGGTGATGGAGGGCTGCGTTGCCAGGAAGAGCAGCGTCGCCGCGTAGGAGACCGCGACCACGGTCAGCGCCACCGCATAGGCGCTCCGCCCGGGCCGCGCTGCTACGCTCACCAGCGCCAGCGCAGCCGCCGTCGGCACCGCACCCATCGCGAGCCAAACGAAGATCCAGCCGCCTGCGGCCAGGTCGCAGTTCTGCACACGGAGCGCGTTCAGCGCGCTCACAGCGCCGGCCGCCAGAAGCGCCAGCGCGAGCGGCCGCATCGCCGCAAACCACGACCGCCAGACCCGCTCCCCGTCCCACCACTGCGCCCGACGCGAGATGAGCCAGGGCACGCCAAGCCAGACCGCCAGCAGCCCGCAGAGCGTAGAGAACTCGTAGCCAAGCAGATGGGTCAGCGGCGCGAACTGGGCCGCCACCAACGCCACCAGCCCGAGCACGCCTGGCAGCCCGAGCCTCCGAGCGACAGAGCGCCAGCGGTCAGTCGCCAATCGGCCCCGCAGGCAGGTTGTCGAAGACCAGCCGCCTGCCGGCGACAATGCCGGCCGTCGCAGCCACACCGCTCGCAAGCTCCACCACATACTTCGCCGGCCCCGTCGACCGCCGCGGCGTCAGCGTCAGCGGCTCAGCGCTCGCGACCACCGAATCGACCACCCCGTCGGCCCGAACGAAGATCATGTCGAGCGGCATCAGCGTGTTCTTCATCCAGAAGCTCCGCGGCGCCTCGTCGGCAAACACGAAGACCATGCCCCAGCCCTTCGCCATCTCGCGACGGAACATGAGGCCGCGCATCTCCTCCCAGCTCTGGTCGGCGACCTCGAGGTCAAAACGCTCACCGCCGCCGGCTCCCATCACCTCCACGGCTGCCGTGCCGCCCGTCGCACGCCCGGTCATGGCCGACGGGAAGTCGCAGCGCGCCGCCTCGCACCGGAGCGCGCCGTCGCACTGACGGTCGTCCTCGCAGGTCACGCCAACCCGCCAATCGGGGTTGCGCTCCGCGAGCGTGGCGGTCTTTGGCGCTGCTGCCGGTTGCACCACATCGGGCGCTGCAGCAGGCGCCTCAATCGGCTTGGCGGGTGCCGGAGCGTCGGCGCGCGAGCAGCCCGCAGCGAGGGCTACGGTAGCGAGCAACGCCGGCAATCCGCGCATCAACGGCCCGTCTGCTTGACCAACGCAATCGCCTTGCGGAGGGCCTCTGCGGTCGCCGGATCGGTAGCCCGTTCGGCCGCAGCCTCGAGGTCCGGCACCGTCGTAATCAGCGCCAGTTTGCCCATCGCAGTCGCGGCCGCGAGGCGGATCTCGCGATCGTTGTCGTCAAAGAGCGCCAGCAGCACATTGGAGGCGCCGGGGTGGCGGGTCGCACCAAGCGCTACGATGGTCGCAAAGCGGAGCTCGGGGATCGGCTCGTTCACCGCCTGCGAGAGCCCGAGCACGGCGATGTCGTTGCTGAACTTGCCGAGCAGCGACGCCGCCAGCAGCTGGTTCGACAGCTCCTCATCGCGGAGGCGGCCGATGATGGCATTGAGCACCGAACGGGTCGAGGCGTTGTCTGCAAGCAGCGACGCTGCCCGAATCGCCGCGGCCCGCACACGACCGTCGGGGTGCGAGACCTTTTCGAGCGCGACGGGGAGCAGCTTCGCAAAGCCGAGCAAACCAATCGAGTCGAGCGCGCCGGCCGCAACCTCGGGCTCACCCGACTGCAGGAAGCCAACCAGAATCTCCTTTGCCTTCTCCACAATCGCGGCATCGTTGAAGCTGCCGAGCGCCAGGGCCAGGTCGCCGACCACGGCGGGCTTCGGGTCGTCCTGCAGCGCGAGAATCGCCTCAAAGGCCTCCGGCGTCCGGGTCGCAGCGAGCGCACGGGCCGACGCGCCGCGAATGGCCGGAGAGCCATCGGTGAGTCCGGCCTTCAGGCGGTCAATGACCCCCGCGTTTGCCTTGCCCGCCGCAGCGAGCGCACCGAGCGCCCGGTAGGCAGCCCGCCGGAGCAGGTCGTCCTTGCCGCTGGCCTGTGCGGTGATACCGCCAATGGCCTGCGAGAGCGTGATGGCGTAGATCGACTCATCGAGCGCCGTCAGCACCGCCGCATTCTCGCCGTTCTGCTTCACAGCAGCCACGAGTGCCGGCAGCGAGGACGCCGACTTCCGCTCTGCCAGCAGCTCGGCAGCGCGGGTACGAACCGCCATCGTCGGGTGCTTCAAGAAGCGCTCGAGCGCTGCGTCTGGGTCGTTCCCCTGCAGCCCCTCAATCGCCTCCATCGTCCCAACGGCAGGGGCGCCCACGAGCCGGAAGGCCCGGAACTCCATGGCGGTCGCCCGGTTCGCAGTCGCACCGTCGGACGAGATGGCGGTCGCTGCGGCGAGCCGCACCTCGTCGGTCAGTTTGTCTGCGTTCATCGCCGCCATCAGCGCGACCGAGTTCTTGGCAACGTGGAGTGCGTCGACCGCGGCAGCGCCAATCTCCGGCTCCGGTGCGGCGAGGTAACTCACGAGCTCGGGAGCCACGCGGCTGTCGCTGTTCTTGGCCAGCTCGGCGATCGCTGCGAGCCGCACGCCAAGGTCGCCGGAGCGCGAGCGGTAAAAGACCTCCAAGAGGCGGTAGGGTGCGAGCGGGCTCTCCTTGAGCATGCCGGCAATCATGTTCCGCAGCACCGGCTCGGGCTCCGTGTCGAGCACACTCGCGATGAGGTCCCAACCCGCCGGCACACGGCTGGTCGCCAGCGCCCGGAGGGTGGTGTCGCGAACGGCCGGGTCGGCATGCTTCAGCAGCGGTGCGGCCTTCGACTCAAAGCCGGTCAGTGAGAGCGACTGGATGGCTCCAAGGCCTGCCATCACCTCCGCGGTCTGACGGCTGGCGAGCAGTTCGAGCGCCGCCGCCTTCAGCTTTGCATCACCATCTGCCAGCCGCGCGTAGAAGCTGGTCGAATCCACCAGCGACCGGTCGGACATGACGATGTCGCTCTGAAAGAGCTTTGCGGGCGGGAGCGCCTGCCAGAAGGGCACCTGCTGACGGTAGGATGCGTAGGCCACATCGGCCCGCGTCAGCCCCTTGTCGTGATGGCCCGGGAAGATCACCTTCTCCAGCCCCAGCTGCGTGAAGGTGTAGACCGTCTCAGCCTCAATCACGCCCGCATACTCGGCCACTGCGGGGTCGATCATCACGGCGACCTGCTTCTGCCGCAGGTCGGCATCGGTCATGCGCAGGCTGCTGTTGCCATAGGTCACCCCCTTGGCGTCGCGGAGCACCCCAAAGGCGGCCGGCACCGCCGACTGCACCGGTACATCGGTGCGCACCGCATCGGTCGGCATGGGAATCAGTACAAACTGCTGCGCGCTGCCAAAGTTCTGCGGCGTGAGCGCGAAGACGACGCCCGTCGCATTGAGCTGCGCTTCGGCCTGCGCGAGCGGCAACCAGACGAGCAGAGCGACGAGGGCCATCAGACGGATACAAAAGGTTCCAGCCATCATCTCTTCGGGGGTTCAGGGCTCGGCGCAACGCGGCCAAGGCGACCCGCGCGGGTATCGTTAGGGTCACTCAGTGTCAAGGAACCGGCCGGCCCGGAGATTCCCGCACGCCTCGCGGCCCTTTCGCCTTCGCCCTGCTCCGCGCCGCTTTCCCGCGGTTATCGACGGGACTAGACGGGTACCTTCAACCTCCCGAGTCTCCATGCCCGACGCCTTCCCCGCAGCCTACGAGGCCGCGCTCCGCAGCCAGCGCTGGGAGGTGGTTGCGCCGCTCATCCATGACGAGGCCTGCGTTACCTTCTCGACCGGCGCGGTGCATCGCGGCAAGGCGGCGGTGCAGCGGGCCTTCGAGGCCAACTTCGCGGCCATCGACAACGAGGACTACCGCGTCTCCGAGCTGGTCTGGCGCGACCGCACCGCCGACCGCGCCGGCTACACCTTCCGCTTCGCCTGGCATGGCAACATCGCGGGCCAGCCCGCCTCGGGTGCTGGGACGGGGAGCATCACGCTGGTGCTGACGCCAACGGGCTGGCAGCTGCTCGCCGAGACGCTCCATCGAGCAGCGCCGTAGCGCACGGGAGAGTGCCTCCGGGCTCAACGGAGAAAGAAAGTAGCGCGTACGGGAATCGAACCCGTGTTACCGACGTGAGAGGCCGGCGTCCTTACCGCTAGACGAACGCGCCAAATTGTAAGTTCGGGGACTAGGATTCGAACCTAGATAGGCGGAATCAGAATCCGCAGTCCTGCCATTAGACGATCCCCGAAGAGACCTTTGCTCGGCAGGGGAGCAACGGGGAGCGAGCGATTACGCCAATCAGCCCTACCTGTCAAGAGCCATCGCCCTGCAGGCGCGCTTTTGGCTACAGCCGCGTCCCGCGGAAGGTGCCGCCAAAGGGCGTCGGCGTGCCGTTGATGGTGATGTTGCCCACATACTCACCGTTCACCAGTTCATCGATGTCGAGCTGGTCGTCGGTATTCACCACCTCGCAGCCGCCGCGCAGGTCGAGCACCGCGTCGAACGAAAGCGCATCCACAAAGCCACGGAACAGCGAGCCGAAGGTCAGCGAGATGAAGGAGTTGCAGAACCCCTCCACATCGCTGTCGCAGATGCAGGCGCCCAGCGCGCAGCGGCAGGAGCCGTCGCCGCCGGCCACGAAATCGCCAATGCCATCGCAATTGATGATCTCGGCCATCAGGTTCTCGAGCGTCACGGGCCCAGGGCGGCCCACAACCGCGGGCAGCACCAGATACTCCAGCGCATAGAGGATGACGCGGCCATACTCGAAGTCGATGGGGTGGCGATCGATGTCGAGGTTGTTGTAGCCAAGAACTCGGCCGGTCCACTCGCCACGAAGCGCGCCAAAGCCTTCGTCCACCACGATGGGGATGCGGCCGCAGTCGGGGCCATCAGCTGGCGTGCAGCCAAGCCGCCAGTAGAGCGCCAGGCCGATCCAGTTGTCGACGCCAAAGATCTCGTAGTCCGAGCCAAGCTTGCCGATGCTCAGATGCGAGATGACCTCGAGCTCCGCGATAATGCCTCGGATGTCGCGGCCGATGGTCACAATGTCCGACAGGAAGGGGACGCTGGCGATGAGGTCGTTGATGGCATCGCCGATGACATCGCCGAGACCTGTCAGGTCGAAGAAGAAGCTGATGACGCCCGAGATCAGGCCGCCCACATAGTCTTCGACCAGGTTGAGGAGGAAGTCGACGATGCCGCGGCCCGGATCTTCGAAGATGTCGAGGATCTCAACAATCAGCGCGCCAACTTCGCCCGACTCCGACACCGCGTCGCGGAAGTCGTAGTTGGTGATGACCTCGTAGTCGCCCACAGGGTCGAGCGGCAGCAGGAAGAGGTCGACGGTGATGGGCGTCTCGCGCCCTTCGCGCAGCAACACGTTGTCTACACAACCGTGGGCAGCACGCTCTCCGGTGGCGCCGATGCCGGTGGCCAGGATGGTGTAGGGCGCGTCGACAGGCAGCGCCGCAAAGCGGGCCGTACCGGCAACCGACGCCACCTCGCCGGCGTAGATCTCGCCGGCGGGGACCGCGCCGCGCGCAATCTCGCGGCAGTTAAGTTCGTCGGTGGAGTAGATGCGGAACTGGACAGGCGACACCTCATAGACGTCGCGGAAGGGGTAGTTGAGCGCCACTGTGAGGTCGCCCGAGGGCAGTTCGAGCACCGCCACTTCGAAGGAGAGCGAGTTGGCGCAGGGGCTGGTGGCCCGCACCGTGATGGTGCCGGGAAGGTTGCCCGCAACCAACCGGACATCGGCGAGGCCGGTATCGTCCGAAGTGGCCGAGCGCACG
>CANMDT010000053.1 GCA_947496715.1 Myxococcales bacterium
CCCGGTCGTTCTGGCCGAGGACGAGGCGAGCGCTCCTGTCGGTATCTGTGATGCAAATGACGGAACCGTCGGGCCCTTCGAGCCCTGCGCTGACGACGGCACGATCGGCGAGTGCGCGGACTTCGCTGTCTGCCTCGACTTCACCGACGACGGCGCTGCCAACCCGAACTGCAACGCACTCTGCGCACCGTTCGAGCAGGGCGACGTCTGCGGCGACGGCGCCACCTGCAGCGCCATCTTCCCGCTCACCGGTAACCTCGCCTTCGGTCTCTGCACCCAGGAGTTCAGCGCCGGCGCCATCGGCGGCCGCTGCACCGCGGAGGGCACCCCCTGCGAGGCGCCCGGCACCCTCTGCCTCGACACTGGCGCTGGCGCCACCTGCGTCCTCGCCTGCCGCGAGGGCTTCGATGACTGCGCCAACGACCCCGGCACCACCTGCAATGTGGGTTCGCTGAACCCCGACGTGGTCCCCGTCTTCCTGGGTCTCTGCCTCTAATCGGCAGAACAGCCAGAAGGCTCGCTTCGATGGCGTCGGGTTCGCTCGGCGCCTTCGCCGTTTTTGGTGGCTCGCGCTTGCGGGTCGGCATCTTTCCGTTACAATGCTTTTTCCCTCCCGCCATCGGAGCATGCCGCCATGAGCCTTCGTACCCTCTTCGTTCGTACCCTCGGCCTCTCGCTCCTCGCGCTCGTTGCGGGCTGCTCCTCTGACACGGCCGCAAACAACGGCGGCTCCAGCTCGGGCGGCGATCGCACGCGCGATGATGCCGGGACCGACACGACGGGCACGACGGATACGACGAGCGGCTCCGGCAGCGGTGCCTCCGACACAGGTTCGCCTGCGCTTGATGTGGAAACCGATGCGCCGGCCGATACGACGGCCGACACGACGGCTGATACCACCGCCGACACTGCTGCAGATACCGCAGCCGATACGACACCTGTTTTCCCCGTGGATTGCACCGCGATCCCCATCGCGGCAACCTCGGGAGAGAGCTGCGATCCGGCCGCCGCATCGACCTGCTCCACCGGGGCGTCCTGCGTGGGCCTTGGGACTGGGCTCGGTGGGATGTGCCTTCAAGACTGCACGCCAGGGCAGTGCTCGGAAATCTGCGGCGCGCAGGGCGTCTGCTCGGGGCTTGTGGATACGAACAGCAACCCTGCCCTGCGGGATCTTGACGGCGACGGCATCGAGGATGAGGTGGGGGGCTGCTTCCCCGTTCCGCAGGCCTTCGCTCTGTGCGGCACGCCGGCCACCGGCAACTGCCCCGATGATCAGCAGTGCGTTGGCGATGCGACGGCTGCAAACTGCACGCCTACCTGCACGACTCCGGGCGCTTCGTGCGGTACGTTCAACGGGGTGGAGGCCACCTGCAACCTGACCCTTCAGGCGGCCGACGGCACGGAGCAGAACGGCTGCTCTATCGCCTGCACGACGGCGACCGACTGCCCGACGGGTCTTACCTGCGTGGCGATCACGGGCGGCAGCATCTGCCTTGCGCGCTAGCACCATGCGGCTGCTCGGTGCGCTCTGCGCGCCGGCGCTGCTCGCCTGTTTGACGGGCTGTTTCGAGGCCGATCCTGCGCCGCTGGTGGCCGGTCAGCCGGGAACCTGTGAAGCGATTGCGGTCGCAGTTGAGGTTGGCGCCCGCTGTAACGCCGGAGCGGCCGCTGCCTGCGCGTCGGGAGCGCTCTGTGTGGCCTATGTGGGCGGCGAGACCCGCTGCCTGCAGACCTGCTCGCCGGACCTCTGCGAGGGGATGTGCGGCGAGGGCGCCTGCGTGCCGCTCGAGCAGGCCGACGGCACCCGCTTCTCTGCCGACATCAACGGGGATCGCCAGCCCGAGGAGGTTGGCGTCTGCGAGCTGACCTCGGGCCCCTTCGAGCGCTGCGGCGTCACCGACGCCCGGAGCTGCCGACCGGGGAGCATCTGTCTCGGCGGTCGCGCGGGCGAGGCAGACGGCAACTGCATCCCGCTCTGCGACGAGCTCGGTGGGCGCTGCGGCAGCGTTCAGGGCGCCGAGGTTGGGTGCACGATGACGCTCCCCGCGACGGCCGACAGCATCGAGTTGCACGCATGCACCATCCCCTGCTCAGCGGACAGCGACTGCCCCCCGCCGTGGGTCTGCTTTCAGCTCCCCACCGCTGGCCTCTGCCTCGCGCCATGAGGCGGGTCTGGTCCGGGGCGGTGCTGCTGCTCGCCGGCTGTTTCGGTGGCGGCGAAGCAGCGGTGCAGAATGGGCTCGACGTGGAGAGCGGGCCGTTGCGGTGCGAGGGGGTTCCGCTGGCCGAGGTCGTGGGTGAGCTCTGCAGGCGCGGGAGTTCGGATTGCGGCGCCGGTTCGGACTGTGTCCTCGACGCCTGGTCCGGGGAGAGCCGCTGCCGGCAGCATTGCGTGGTGGGTGTGTGCGAACAGGGCTGTGCCGTGGGCGAAGTTTGTGACGAGCCCTGGTCTCCGGAGGGGGCAGACATCGGGCGGTTGGACCTCAACGGCGACGGCGTCTCCGAGTCCCCCGTGGGCGTCTGCAGGAGCCCGCAGACTGAGGCGGCCGGCGCCTTCGCGATGTGTGGCAACAATGCGGCATTGGCCCTCAACCGGGGCTGCCTGGATGGGGGGCTGTGTGCCCGATTCTTTGAGGTGAGCGTGGCAGGGACCTGCTTGCCATCGTGTGATGGTGACTGCGCGGCCGTCGATGGCTATGTGCCCTCATGCTTTGATGTCGGCGACAGTGTGCGCCGGTGCCTTCTGGAGTGCAGCGATGAACTCTACTCTTCGGACTGCCCGCGCGGCATGGTCTGCCGTCCGGTGCAGGAGGGCTTCGCACTCTGCGTGCGTTAGCCTCCTTTTTCTGGCAGGCTGCGGGAGCGAAGGGTTTGCGCTGACCGAGGTCGATGGCGGCTTTGTGCTAGGCGCCGACACAACAGGCTCCGGCGAGGGCAGCGCGTCCACCGTGGAGGCGACCTGCTCGACGGGCCCGGATGGTTCGGCTTGCGCTGCGGAGCGCCCCCGCTGCCTGCCGAGCGCTGCGGGAGGTTTTGGTTGCATCGCGGCGGGCACCGTCGCGCTGGGCTCGGTCTGCGCGGCGGCGGGTGTGGACGACTGTCAGGTTGGCGCCATCTGTGTGAAGTCGGATGATGTGCAGGGTTGGCGCTGCCGGCAGCTCTGCGGCCCCGCTGATCCCTGCCCGACGGGCCTCTGTTCGCCCCTCGGACCGCGTGGCGCGAGCGCCTGTCTTCCTCTCCCCTAGCCCGCGTGTGAAGCATGTCTGAAGGTGCTGCTCTCTATCTGCTCGACATCGAAGGAACGACCACCTCGGTGGGCTTTGTGTTCGATGTGCTCTTCCCCTTTGCGCGGTCGCAGGCGGCTGCGTTTTTGGCGGCGCAGGGCGCAACCGCGGAGGTGGAGGAGACGCTCGCGCTGCTCGCTGCCGATGCGCGCGCAGAGCGGGCTGCAGGGCTCGACTGCCCGGAGGTGTTGGAGGGCGGCGCGCGGCTGGCGACTGCCGAGGCTGCGATGCTCTGGATGATGGATCGGGACCGCAAGACGCAGGGGCTCAAGCGGCTGCAGGGGCAGATCTGGCGCGCGGGTTACGAGCAGGGGACGCTAGAGAGCGATGTCTTCGATGATGTCCCCGTGGCGCTGCAGAAGTGGCGGTCGGAAGGGGCGCGCATCTACATCTATTCGTCTGGCAGCGTGGCGGCGCAGCGGCTGCTGTTCCGCTACTCGCGGTGTGGCGACCTCACGGGTTTCATCGACGGCTACTTCGATACGGCCGTGGGCGAGAAGCGGAGCGCAACGAGCTACGCGCGGATTCTTGCGGAGGTAGGGGCAGCGGGGTCGCAGGTGCTCTTCCTCACAGACATCGTCGCGGAGGCCGATGCTGCGACGGCTGCCGGCATGCGGGTCTGCATTGCGGAGCGGCCGGGAAATGCCGCGCAGCCGGCGCACGGCTACGGCGTGTCGAGCCGCTTCGACCTGCTCTAGCGTCCGACCGCTTCGAGGAGGCGGTCCCAGACGGTGTCGCGGGGGAAGAGGGCCTGACCTTCGGTGAGCCAGTAGTGGGCCTCGTCA
Source organism: Myxococcales bacterium (assembly GCA_947496715.1). Classification (GTDB taxonomy): domain Bacteria; phylum Myxococcota_A; class Bradymonadia; order REDH01; family REDH01; genus CAIWGR01. Next base: position 4,070 of record CANMDT010000053.1, read on the forward strand.
ATCTTCGCCTGCCTGGCGAGCCGCTCGACGTGGAAGACGAGGGCGTCGCGGCTCTTTCCGAGCATGGGGAGGAGGAGCCGCTCGAGGTCTGCGGGCCTGTCTGCGGCGTCGGCAGTGCGGTCTGCGAGGGCGAGGAGCGGTGCGGTCCAGCGGGGGTGCCAGGCAGGCGTCGCGGCGGCCTGCAGGATGACCTCCGCGCTGGCAGCGAGGTGGTCTGCCGGGAGCAGTGTTGCGAGGTCGCTGATGGGTGCGGCGCTGGCTGCGAGGTCGGCGGTGGCGACGGCCAGCGGCAGGAGCTGCTCCATGAGCTGGCGGTCTGCGGGCCGCTCACGGAGCGCCCAGAGGAGCGGCCTGTGGTGGGCGATGACGAGGTTTGCCCAGTCGGTGACGATCCGCTCCCAGTGCGCCGCGGCTTCGGGGCGCTCGGCGAGGTGGAAGGCGATGGCGTCGCGCGCGGCGGCGACCTGAGCGACGAGCTCTGCGAGGAGCTCGATGGTCTCCGACCAGGGGCGTCCCGCAGCGAGGTCGAGGTGCCGGGCGGCGCCTGTCCAGGCGAGGCGGAGTTCGGGCGCCAGCTGCGCGTCGAGGAGGGCGGAGGCGTTGGCGAGCGCAGGGATGGAGGCTGCCTCGACAGCACGGATGAGGAGCTGCGCGGCGACCTCACAGGTATCGAGCCAGGAGAGGTCGGCGGGGGCGATGAGGTCGAGCTGTTGTGACACGCTCGTCGGGGTTTCGATGAGGTCGTGGAGGAGCCAGCGTGAGCCATGGAGGCCATGCTGGGTGAGGAGCCGGCCAGCGAGGAGGGCGGCCTCGTTCCTTTGCAGGCCGGCGAGGAGCGCGAGTGCAGATTTGCTACGCATGTGATCCAAAAAGCGGAGAGAGGAGCCTTGACGCGTTGCGGCAGGTTCACCACATTGGAGCGTAAGATCTTGGTCGTGGATCGGGCAAGTTCTGAGGCGCAGCGGCCTGCCATGTTTATGAATGATGCTTCATTCATTCGTGCTTCGGATCTGCCGCTTTGTCGCCCCCGGTTCTGCTCCCATCCCCACCTGCGAGGTAGTCATGAGTCACTTGAAGTTCGACACGCGCGACTGGAAGTTCATCCTTCACGAGCAATACGACCTCAAGCAGCTCCTCGGGCTGAAGAAGTATGCAGACTTCGACATCGAGACGCTCGACACCGTTGCGGACGAGGGCATCAAGTTCGCGATCGATGTGGTGGCTCCCATCAACGGCCCCGGCGACGCTGAGGGTTGCAAGGTTGCCGACGGTCGCGTTACCGCGCCGCAGGGCTACGCGGAGGCCTGGAAGAAGCTTGGGGCGAACGGCTGGAACAGCGCGATTCACTCCCCGGAGTTCGGTGGTCAGGGTCTTCCGCTCTTTGCGATGATGCCTGTTTTTGAGGCGATGAACGGGGCCGGTCAGGCCTTCTTCATGTACTCGCAGCTGACCTCCGGTGCGGCTCACCTGGTGGAGAACTTTGGCAGCGAGAAGCTCAAGAAGCTCTACTGCGAGAAGATGTACACGGGCGCCTGGGGCGGAACGATGTGTCTGACGGAGCCCGGTGCCGGCTCATCCGTGGGCGACCTCGTATCGACCGCAGAGCTGCAGCCGGATGGACGCTACAGCATCGAGGGCACGAAGATTTACATCTCGGGCGGCGATGCCGACTTCTACGGCAATGTGGTCCACCTGGTCTTGGCCCGCGTGAAGGGCGACCCGGCCGGCATCAAGGGCGTCTCGCTCTTTGCCGTGCCCCGCGACTGGGTCAACGACGACGGCTCCACGGGCGACTTCAACCACGCCTACGTGGAGAGCATCGAGCACAAGATGGGCATCAACGGCTCGGCGACCTGCCAGCTGTCGTTCGGTAGCCGGGCTCCCACCTATGGCTACATGGTTGGCGAGCCTTGCAGCGGCATCGTCTACATGTTCCAGCTGATGAACGAGGCGCGCATCATGTGTGCGGTGCAGGGAAGCGCGATTGCCAACGCCTCATTCCAGCAGGCTGTTGCCTACTCGAAGGACCGCAAGCAGGGCGGCGACGTGACCGACCTTGGTGGCGCGAGCGTGGAGATCATCCGGCACCCCGATGTGCGGCGCAACCTGATGCTCATGAAGGGCTACGCTGAAGGTACCCGGGCGCTCATCGCTCGTGCCGCCTGGGCCGCCGACTTCAGCATGAGCTCCGACTCGGAGAGCGAGAAGGAGAACTACCACAACATGCTCGACCTCATGATCCCCATCGTGAAGGCCTACACAACCGACAAGGCGTTCCGGACAACGGAGCTCGGCATCCAGGTCTTCGGCGGTTACGGCTACTGCCGCGACTACCCGATGGAGCAGTACCTGCGGGATGTGAAGATCACCTCGATCTACGAGGGCACCAACGGCATCCAGGCGCTCGACCTGCTGGGCCGCAAGATGCGTCTCAAGGGCGGCTCGCTCTTCATGCAGTATGTGATGGAGCTTTCGCAGTTCGTAGAGCAGCACAAGGCGCACTCCGTGCTTGGCGTCGCTTCCGAGACGCTGGGCGAGGCGCAGGGTGCCCTTGGCGAGGTGGCCTTCTGGCTCTCGTCGCAGCCGCGCGCTGCGGTTGCCAACACGCTGTTGCAGGCCACTCCCTTCCTGGAGCTGTTCGGCGATGTGATGGTTGGTCACATGCTGATGCAGCAGGCTGTGCTTGCGTCGAGCAAGCTCGAGGCGAAGCTTGGCCGTCCGTCGGCGACGCGTGAAGAGCGCGAGGCCGATGCCGACGTGGCCTACTATGCCGGCAAGATGGATGTTGCCCGCTTCTTTGTGAACGAGGTTGTCTCGTTCGCCAAGAACCGCGCCCGCGCGATGACCACCGGCGTGAACGTCGCCAACGAGATGGTCTGGTAGCCTGGCCGGTGCGGCGTGCCTCTAGGGAAGCGTGCGTACGAGCCGAAAGCCTAGGAACTCGATGGCGCTGTCCCAGCTGCTCTGGTCGTGGGCCGCTGCGCGGATGAACTGCCTAGCGCTGTTATAGCCACCGCCCCGCACCGCGCGCGCACTGGCCTCGCTGGCGCCTGTCGGGTCTGTGACATCGCCCGGGTAGGGGCCGAAGGCGTCCCAGGTCCACTCCCAGACGTTGCCGATGGTATCGCGCAGTCCCCATGCATTGGGCAGTCGGGTGCCGACGGGCTGTGTTCGACCTTCGCTGTTGGAGGCAAACCAGAGGAAGTTGGCGTCTTCGACCGTGCCCCAGGGGAAGGTGGAGGTGGTGCCGGCGCGGGCTGCATACTCCCACTCGGCCTCGGTGGGGAGGCGGTAGCCGGTGCAGGCGGTCCCGAGGGGCAGGGTGGCGCCGGAGCAGCCGCTGTGGGTGCCATCGTGCCAGCCGTTGCGGGCGTCTGCGCAGCCTAGGAGGGTGTAGCAGGTGGGGAGCCCCTCTTGGGTGGAGCGGAGATTGGCAAAGGCGAGGGCGCTGAACCAGTCGAGCCGTTCTACCGGGCCTGCATCGAAGTTGTTTTCGGTGGTCTCGATGGTGCCGGTCGGTGACTGGAAGAAGGAGGGATTGATTCCGCCGGAGAGGGCCTTCCAAGCCCCTTGCGAGGTCTCTGTACGGTCCATGAAGAAGGAACGGGTGAGCGTGACCGTGTGTTGCGTCTCGCGTGGGCTGCGGTCGGCATCGGTCTCGGGGGAGCCCATGAGGAAGCTGCCGGCCGGGATGAAGACCATGCCTTCAGGGGCGCAGCGGTCTTGGGTCGTGCCGTCGGGTTCGGTGGCGCAGTTGCCCGAGATGCAGGCCGTATCGTCGCTGCAGGGGGCGCCGAGGGGCTGGGAGGCGGTGCAGCCGCCAGCGGGCTCGACGCAGGTGAGACGGCCAGGCTGGGATTCGTCGCAGGCGAACTGACCACAGCGTCCGCAGGCGCTGCCGGGCTCGCCTCGGAGGGTGCCGCAGCCGCCGCAGGCGTTGCGTGCGCTGTCGCCGGCGTCGCCATCGCAGGTGACGGAGCTGTTGCCGCCTGCGCAGGTGAGGCGACCGCTGCCGCAGGTTCCGCAGAGCGACTCGGGCGGGCCGCTGAGGAGGCCGCAGCCGCCACAGGCGTTGGATTCGGAGGCGCCATCGCAGCGGGTGGCGGTGCGCCGTGGGTCGGTGGGGTCGCAGGCGACGCGACCATCGAGACAGGTCCCGCAGGGTTCGCCGAGCGGCAATCCCGTGAGCGGTCCGAGTCCGCCGCAGGCGTTGGTGGAGCCGCGGGTGATGCAGGCGGCCTCGTCGGGGCCCAGGCAGAGGATGGAGCCATCGCCGTTGTCGCAGGAGGTTCCTACCTCGAGGGCGAGCGTCGTGCAGCCGCCACAGGCGTTGAGCTCGCCTTGGCCGCGGCAGGAGAGGTTGCCCTCCGCGTTGCAGGCCCAGGTTGCGCCGCAGGCGTTGCAGGCTGTGCCCGGTTCTGCAGCGAGGGGTTCGCAACCGCCGCAGGCGTTGCCGCCCTCGAGGTCGACGGCGGTGAGGGTGCCGTCGTCGCAGAAGAGGACACCGCGGCGGCAGCCATTCTCGTAGAGGGTGCCTGGGAGGGCGGTCACGCCGGTGACGCCAGCGGGGAGGGCGAGCAGGCCCGCGCCGCCGCAGGCGTTGCTACCGGGGTCGAGGCAGAGGGTGGTCTCACGGGTGGAGCAGATAGTGACACCTTCGCTGCCGCTGCTTTGGAGGCAGGTTGCGCCGGGTGGGTCTGAGAGCTGCGCGCAGCCGCCACAGTCGTTGAGCTCGCCGGCTCCGATGCAGGTGGCGGTGCCGGCGGCACAGGCCCAGAGGCCATCGCCGCAGCTGCCGCAGGCGGTGCCGGGTGTGCCGGGCAGGAGGGAGCAGCCACCGCAGCTGTTGGGGCGCGAGCCACCGGAGCAGGAGAGCTGATCGGGGCCGGTGCAGAAGAGCAGGCCATCGTCGCAGGCACCGCAGCCGTCGCCGGGGACGGCGGGGCTTCCGTCGTCGCTGAGCTGCCCTGAGCCGCCGCAGTCGTTGAGGCCGCCGGAGCCATCGGTGGGGAGGGGCGGCAGTGGCCTCGTGTTGAAGTTGATGCCGTCGCAGGCCGTGAGGAGCAGGGCGAAGAGGGCGATGAGGGCGGTGCGCAGGGTCATGGTGCTTCGGGCTCTGTGTCTATCGGCAGACGCGCATGCCGCCAGGATTGACCACGGCGGTAATGTCGCAGCTGATCGGGGCACAACAGCCGAGCGCATCCGAGGGGCAACCCAGGGCGCCGGCGCGGCAGTAGTCTTCTCCAAAGGCGCAGTCACAACCGCGGCGGCAGCTACCGGCGGTGCAGCTGTCGCCATCGCAGACGACGCCGCAGGCGCCGCAGTTTGCAAGGTCTGTCTGCACATCGAGGCAGACGCCGTTGCAGAGCGAGAGGCCGGCTGGGCAGCGACAGGCGCCGGCCGTACAGAGCTGGCCTGCGCCGCAGACGACGCCGCAGCCGCCGCAGTTGTTGGTGGTGTCGAGTGTGACGCAGGAGCCGCCGCAGTTGGTCTGTCCTACGGGGCAGCGGCAGACGCTGCCGGAGCAGACTTCGCCGAAGCCGCAGGCGTTTCCGCAGGCGCTGCAGTTCTGGGCGTCGGTCTCGAGCGAGGTGCAGCGTCCGTTGCAGAGCGCGCTTCCCACGGGGCACTGGCAGCTGCCGGAGACGCAGGCCTGGCCGTCGGAGCAGCTGTTGCCGCAGCGACCGCAGTTGGCGCTGTTTGCCGAGAAGGAGACGCAGGCATCGCCGCAGCGGTTGAGGCCGTCGGCGCAGATGCAGCCGCCGCGGAGGCAGGTCTCGGTGGACTCGCAGGCGTTGCCGCAGGCGCCGCAGTTGAGGGCGTTGGCCTGGGTGTTGACGCAGGTGGCGTCGCAGTACTCTTCGCCGGTGTCGCAGGTGCAGGTGCCGTCGACGCAGAGCTCGCCTGCGCCGCTGTCGCAGAGGTCGACCCGGTCGAAGCCGTCGCCCGCGTCGCGGCAGAGCTCGGCGCTGTCGTCAACGCAGCGGCCGGTTCCGGGTGTGCAGGGCTCGATGGGGCCGCAGGCGCCGTTGCGGCAGCCGCAGCTACCGGCGGTGCAGCCGGGCTCGGTGGTGCAGTCGCTGGTGATGTAGCGGGAGCCGTTATTGGCGCAGGTGTAGAGGACCGCTTCGTCGCGGCAGACGGTGGAGGCGGGGGCGCAGACGAGGTCGCGGCAGCGGTCCTGATAGCAGATGAGGGCGTCGGCGCAGTCGCTGTCGGTGGTGCAGCCGGTGGCGCCGCTGCCGTCGTCGGAGGCGTCGGCGCCCGAGCCGGAGCCCGTATCGGTTCCGGGGTCGGCGGAGCCGTCGGCGAGCGTGGTGTCTCCGTTGCCGGAGCCCGCGCCGTCGAGGCCTGTGTCGGCTGTGCCGCTGCCGAGGCTCCCCGAGGCGCAGGCGGAGAACAGCGAAACAACCAGCGCAACGAGGGTCGTCAGGAAGGGGGAACGGGTAATCATGGGCGTCCTCGAGGAAACTGAATTTCAGATTCTATGCGACTTCTGGGAAGGTTGCACGCTTGACGCGTGTTGTTGACATGGTCGGCGCAGAGGGCAAGAGAGAGGCCGCATCGTCGCTCGGGATTCATCGGGAGCAGGAGAGAGCATGCGAGAGATCGACAAGTTTGCGCGTCGCCACGGCACGGAGGTCGAGGAGCTTCGGCGCTGGCTTGTGGAATCCATGGTACTCGGAGCGGCTGCAGATGGAACGATCGACCGCAAGGAGTCGGAGCGGATCGTAGAAGAGATCGCGACCCGTGCCGAGTTTGTGGGGATGAACGAACAGGAGCTCCGGGACGACCTGGAGGCGGCTTGGTCGGGTCTGGTCCACGATGGTGCGACGGTTCGGCTCTATGCGTTGGCTGGTGCGCTTCGAGGCTACCCGCAGCGGGTGCTGGCCTTCCGTGCGGCGCTGTCGACGGCGCTGTCGAACGGCGCAATCGAGCCCTCCGAGGTGGAGTTTCTGCGCGAGATGCAGGGTGTGTTGGGGATTCACGAGAGCGACGTCGCGCGTGCCTTTGAGGAGATCCAGGGGAGCGACGAGTCGGCCTGGCCGGAGGGCCTGGTGCCGGTAGATGCCTATCTCGACTGCCTGCTGATGGCGGGGATGAGCGATGGCCATTTTGCCGACATCGAGCTCGCGACCGTCATCGCCTTCATCCTGTCGCGGCCTGAGTTCGACGGTCTGCCGGAGGAGCAGATCCGCGCGAGCATCGAGCATCGGCTGGAGGAGTTCAGCCGCCGCGGCGTGGAGGGTCGTCTGGCGGAGTTGGGCGCCGAGTTTGTGACCGACGAGGAGCGGGAGAATGCCTACGGCCTTGCGCTCTCGATCACGATGGCGGACGCGGAGCTCGACGCAGAGGAGCGGGAATTTCTGCTGCACCTGCGCCGGGTGCTGGGGATTGCAGACGAGCGGGCTGCGGCGATGCGCGATGCGGTCTGCTTTGACGAGGCCGGCTCGGAGAGTGGCGGCTGCGACGACGACGACATGCCGGACGAGCCCTAAAGCAGCGCGGCTTGCTTGCGCGGTGCAAGCGGTCGCCCTAGGTCTCCCACGCCAGAGTGGCAGAGGAAGGACGAGCCATGAACGCTGACGAGAGAGAGGTCGAGGGAGAGGCCGAAGAGGTCGCCTATCGGCGCCCGAAGGATGGCAAGAGCAACCTGCGCTTCGTCGTCGCGATGGTGGTTGCGGCTGCGGCCGTGAGCGGCATCGCTTTCAGCTCGTTCGACAGCCAAGTCTACTTCTACACCGTGGCCGAGGCGCAGGCGAATGCGCCCGAGATCGGCAGCGACGAGTTCCGCATCAAGGGCAACGTGGTGCGCGGCTCTCACTTCCTCAAGAAGGACAGCCTCGACATCCACCACTTCCAACTGGTGGATGCCGACAAGGTTGTGGAGGTGGTCTTTGAGGGGCCGCTTCCGGACACCTTCACGGATGAGGCCGAGGTGGTAGCGCTCGGTCATATGGAGGCGCCGAATCTGTTTGTCGCGGAAGAGGTCGTGGCCAAGTGTCCGTCGCGATACGATGCCAAGGCGCCGACCGGCGTTGGCGGTGCACAGCACCCGGAAGGCATCCCCCGCTAGGAAGGTGTCTGCATGAACGAGATTGGATCCATTGCGCTCGCGCTCGCGCTAGGCATGGCCCTGCTGACGGTGGTGGTCGGCTTTCTGGGGGGCTTCCGTGTTTCACGGCCGCTCGGCGAAATGTCGCGCTATCTGCTCTGGGCGACGACCGCGTTCGTGATGCTGGCATCGGCGCTGCTCGCGCATGCCTTCGTCGATCACGATTTCAGCGTCCGGTATGTGCAGGGTCGCAGCGATTCGCGCATGCCCTTCTGGTATACGATGGCGGCCTTCTGGGGCGGCCAGGAGGGCAGCCTGCTCTTCTGGACGGCGATCACGACCATGTTTGCGAGCGCAGCGAGCTGGGCCAACCGGGAGCGGCTTCACCGGGTGATGCCCTTCTTCCACGCCATCATTGCGCTGCTGGCCTTCGCCTTCCTGATGGTGCTGAACTTCAAGACGGCGCCCTTCAAACCCTTTGCGGTGATCGATTCGCCCGTGGAGGGCGCGGGCCTCAACCCGCTGCTGCAGAACCCGCTGATGACGATTCATCCGCCCTGTCTGCTGTCCGGGTTTGCGACCTTTGCGGTGCCCTATGCCTTCGGCATGGCGGCGCTGCTGGCCGGCCAGACCTCTGCGGAGTGGCTCAAGGCGACGCGAAAGTGGACGCTGATCTCGTGGCTCTTTCTGGGCGTGGGCAACGTGCTTGGCGGCATGTGGGCCTACCGTGAGCTGGGCTGGGGCGGCTACTGGGCCTGGGATGCCGTGGAGAACGCGGCGCTTGTGCCCTTTCTGACGGCGACGGCCTACATCCACTCGGTGATTGTGCAGGAGCACCGCGGGATGCTGAAGCGTTGGAATGTGGTGCTGCTGAGTACGACCTTCCTGCTGACGCTGCTGGGGACCTACATGACCCGATCGGGGCTGATCAGCTCGGTGCACACCTTTGCGGAGAGCGAGGTGGGCGGGCTCTTTCTGACGATCCTGATCTTCTTCACGCTCTTTAGCGTGGCGGTGATTGCCTGGCGGTGGAAGTCGCTCGCGTCGGAGCGTGATCTGGAGTCGCCGGTCTCGCGTGAGACGGCCTTCCTGGCCAACAACTGGATGCTGATGGGCATGGCCTTTGTGGTGCTTTGGGGCACCCTCTTCCCGAAGCTCAAGGAGCTGGCGGGCGGTGAGAAGATGACGATCGGGCCGGTCTGGTTCAACACCTGGGTCATGCCGATGGGCGTGGTGATGTTCATGGCGATGATGGTGGGCACGCTGCTGCCGTGGCGGAAGGCGACGAAGGAGTCGCTGAAGCGGAACTTCACGCTGCCGGTGGTCATCGCGCTCGTGGTGACGCCCGTGTTGGCGACGGCCTACTACTTTGGTCGTGTGCAGGCGCTGGGGGTAAAGCCGGACGGCTACGCGATGGGGCTCGGGCTGTTTGCCTTCGCGGTGATTGTGGCCAACCTGGCGACCATCGCCATTGAGTTCTACGATGGGGCTCGCTCGAAGCGCCGCGATGGGGAGATGGGCTGGCTGGCTGCGCTCGCGTCGCTCTTTTCCAAGCATCGTCGCCGGTATGGCGGTTACGTTGTGCACATCGGCATCCTCTGTGTGGGGCTGGCGCTGGTGGGCAATGTTGTGAAGGTGGAGGCCGACCCGACGATGAAGGTGGGGCAGTCTGCCAAGGTGGGCGACTACGAGGTTCGGTTCGACGACCTGCAGGTGAAGGATGAGGTAGACCGTGTGGCCTACACGGCGCGGATGACGCTGTTCCGTGCCGGCAAGGAGGTGGGGGAGCTGACGCCTGCGCGCTGGGACTACAACAACTATGCGTTGGTCGCGGGCGGTCAGGGCGACATGATGAAGGTCACGTCGGAGATCTACATCCACTCGACGCCGCTCGAGGATGTCTATGTGGCGCTTCTGAACTTCGACGAGGAGGGGCAGACGGCGGCCTTCAAGTTGGCTGTCTCGCCCTTCACTTGGTGGTTCTGGTTTGGCGGGCTGCTGCTGTTGCTGGGCACGGTGGTCTGCCTCTGGCCGGAGCTGGAGTCGGAGCGTGTACCGTCGCTGGCGCGCCGCTGGGTGCGTCGGGCCGAGATGACGGCGGCTTCGCTGATTGTGGTCATTCCTGCGGTGATGCTTGGCCATCGGATGGAGGCCTGGGCCGCAGAGCCGCACCCTGCGCCGCTGATCGACAACGGCAGTTCGGTGGAGCTGACGGCAGACCAGGAGGCCGATGCGCACCGAGCCTACGATTTGGTGATGACGACCTGCTCGGGATGTGCGGGCAAGTCTCTCTCGTTGGCGAGCCCCTCCTGCTTTCCTTCGAACCAAGACAAACGGCGTATCCGCAAGCTGCTGCAGGACGGGAAGAACGTGGATGAGATTCTCGCCATGTTCGTCGCAGAGCGTGGCGCGACCGCGGTGGCTGTGCCGCTTGATGCGGCGAACCGTCGGGCCTCGTGGATGGTTCCTGCGGCGGGCATGCTCGCTGGTCTTGGCCTGCTGGTGGTGTTGGCGCGGAAGCTGTCGCCCGGAGCTGGTGCTCCGGTGCCCGCTGCGGAGGGTGAGGTAGAGGATGATGCCGAGGCGCTCGCGCGGTTGCGCGCCGAGGTTGCGGCGGACAAGGGCGCGCTGTGAAGCTGCTGCCGATCGCGGCTGCGCTGCTCTCGTTGGTGGTCATTGCGCTCTCGCTCGCGCGGGCGTGGCGGCTGCTCCAGCAGGAGGGTGCGCGCAGGCTCGACAGCAGCGAAGACGAGGAGCTGCTTCGGCTGACGGAGCTGGCAGAGCGCCGCGCGCTGTTGCTTCAGCAGATGCGGAACATCCGCTTTGATGCGGAGATGGGGAAGATGAGCGAGCGGGACCGCGATGCGGTGCTGCGGAGGCTGGAGCGGTTGACGCTGGCTGTGTCGCGCGACCTCGATGCGCTGCGTGGCAGCGATGCGGATGAGGCGCAGGCGCGGGCGGCGGTGGCTGCGGTGACTGCTCCGATTCTTGCCGATGCCGATGCGGAGGGCTGGTCGGCAGTGGCGCGGCTCCGTCGCAAGAAGCTGGCGGGTGAAGGATGAGGCGGCTCGTGGCTCACCTCGTGGCTGCAGCCTGTTGCGCAGCGCTTTCGCTGCCTAGCGCGGCCTACGGCGCTGAGGGCTCGGGTGCGGTCGCATGGGAGAAGGGTGCCTTCTCTTCGGCTGCGGCGAAGGTGGCGACGAACGGTCCGCCGCCTGCAGCCCCGGCGGTGGCACCTGCGCTGCCTGAGGGCTCTGGCGTGGTGCTGGATACCTCGCGGGTGACGGTGCGGGTGCGGGTGGAGCGGCTCGACGCGGCCTTCAAGCCGGTCGCTGCCGTGGGCCAGAAGGTGCAGGTGGATGTGATCGCGCCGCCGCATCAGGTGATGACGACGCGGGAGGCCCTGACAGACGGCTCGGGCGAGGCTGTGGTGGAGCTACCGGTGATGCCGGGGCTGCAGGCCTTCGCGCGGGTGGACGGGAGTTCGGACGTGTTTGCCAAGGCGGGACTTTCGCTCGAGAGCGCAGGCGTTCAAGAGACGACCATCCGGTTGCTGGAGGAGACAGGCGACAAGAGCGCGGTCTTTGCCAGCCGCGTGGTGACGGTGCTGGAGGCATGGGAGGATTTTGTGGCGGTGAGCCAGGTCTGGACGCTCTCTGTCGACCGTCCTGTGCGGTATGTTTCGCCGCCGCTCGACAGGGCGAATCCTGCGACAGGTGCCATCGTGATTCCGCTGCCTGAGGGGGCCTCGGGGGTCGAGGTGGTGATGCCGCGCGAAGGTGCCACGGTGCTCGATGACTCGGTCTTCCTGCACATGAATGTGGAGCCGAGCTCGGGCGAGATGGCGCGGAAGCCGTCGCTGATTTTGCGCTACAGCCTCAAGACGCATGGCGCACCAACGGCGACCATCCGGCAGAAGCTGTCGATGGATGTGGAGGCCATCTCTGTGGTGGCGCCGCGCACGACGAATTTCGAGAAGCATCCCTCTCTCGACATCGTCTTTGATGCGCCGATGTGCAGTGCGGGCGAGGTGGCCGGCAAGGTCTGCTTTGCCGAGCTGACCGACAAGGCCGACGGCGCCATGCTGCGTGAGGGGACAGAGGTCCGAGTGGTCCGTGGCGGTCGCGGCCGCAAGGGAGATCTGCTCGAGGTGACGACGACGGGCTGGCCTGGCCACCGTCCGTGGGAGGCTTGGCTGGCTGGCGCGGTGCTGCTGCTGGCGGTGGGCGCGTCGCTGCTGCTGCTGCGTGCCGACCGTAGCAAGGCGGTAGATCGGCGGAGCGCTGACCGCGCGCAGGTGCTGCAAATGGAGCGTACTGCACTGCTTGCGCGTGCGGCAGAGGTGGCCACGGCGCTTGTAGAGGGTGAGCTGCTGGAGGCCGATTACGAGCAGGAGATTGCCGGCATTGAGGCACGGCTGGCGGTCGTGGTGCGCCGTCTGCGTGAGCTTGCGGAGATGCCCGCGCAGGTCGCTGGCTGATGGGCGGCGCGCTCCGCTCTGTGGAGCTCCGCTCGGCGACCCGCTTCTTCGGGCGGCATGTGGCGCTCTACCGCTGCAGCCTGAAGCTGGTGGCCGGCGAGGTGGTTGCTGTGCTGGGGCCGAACGGCGCAGGCAAGTCGACGCTCGCGGGGCTGCTCGCGACGACGCTGGCGCCGTCGGAGGGCGAGGTGGTGGCGGCGGCCGATAGGATGCTCGACAGCAGCGAGCTTCGGGCGCGTGTTGGCTGGGTGTCGCATGAGTCGATGCTGCAGCGGGAGCTGACCGGTAGGGAGCAGCTGGCTCTCATCGCAGGTCTCTATGGCGTGGCTTCGGAGCGGGTGGTCTTCTGGCTTGAGCGGGTGCGGCTGACGGCCGATGCGGACCGGGCGATCGGGACCTATTCGCGGGGCATGCGGCAGCGGCTGGCGCTCGCGCGGGCGCTGCTGTCGGAGCCCGAACTGGTGCTGCTGGATGAGCCGACGACGGGGCTCGACGCGGCGTCGCGCGAGGTGCTCTGGGAGCTCATTGGTGACCTGCGCGCAGCGGGCCGGATTGTGGTGGTCATCACGCACGATCTCGACGCGCCGCCCGAACTCTTCAGCCGCGCGGTTGTGCTCTCGCAGGGGCGGCTGGTGGCCGATCGCAGTGGGCCGGAATCGCTCTCTGCGCTCTACGCGGCGGCGCTGCAGCGGGTGGCGCCATGAGCGTTCCGCGCCGCACGCCGACGCTGGCGCAGCAGGTCTGGCTGTTGCTCCAGAAGGACCTCCGTGTGGAGATGCGGACGGGCGAGGTCGTTGCGACCTCGTTGCTCTTCTCGGCGGTGCTTGTGTCGCTCTTTGTCTTCGCCGGTTTTTCGACGCGCAAGGCGGCCTCGGAGGGGGCGCCGGGCCTGCTCTGGATGGCGAGCGCCTTTGTGGCGGTGCTGGTGGTAACGCGGACCTTCGAGCGCGAGCGGGAGGATGGTGCGGTGACGGCGCTGCTGCTGATTCCCGGGGCATCGACGGCGCTATTTTTTGCCAAGCTGGTCTACAACTGGCTGCTGCTGACGCTGGTGCAGGGCGTGCTGCTGCTGCTGGTCGGCGGGGTCTTTTCGGTGGACTGGTTCGCGCATGGATATGCGGTGGCCGTCGCGCTGCTGCTTGGAGGGTTTGGGCTCTGCGCGGTGGGGACGACGCTTGCTGCGCTCCTGGCTGCGATGAGGCTGCGTGAGGTCATCGTGCCGGTGGTGCTCTTCCCGCTCTGTGTGCCGCTGCTCATCGCCGGCGCGCAGGCCAGCGTGGCTGCCATCCGCGGCCAGAACAGCGGAGCCTGGATGGTGACGATCCTTCTCTTTGACCTGCTCTTTGTGGGGCTGGGACAGTGGCTCTTTGGCCTTGCGCTCGAAGGGGCCGGCGGCGGCGAAGGAGACTCCGAGTGAGCCATCTACACCTTGCAGCGCGGGGCACCTGTGATAAGGGGCGCCCCTTGCGATGGCGCCGCGCTGCGGAGGCCGTGAGGTTCCTATGATGAGCGACAAACTTTCCTGGATGGCGGTCTTCGCCTCGCTTGCGGTGCTGTCGGCGCTGGGCGTGGTGTTTGGGTATGCGCCGGTCGAGGCCTCGATGGGCATCGTCCAGAAGATTTTCTACTTCCATGTGAGCTCTGCGCTGGCTGCCTACACGGGCTTCTTCCTCTGCTGCGGCGCCTCGATTTACTACCTGCTCAAGGGTGACCGCCGCGCCGACGTTGTCGCCCGCGCCGGCGCCGAAGTGGGCGTCCTGTTCTGCACCTTTGTGCTGATCAGCGGGCCGCTCTGGGCGCGCAAGGCCTGGGGCACCTGGTGGACGGGTGAGCCGCGGCTCATGCTCACAATGGTCGCTGCGCTCATCTTCTACGCCTATGTGGTGGTGCGCTCAATCGGCGGCCGGACGGAGATCACCCGCCGCATCTGTGCCGCGCTCGCCATCCTCGGTGTGGCCGATATCCCGCTCGTCCACTTCGCTGTGCAGAAGTGGCGCGGCAACCACCCGCGTGTGCTCCGCAATGGTGGCATTAGCGACGAGATGGAGGTTGCACTGACGGCAGCGATGCTGGCTGTCTTTTCGCTCTTCGCGACGCTCGTACTGCTGCGCATCCGGGTGGGCATGGCGGAAGAGAAGGTGGAGCGGCTGCATCGTCTGGCGACCGCCCGCGGGAATGACATCGAGGACCGTCGCCGCTCGCCTCTGTTGGAGAATCCATGAAGCGCCTTCTCTGCCTTGTGGCCGCGGTTGCGGTCTTGTCTGCCTTTGAGGCCGCGCCTGCCGCTGCCGAGGGTTCGGGTGCTGCGCCCGCCGCCTACAGCGCGGACCGTCTCTCGAAGGAGGGCTTTGTTCCGGCAGCGCCGGGACAGGCGGTGGAGGACTCGGTTCCGGGCGGCCTGCTGATGCTGACGGCCTACGGGGTGCTATGGACGCTGGTGGGTGGCTACCTGTGGCGGCTGTCGCGCCGCACGGCCGCCACGCAGCGTGATCTCGATGCGCTGGGACAACGGCTCGACGACCTCAACGCTCGTCTGAAGCAGGGATAGCCCTCGCCCTTGACGGCCCTTGCCGCCAGCGGTACACCCCGCCGCCCAAACCCTGCGCTTCCGCACCTCCGGTCGGCAGCTCTCAAGTCAACTCCAAGGATGAACGCATGGCTCGCGACGAAGACCTCGACGAAACCTCGGCTGACGAAGAACTGGAAGAAGAGGGGGAACGCGAAGAGACCGACGACGAGGGCGGAGAAGACGACCTCGAATTTGGTAGCGACGAGCCCCTCATTGAGGGCGATGGCGACGAGTTCGAGGGTGGCGAAGAGGGCGACGAGGATTCGCCGGTCAAGGCGCCCGTTGCCAAGCGTCGCGTAGGCGTCCTTCGCAACATCCCCATGATCGAGGGCGTGGCGAAGGCCAAGCTCGACAAGCCGGAGTTCGCCAAGGAGGTCTTCACGAAGCTCTCCGCGAAGTTCCCCGATGCCAAGCCCAAGAAGTACGAGCTTCGCGCGAGCTTCCTCAAGCATGAGCTTGTGGACCATTCGAAGTTCGGCATGGGCTTTGTGGTCGAGGTGCTCTCTCCGAACAAGGTTGAGGTCATCTTCAAGGACGGCCTCCGGAAGCTTGTCCAGAACCGCTGATTCGAGCGGAGGCCTCGCTCCGGCAGGCCTCCTCGCTTCGCGGCTTGCGGCGCTGGAGTCCTCGGGTCTCCGTCGTCGCCTTTCGCATCCTTCGGGATGCGTGACGCTCTGCTCCAACGACTACCTGGAGCTGGCGCGCGATGCTGCGCACAGCGCG
>CANMDT010000054.1 GCA_947496715.1 Myxococcales bacterium
CAATAGAGGATTCTGGTCTGGAAGGAGCCGGCGTCGATGGCCCAGAAGAGGGTCACGCTGCCCACGCCCGAGGCGTCGGTGACCGAAGCGGTCAGGGCGATGGCGTTTCCGTAGACCGAGGTAGTGGTCGCCGTGTGGCTGATGGCCGGCGGCGTCGCATCGGGCGAGATGACGGTGAAGGTATAGGTGGCAGTGGGGGCCGTATCCGGCGCGGTCGAGAGGTTGGCGTTGGTCGAGCTGTCGGTGGCGGAGATGTAGTACTCGACGCCCGCGACTGTGACGGAGCCGGCCGGGATGTTGGCGGAGTATTGGCCGCTCGCGAGGGTCATGCTGGTGGAGGTGAAGCCGGCCGCGCCAAGCGTGCGGTAGAAGAGGGTGGCACCGGCAACGCCCGTCGCATCGGTGATGGTCGCAGCGATGGTGACCGCGTTGCCCGCGAGCTGACCGTCGGTGATGCGGGTATGGGTGATGGCGGGAGCCGTCGCGTCGCCCGAGCCCACGGTGAAGGCGTAGGGGGTGGTGGGCGCGGTGGCGGGGAGCGTCGCAGCGTTGGTCCGGGTATCGGTGGCGCGGACGTAGTACTGGACGCCGGAGGAGGTGACGCTGAAGCCGGGGATGGTGCCCGTGTAGGTGGAGCCCGACGTGAGCGTCATCGTGACGCTGCTGTAGAAGGGGTAGCCGGTGGGCCGGTAGAAGAGCTGTACGGTGGTGATGCCCGAGGGGTCGGTCACATCGGCGGTCACTGTCACATTCGCTGAGGCGGTCTGGCCGTTGGCAATCGGGGTGTGGACGATGGTCGGGCCCGTGGCGTCGACCGCCTGCACCGTGAAGGTGATGAAGGTTGCGGGCGCAGCACTCGGCTCCTTCGCAACATTCGAGGAGCTGTCGGTGGCCTCGATGTAGTAGTCGACGCCCGGCGCGACGATGCCGACACCCGGGATGAGCCCCTGGTAGGTGGTGCCCGAGACCAGCGAGAGGGTGGCAGCCGTGAAGGGGTTGGTGGTCCCGGTGGTGCGGTACCAGACCTTGACCGTCGAGACGCCGCCGGAGTCGACCACGCCTGCGTTCACGGCCACAGCCGAGCCGGCAACCTGGTTGTTGGCGATGGCCGTGTGGGCGATGGTGGGCGCGATGGCGTCACCCGAGCCCACCGTGAAGGTGTTGAGCGTGGTCGGTGCGCCGCTTGGCAGCTTGCCGACCTGGGCGACGGGCGAGGTGTCGGTCGCCTCGATGTAGTAGGAGACGCCGGGGCTGGTGACGATGAAGGCGGGGATCTGGGCGGTCCAGAGGTTACCGCTCACGCGGCTCATCGAGACGGCACCGAAGCTCGCGCCGCCACTGGGCTTGAAATAGAGCGAGGCGGAGGCCACGCCCGTTGCGTCGGTGATGGTCGCAGAGACGGTGACAGCGGAGCCGGCGACCTGGCCGTTGGCGATGGGCGTGTGGGTGATGACCGGCGCCTGCAGGTCGCCTGTGACCGAGAAGCTGTAGAGGGTCGTGGGCGCCGAGGCGGGCAGCGAAGAGGGGTTCTGTGCCGAGGAGTTGTCGGCCGCCTGAATCCAGTACTCCACGCCGGGTGCGACGATGGCCGAGGCGGGGATGGTGCCCGTGTAGGAGGCGCCGCTGGTGTTGGTCATGATGGCAAAGCTGAAGGCCGTGGTGCCGATGGTGCGGTAGGAGACGACCGCTGCGCTGACGCCCGACGGATCGGTGATGCTGGCGGTCACGGGCACTGCGACGGAGACGGGCTTTCCGCCCGATAGCTGGGTGTGGAGGATGAGCGGACCGGTCACATCGTTGGGCGAGAGGACGTGTGCGATGGTGGTGTCGCTGGCCGACAGCCCTTCGTTGTCGGTGACGGTGACGGTGACGAGGTAGTCTCCGCCCGTGGTGTAGGTGTGGCGGGGCGAGGCAAAGGCCGAGCCGGTGCCGGTGAC
This sequence comes from Myxococcales bacterium, assembly GCA_947496715.1. Lineage (GTDB taxonomy): Bacteria > Myxococcota_A > Bradymonadia > REDH01 > REDH01 > CAIWGR01. The sequence continues at coordinate 1,938 of CANMDT010000054.1, forward strand.
CTCGGCTGTGCCGTCGCCGAAGTTCCAGCGGAAGGTGAGCGTGGTCCAGAGGGTGGAGCCGCCGACCGCGGGGCAGGTGCCCTCGTCGGGGTCGCAGGACTGGGTGCCATCGAAGAGGGCGGCGTCGCCGTTGGCGTCGGAGTAGGTCTCGGGGCCGGCATCGGCGCGCGGGCGGGGGTTGACGGTCAGGTTGACGAGGGCGTGGTCCTCGGCGCCGTTGTTGTCGACGATGGTGAGGTAGGCCGAGGCCGAGCCGCGCGCCGAGATGGTGTGGGTGACAGTGAGGCCGGGGAGCACGGTGCCGTCGCTGACGGTCCAGTAGGCGCTGGCGATGGTGCCGTCGGGGTCAAAGGCGCTGGCGCCGTCGAGGATGAAGCTCTCGCCCTGCGGAACGATGCGGGCAATGAGCTGCTGGACTGAGTCGGCGCGGGGCTCGCGGTTGAGCGTGGGGTCGAACTCCCAGGCGCCGATGTCGGGCGTGGTGCCGATGGTGCGGAGGCGGCCGTTGATGTCCTTGGCTGGGAGACCCGGCGCGGAGGCGCTGCCGGCGTTGATGGCGGGCGACTCGGCCCAGAGGCCTCCGTCCCACCAGCGGGGGTAGGTGGCCCAGTCATCGTCCTCGACCTTGGGGTCTGTGGTGATGTTGTTGGTGTTGGTCGAGAAGGTCCCGAGATTGGTCGCGACGCCGAAGAAGCTGTTGTACCGGAGCGTCTCGGTGGCCTGGTAGCTGGCGTTGCTGGCGTCGTAGACGCCGTAGACGCCGTTGACGGCGAAGACGTTGTTCCAGGCGTTGACGGTCAGGTTGTAACCGGTCGACGGATAGACGGCGTAGTAGAGGCCGTAGGTGGTGTGGACGACGGTGTTGTTGACGGCAGAAAGCGTGAAGGTCGTGCCGTAGGTCTGGGTGTAGTCGTAGATGCCGTAGCTGGTGTGGGTGATGTAGCTGCTGCGGATGCGTCCGTAGCTGCTGTCGAGCGAGAGTCCGTAGCCGTCGCCATCGCCGATGAGCGAGGTGGTGAGGATGTCGACGGGGTAGGTGGCGTTGGTCACCGTGGTCGCCGTGACGCCGGCCGCGTTGAAGTAGCGGGCCTCAGAGTCTTCGATGACGGGCGAGCGCGGGCCGAAGATGCGGAAGGCATAGTTGGCGTAGTCGAGCCGGACCTTCTGCACCTTGGAGATGGTGTCGTAGAAGCGGAAGCCCTCCCAGTATCCGGGTGAGGGGCTGGCGCCGGACGGGGTAAAGAGCACGGGGCTGCCGGTCGTGGGGAAGACCTGCGTGGAGCCTGTAGCGAAGTGGAACTCGACCTTGGTGGTGCTGTTCGGCGCCTGCCCGTTGAGCGACCAGGAGCCGCCCATGTCGTCGGTCGCCGCGATGTTCAGGCGTGCGCCGGCCTCGAAGGTGACGGTGCTGCCCGAGGGCACGACGATGTCGCCGAGGATGGTGTAGGTGGTGCCGGCGCTGAAGGTGAAGGGCTCCCAGAGGAAGCCTTCGAGGTTGGGGCCGATGCGGCTGTTGTCCCAGTTGCGGTAGCCCACGAAGGTGCCGGCGCTGCCGAGCTTGCGGAGGGGCGAGTACTTGGTCGGGGTGTAGTCGCGGTTGGTGATGTCGGCGTAGAGCGGGTTGTAGGAGAAGCAGGTGCCGGTGGTGGCGTACGTGCTGTTGCCGCTCGTGTTGCCCCAGAGGTCGGAGTAGGAGCAGGACATGGAGACGGGGTAGCTCGCGCTGCCGCTGTCGCGGTAGGCGGCGCTGGCGTTGTTGGTGATCGCGACCTCGTAGACGCTGGTGTAGAAGTTGTAGCCGCTGGAGGGGTAGCGGGCGACGTCGATGCCATCGCCCGCGTTGTTGGCGATGGTGACGCTGTCGAGTGCGAGGTAGACGGAGCCGTAGTAGGAGCTGTAGCCATAGATGGCGTCGTTGCCGTTGTCGTAGATCTCGCCGCCAATCCAGTTGAGCGTGGAGTTGTTGATGTAGGCGCCCTGCGCGGTGCTTCGCGAGACGGTGGTGTCGAGCACATCGACGCTCGCCGGCGTGCTGGGCGAGGTGATGAAGAGGCCCACCTGGTTGCTGTAGAGGTCGGAGTCTTCGACGCTCGGCGTTCCGCCCTCGACGTAGACGCCATACTCGGAGCTGTCGTGGATGGTGCAGCCGACGACGGCATGGTCGTTGGCGTAGAGCGAGACGCCCCGCTTGGCGTAGGCAATATCGACCTGGCCGACGTTGAAGGCCAGCGCGTTGGAGGGGATGACGATGCCGTACCAGTCGCCGCGGGCGGGGGTGGCGGCGGCCGAGGTGACCGAGACCTTGTTGGTGTTGGTGCCGTCGAGCTCAAGCGTGCCTTCGACGCGGAGCTCCGCCTTGGTGGTGTCGAGACCTCCGGCCATGGAGTCGGTGGTGGCGAAGCGGATGCGCGAGTTGGGCTGGAAGGTGAGGGTGGCGCCAGCGGTGATGACCACGTCGCCGCTGGCGTCGGTGACCGAGCCGGGCGCGAAGATCTGGTTGGTGTACCAGAAGCCGTTGAGGCCTGCGCCGGTTGGGTCGCCAGCATAGGGCACAGCGCCGATGGTCTTGGTCGGGTCGGCGGGAAAGTAGTAGCGGGCCGGGCTCCGCTCCGTGGGAGTGAAGTCGCCGTTCGCGGGGTCTTTCAGCAGCGCGTTGTAGCGGAGGAAGGTGGAGAAGGAGCCAGACTGCGCGAAGACCGTCGACTAGACCACGTTGCGGTTGAAGGAGGAGAAGCTGGCGGGGTAGCTGGCGGAGCCGACGTCCTTGAAGACGTTCTGGCTGCCGCCGAAGAGCGAGTCGCTCATGTAGAGGTTGGCGTTGTAGCCGGTGGAGGGGTAGCGCGAGCCGACGATCGCACCTTCGGAGGTGGTGGTGCCCACGTTGTAGAAGGTGGAGTAGGTGACGCTCGTGCTGACCGAGCCGTAGTAGGAGGTGTAGAAGTAGACGCCGTGGCGGCCGCCGGTGAAGATGCTGTGGTCGACCGTGAGGTTGGTCGATGTCTGGTAGACGCCATAGTAGCAGTCCTTGAATCGGCTGTTATCGACGAGCAGCGACCCCGGTGTGCTCGAGGCCACCTGGACGCCGTAGTGGACGGAGCCAGCGGTGCAGGTCACATCGAGGCCATTCAGGGTGTAGGTGCCCGTCGACGCGATGGTGCCGAGGTTGACGGCGGTGTTGTTCATGCGCTCGACCTTGAGGCCGTTCACGGTGAGCGCGGTGGCGGGGACGCCGGCGTCGAGGCGAAGCGCCGAGTCCACGTTGTTGATCTGCGCGTTGGCCAGGTTGACCGTGCCGGTGGAGGCGACGCGGATGCCCTTCCACTGGTTGGCGGCGCTGCCCTGCGAGGTGAAGATGACGGGGCTGCCGGTCGTGCCGCTCACGACCAGGTTGCCGTTCACGAGCAGCTCGTAGGTGAGCGACACCGACGAGCGGGCCTGGACGGTGACGCCCGACTGGACCGTCAGGGTGACGCCACTGGCGACGCTGACCGAGCCGTCCAGGATGTAGGGGCTCCCCGCCGCCGTCCAGGTCTGATCAAAGTTGATGGCGCCTGAGACGGTGGTTGCCGCCTTCGCATCGGCGGCAAAGAGCGATAGCACCGAGACGAGGAACAGCGAAAGCGCGCGCAAAAACAGCTTCATGACAACTCCTCGACCAGCCTGTCGGCCGGCACAGATTCAGTTGGCGCCGTTGCTAACAGCCCTTGCGATCTGACAAAAGGCCCTCGGCTCCCGCGACCAGATAGCGGGAACCTCCGCGGCGATGCGGAAGCCTGCGCCGTGGGGGCGCCTGCCGGTTGCGCCGCTACGGCGCCTGCCGGATCGCGTAGAGCCAGCCGTCGGCCGTGCCCACATAGAGCGTGCCATCTTCGCCAACCGTAGGCGCCGCAAAGAGCGCGCTGCCATCCTGCGGATCCGGGCTGCAACCCGACGGCGCCTGGTAGTGGGTGGTCTTGCCTCCGGCGACGGCGTGCAGGCCGAGCGAGCGAGTCCAGAGCCACTTCATGTCGCGGGTCGAGAAGGCGTAGACAACGCCGTCGTGACGGGTGAGGTAGCCCACCCCCGTTGCGCCTGCGATGCCGCCGAACTGCCGACTGCGGCAGTCGGAGAAGGCCAGTTCGCCTGTGCGGGTGCCGTCGAGCAGGCTGAAGGACTGCAGGTAGCCGCCGCTGCCCGACACCGCGAACAGGCTCCCGTCTGCCACATAGGGCGGCTGCTTGTAGTGGGCGTCGCCCGGAAGGTTGCCCTGCTTGTTGGCCAGCTCCGGGCTGTTGACCCGCGCGGCCCAGGCCACCTGTCCGTTGTCGCGCCAGACGGCCACCATCGCGGGCTCGAATGACCGCGCACCCGACTCGGTCTTGAAGGACCAGCGCTGGAAGGTCTGGAGGAGCAGCTCCTTGCCCACATAGGGCGGCTGCCAGGCCGTGAAGCCTGTGAGCTCTGGGTCGGGCCGCTCCAACTTCCAGAGCGGCTTACCGGCAGCGTAGGCCATGAGCCCTTCGCGAGGATGGACCGCATAGGCGACGCCGTCTGCCGCGGAGATTGCCGTGCGCTGGCTCCGGCGGCAGGCCGTGAGCGCATCGACGATCTTGCCCGTCTCGAGGGAGACCGTGGTGACGCCCTCCTCGCGGGTGAAGACCAGTTCATCGCCCACCTGCACTGGCGGATGCTGCATGCCGCACTCGGCGCCCAGCTGCCACTTGATCTCGCCCGAGGTCCGCTGGATAGCATAGACCGTGCCGCTGTCGGTGACAGCGATGACGAGGTCCTTGGCCAGCATCGTGCCGTTCACATCGCTGTCGGTCGGTACCCGCCAGATCTGGCGGCCATCGGAGGCGCGGAGCGCAATCACACTGTCGGCTTTGTCGGGCTTGTTCCAGAACTCGCCCTGCGAGCCGAGGAAGATGGTGTCACCTGCGGTAAGCACCGTGTTGGCGTAGCCCTGGATGCCTACCTGTGCCGACCAGGCGATGACCGGCTTGGTGATGGGCGCAACCTCGCGGCGACCCGATCGCGACGGCCCGCCCTGGTAGCCGGCCCAGTCGCCTGTCACGGCGGGCGCATCCCACTGCACCGCCGTTGGCGGCTGGTCGTGAGGCGGGCGCACCACCTCTTCAGGCTTCGCAGCCTCCGGCTTTGCGCTCGCCGCCGCCGAACCCTCCGCCGCAGCGGGGGCCTCAGGTGCAGGACGCACCGCCTCCTTCTTGCCGCAGCCAACCAGGCCAAACGCCACCAGCATCGTCAAACCAAACAACCCGACTGTTCGACGCATCGCCACTCCTCCTCCAGCCAGCAACGAGCCAGCCTGCACAGCCTCTACTCCGGCACGGAGCCCCTTTCCAGCCGAACCGGTCGCGACCGTTGACCAACCGCGCCTCGTTCCCCTACCTTGCCCATCCCTCTTCTCCGACCGCAGTGAGTCGCGCCATGTCCCAGTTAAAACTCTCCGAAATGCAGGCCGTCACTCCTGTGCTTGAGACCGTCGTCGCACAGTATGAGGCGCTTCGTGCCCGGCTGAGCGGCGCCACCGCCGCTGCCGACCAGAGCGCCGTGATCCGCGACTGGAATGAACTCCGCAGCGGGATCGACACCTGGTCCTCACTCGTGCAGGTCCGTTACAACCAGGACACCACCAACGCCGACTTCAAGGCCGCCCGTGAGGCCGCCGACGAGATGGCGCCCGCGCTCACCGAACAGGAGGTCTCGCTCAAGCGGCTCCTGCTCGAGAGCCCCTTCCGCGCAGAGCTTGAGGCCACCTACGGCCCGCAGGCCTTCGCCCTCTGGAAGAGCGCCCTCGCCTCCTTCGAGACCGCCATCGCAGACGACCTCATCGCCGAGAGCCGGCTCGATGCCGAGTACACCGAGCTGACCGGTGGCGCCCGCTTCCCCTTCCGCGACCTCACACTCAACCTCTCCAGCATCGCCAAGTATGCCTCGAGCCCCGACCGCGACACCCGCCACGAGGCCCAGGCCGCCAAGTGGGCCTGGTTCGAGGCCAACGGCGAGGCCCTCGACGACATCTACGACCGTCAGGTCAAGCTCCGCACCAAGATGGCCCGCACCCTGGGCTACGAGAACTACATCGGCCTCGGCTACGCCCGCATGGCCCGTGTGGACTACACCGCCGCCGACGTGGAGCGCTTCCGCAAGGAGGTGCGCGAGAAGGTCGTACCCCTCGCCACCCGCATCCGCGCCGAGCAGGCCAAGCGCCTCGGCCTCGACTCCCTCCACCTCTGGGACGAGCCGCTGCACGACCTCGGCGGCAACCCCGCACCCAAGGGCGACCGCGCCTGGATGGTCGAGCGGGCGCAGGAGATGTTCGACGGCATGCACCCCGAAATCGCCGCCCTCTTCCGCGAGATGAACGAGCGTGAACTCCTCGACCTCGACACTCGCGACGGCAAGTCGCCCGGCGGCTTCTGCACCAGCCTGCCTGACCACGGCGTCCCCTTCATCTTCGCCAACTTCACCGGCACCAAGCATGACTCCGAGGTCTTCACCCACGAGATGGGCCACGCCTTCCAGACCTGGTCGAGCCGCAACCAGCCGCTCATCGACTACCACTGGCCCACCTACGAGGGCGCCGAGATCCACTCGATGAGCCTCGAGTTCCTCGCCATGCCCTTCATCGAGAAGTTCTTCGGTGAAGATGCGGCCCGGTTCGACCGCGTCCACCTGGTCGAGTCCATCCTCTTCATCCCCTACGGCGTCGCCGTCGACCACTTCCAGCACCTGGTCTACGAGAACCCCGAGGCAACACCCGCAGAGCGCCACGCGATGTGGCGGAAGATGGAGGAGACCTACCTGCCTTGGCGGCAGCACGGCGACCTCGGCTACTCTGGCAAGGGCGGCTTCTGGCAGGGCCAGCGCCACATCTACCTCTCGCCCTTCTACTACATCGACTACACCCTCGCGCAGTGCTGCGCGCTGCAGTTCTGGGTGAAGAGCAAGCAGGACTACGCCAAGTCGCTCGAGGACTACGTGGCGCTTTGCAAGCGGGGCGGCTCGCTCCCCTTCCAGTCGCTGGCACGCTCAGCCGGTCTCATCTCGCCCTTCGATGAGGGCTGCCTCTCCGATGTGACCCAAGAGGCCGCAACCGTTCTCGGCCTCTAGGCCCTCACGCACCCGAGCGATTCCATGGCCCTTCCCTCTCTGAAGAACCTCGATTTCACCTCCAGCGCCGGCTTCAAGACGGCCTGGGACACGCTCACCCGCGTCCCCGCAGGCAACAAGATCTTCTCTGCGCTGCTCGGCCAGGCCGCGCCCTACACCGGCTCCATCGGTGCAGAGGTGCTCGAGATCCGGCACGGCTACGCCAAGGTGCAGCTCAAAGACCGTCGCGCCGTCCGCAACCACCTCGACTCGGTCCACGCCATCGCGCTGATGAACCTGGCCGAGGTCGCGAGCGGCGTCGCCATGATGTACGGCATCCCTGCCGACGCCCGCGGCATCCTCGCCAAGCTCTCCATCGAGTATAAGAAGAAGGCCCGCGGCACCCTCATCGCTGAGTGCTCTCCCGAGATCCCGAACACCAGCGAGCGCTGCGAATATGCGCTTACGGTCGATATCAAGGACGAGGCCGGCGACATCGTTGCCACCGCCATCGCCACCTGGCTCATCGGTCCGCGGACGAAGTAGCCCGCGCGCTGCAGGCTACCAGGTGGCAGCCAGCATGAGGCCGGGGTAGCTCTGCTTGCCGTCGTTGAAGACGGTCGGGGCCACCAAGGCGACCCCCTTGCCCGGCAGCCCGAGCGAGGCGCTCTCGTTGTCGCGGGTGAGGTAGGCAGCGGTGGCCAAACCGGCGATGCCAGCGCCGAGCTCGATGGCTGCGATAGTGCGGCCACTCATCGACTCTGCGCCGAGCGCCACCACCGCGCCGCCTGCAAGCAGGCCGGCGAGGCCGCCGAGGTTGATGAGGGTGATGCGGCCGCTCGTGATGTCCCACTTGTGGGCCAGCACCACGCCTGCACCCGTCGAGGCCACCGTCGCGCCGAGCAGCACCGTCGGGAAGTCCACATCCTTGACGTTCTCGCCGAGCACGACGACCGTTCCGAGCAGTGTGCCGATGACGCCGATGACGGCCGAGGAGTTCACCAGCGAGACATCGCCCAGCTTCATGTTGGGGTACTCCATCGCCAGCCGGGTGCCGACTGCGGCGCCAACGAGCGAGCCGAGCGCCATCGAACCGTTGAAGTTCCCGGTGTCCTGGGCGAAGGCAAGGAGCCCCTCGGCCGTCAGCACGTAGCCGAAGATGATGCCGGTCGAGAGCAGCCGTGCCTGTGCCTCGGAGATGGTCTTGTCTTCGGTGGCGAGGATGGAGCCCGCGAGGCCGGCGCCGAGGCCGCCGACGATGATGAGGGGGACGATGCTGCCATCCGCATTCACGGCGTTGGCCAACTGCCCGCCGAGGCCGGCGCCGTATAGCGAGGCGGTGGTGACCAGCTCGACCCTGCCTGGCTGCCGGGTGATCTTGGCCTCTTTGTTGTCGCTCAGCTCGGGCTCGGTGAGGCGTGCAAGCGCGGCCGCCATCTGGGCCCGTTGATCAACAGGGTAGAGACGGCGGAAGGTGCCGGCCATCTCTCGCACACCCGCAAAATCCGCTGCGCCGAGCAGGCGGCCGATCTCCGTCCAGCAGCCATCGGCGCCGACCTGCTCGCAGTTCGTCCCATCCGAGGCGGGCGCAACCTCCTCTGCCGACGCAGAGGCGCTCACCAACATCAGGCCTGTGCCAACAACCAGTGCCATCACGAAATGCTTCAGCTGTTCTCTCATCTTGGCTCCTCCCTTTTTCCGAAAACACGGGCCGTTCCACGCCCTTGACCATAGAACGGCGGCGAGCGCCACTTATGCGCCGGGTTCGACTCCGCACCGGTGCCAAGAGAGGAGCGGCTGCGAGCGGACGATCGCACTCGCATCCTCGATCGGATTGTGCGAGAGACGCGGCGTCAACCGTCTGGTTGCCTCCGGAGCTTCATCATGAGCCAGAACGTCGGCGCCGCCAGCGACAACACCCTCTTCACGCGGGCCGAGCAGTGGCTGCTCCTCATCGTTGGTGCCGTTCAGTTCGTGAACATCCTCGACTTCATGATGGTGATGCCCCTGGGGCCCGACTTCGCGAAGGCGCTCGACATCCCCAGCAGCCACCTCGGCCAGATCGCGGCCTCCTACGGCATCTCGGCGGCGCTCTCGGGCTTTGCGGCCGCCACCTTCCTCGACCGCTTCGACCGCCGGAAGGCGCTCGCCGTCGCCATGCTCGGCCTGGTCATCGGCACGGCGGCGGGCGGCTTCGCCTGGGACCTCCAATCCCTCATCGGCGCCCGCGTTATCGCCGGCGCCTTCGGCGGGCCGGCCACCGCACTCTCCATCTCCATCGTCTCCGACACCATCCCCGTCTCGCGCCGCGGCAAGGCCATGGGGCGCGTGGCGAGCGCCTTCGCCGTGGCCTCCATTGCCGGCGTCCCCTTCAGCCTCTCCATCGCCTCGCACTACGGTTGGCGCGCACCCTTCTTCTTCGTCGCGGGCCTGGGCCTCATCGTGACCACCGTTGCGCTCAGCCGCATGAAGCCCATGACGGCCCACCTCACCGCCGAGGCGAAGACAGGGCGCCGCGTGACCATTCTCGACATCGTGGGCCGGTATGAGAGCCGCATCTCGCTCTCCGGATCGCTGCTCGTGCTGGCAGGCAACTTTGCGCTCATCCCCAACATCTCGAGCTACGTGCAGTTCAACCTCGGCTACCCGCGCGCGGAGCTCGACCGGCTCTACATGGTGGGCGGCGTGGCCAGCTTCATCACCCTCTTCTTCGTCGGGAAGTGGGTGGACAAGTATGGCGCCCCGCGCATCGCCTGGATCGGCGCGCTGCTCTACACCGTCATCGTCGTGCTCGGCTTCGTGCACCCGATCGCGGCTGTGCCGGTGCTGGCCATCTTCCCCATGTTCATGGTGGCGAGCTCCTTCCGGATGATCGCGCTCAACACGCTTGCGAGCCGCGTCCCTGCGGCGCCGGAGCGGGCCCGGTTCCAGTCGGCACAGTCGGCGATTCAACAGGTGGGGTCGTCGGCGGGAGCTCTGGCCGCATCGGCCTATCTGACCGAGAACCCCGCGACCCATGCGCTGATCGGCATCCGCGAGATCGCCTACATCTCGCTCTTCATCAACCTCGTTATCCCCTTCATCGTGATGGCGCTGGCCCGCGCGTTGGCGGCGCGAGAGCGCCAGACCGCAGGCTACCCCGCCATCGGCTAGGGCAGCAGCTCCTGCGTGGGGAGTGGCTCATCGGGCCGGCCGAAGAGGGCGAGCACCACATCCTGCGCGGGGAGCTGGAGCCGTCCTCCGATGGAGGGCAACGTGACCGGCACAAAGCGGGTCTCCGACCAGGTCACCCAGCGGAGCGACGGGTCTTCGAGCGGGCGGTCAAAGACAAACCGGACCTCGCGCGGGCGGCCGTCTGAGAGCACCGTCAACACCTCCGCGGTCATGCCGTCGAGCAGCACCTTGTCGCCCGGTGTGAAGGGACGGCGCAGCGAGCGGAGCATGCGCTCCGGCTCGGTCGGGAGAAAGCCGCCGGCAGCGCGGAGGCGCAGCGAGCTTGCGCCATCGCGCACCAACTCCACCGCGCCAGGCCCGGTGTAGAGCGACCGCATCGAGCGGGCTGTGGGCTGACCGAGCGAGGCCCGCATCATCGGCGCATAGACGAGCAGCGGATCGAAGGCGGTCTGGAGGGAGTAGACACGCAGGTCGCGCACACCGGGGCCGGCAGGCAGCGAGCGATCCGCCCGCTGCAGCGCCCCCTCGATGGTGGTCATGGATCGGGCGCGGAGCGCCAGCAGCGGCGGCGCGAGCAGCAGATGGCTAGCGCCGAAGGCGACGAAGACGAGACGAGCGGCCCAGCGCCGCCAAGCGGGCGCGAGCGCCTCACGCCAGCCTGCAAGCCAGCTCTCACGCAACAGCACCGCAACCGCCAGCGCGCCACCCCAGCCGGCGTTCACCAGCAGCCGGTCCTGCGGCATCGTCGCGGCGATCGGCACCAGCGCCAAGAGCAGCCCCACGACACCGATGCGGACAGCCGCCTCGCGCCGCCAGCAGCGCACCGCCGCCCAGGCGACCGGCGCAGCCCAGACGACCACAAAGAGCAGATACCAGGGCCGGTGCTGCGGCTGCACCATGACCCAGAAGTCGGACCAAAAGAAGGGGCCGATCTGCGCGAGCAGCAGTACCCCCATGTTGGTCAGCAGCTGGCGCGCAAAGGGGAGCAGCCCCTGAGCCGGCGAGAGGTAGACATCGGAGCCCGATGCACCCCAGCCGAAGCCCGCGTAGAGCGCAGCCCAGGTGAGCCCGAGCGCAAGATAGGGCCAGAGCGCCAGCAGTCTCTCCTTGCGCCCACGCTCCGGCGTCGCCGTTGCAAAGAGCGCCTCGGCGAGCAGGTATCCGCCGATCGCGACGGCCGCCTCGCCTGCGAGCAGCGCCAGGGCAAAGGCCAGCACGGCGAGCCATCGATCGCGCCTGCCACCACGGGCGAGCCACCGGGCCTGAAGGCCGAGCGCGACAAAGCCGAAGGTCGCGACCAAGAAGGCGCCCCGGTTGGCGATCCAGCCCACAGCCGGCCCACGCGCATCGTCGAGCGCGAAGAGCGCAAAGGCGAGCAGCGCCAGCTGCGCCGGCGCGACCTGCCGAAAGGCAAACGCTGCGGCGGCCAGACTTGCTGCAAACCAGAGCAGGCTGTGGGCATGCGCCAGCACCGGGTTCTCGGGCCAGAGCATCGCATCCAGCGCGTGGGTGAGCGAGGCGAGCGGCCGCAAGAAGTGGAGCCGCACCTCCGGGTCGGACCACCAGGGATAGATCCCCTGGTCCACCAGCCGCTGTGCATCGGCGGGGTTGCCGGAGGCGAAGCCGAAGAGGTCGAGCGGGCCGCCGTGAAGCCCCGCAATCGGTTGGCCGATGCCGAGTAGCGTGCGGTGGATGTGATCGTCGAGCGAGTAGCCCACGGTGAGGCTTGTAGAGGCCAGCAGCAGCGCGACGAGCGCGATAACCCCGAACCAGCGCGCATGCGCAGCCATCGCAACCGTCGCGGGGGCGGCGACAGCCTCCGCATCTGTTTCCCGAGGGCTCACGCGCTGTGCTCCATCGGTTTACACATGCACATCCAAACAACCGGGTGAATGAGTCAAAATGAAGCGCAAAATGCGACGCCGCACAGAAGGCATGGGTTGACGCTCTGCAGCGCCTGACGGTATTCCCACCGTCAGGTGGCGTCGAGCGGATTTGCGATGGCCACCCACTCTTTGTGCCTCTTGGTGACGCGTTGCGCCCTGCGCTCCGCCGTTTGGATTGCCCATGTCTACGATGCAGGCCGATTGGCCCAAAGCCGGCCCGATTGATCTGGCGATCCATGACCTCCCGCACGCCTCGTCGACAACGGAGTGGTGGTACTTCAACGGGCAGCTCACCCTAACCGACGGCCGCGAACTCTCGCTCTTCGTCTCCTTCTTCCGCATCGTGAAGGGGCGCGACGCGGTCACCAAGCAGCTCCAGCATGCGGCCTCCGTCACCTGGGCCATCTCCGACCGCGACGGCAAACGCTACCTCGCCTCCTCCCTCGTCGACCGCGATGCGCCACGCCTCGGCCTCGAGAAGCTCAAGCGGGGCGAAGGCACCCGCGACGAGCGCCTCCGCCGCGCCATCCGTGAGATCCTCGAGCGCGACAAGGTCCCCTACCCCGACCAGCTCTTCGCCACCGATCCCTTCGTCTCCACCAGCCGCCTCGAGCTCGACTACGACGGCAGCCAGCTCCTCAAGCAGGAGGACGGCAGCTACCTCCTCAAGGGCTACTCCGACCGCCACCGGGCCGGCTTCGAGCTCACCTTCACGCCCCAGATGGCCGCTGTCCGCCACGGCGACGATGGCGTCGTCAAAGGCGTGAGCGGCGAAGACATGTTCTACTACTTCATCCCCCGCTGCGCGGTCACCGGCAGCCTCACGCTCGACGGCACCGCCTCGCCTGTGAAGCAGGGACTGGGCTGGTATGACCACGAGTTCGGCGGCCACCGCGACGAGATGGAGAGCCACGCGGCCACCAAGAACCGCGACGTCGCCTGGCTCTGGTGCGCGCTGCAGTGCGACGACGGCACCAGCCTCTCTGCCTACAGCATGGTCGACCTCAAGAACGACCGCGCCTCGCTCGGAAAGCGGCTCCTCGTCGTCACCGAAACCGGCCGCGACGAGGCCCTCGATCTCGGCTTCACCGAGCACGGCATCTGGACCAGCACCCGCACCTTCAACAAGTATCCGAGCGCCTTCTCCATCTCGTCGGAGCAGGCCAACCTGCAGGTCGAAGTCACCGCAGACTTCGCAGACCAGGAGTTCGTCACCCTCATCTCCAAGCCGGCCTTCTGGGAGGGCTCGGTCTCCTTCGAAGGGACGCTGAACGGCAAGGCCATTTGCGGCCGTGGCTACGTGGAGCGGAGCGGCTTTGTGACCGTCGAAACGCTCGACGACTTCTTCGGCGCTGTGGGTGAAGAGGTGCGCAAGTCGGTCGAGGCCATCGTCCCGATCAAGCCCGAATACGAGCCGCTACGCGACCTCATCGCCAGCAAAAAACACGATGACTATATGCGCGGCATCGAGCTCAGCCAGCTCACCCGCACCCTCTGCGAACCGGTCCGCCTCATCACCGATCGCGGCGGCAAAAGTTGGCGCTCCTACGCCGCTCTCGCCTGCTGCGATGTGGTCGGTGGCGACTCACGCAACTTCGTAAAGTGGTTGGCGATGCCGGAGCTCATGCATGTGGGCTCGCTCATGGTCGACGATGTGCAGGACAAGTCGGTCATCCGCCGCGGTGGCCCCACCTCGCACCTGCTCTACGGCGAGTCGCTGGCCATCAACTCGGGCACGGCCTGCTACTTCATGGGCCAGAAACTGCTCATCGGACCCAAGCTCTCCGACCGTGAAAAGCTGGCCATCTACGACCACTACTTCCAGGCGCTCCGCGCCGGCCACGCAGGCCAGGCGCTCGACATCGATGGTGTCGACTTCATGATGCCCGAGGTCGTCGCGACGGGCGACGGCGTGCTGCTCGAGGAGCGCATCCTCGCCATCCACCGGCTCAAGACCGCCATCCCGGCCGCCTCGCTCGCACGCATGGGCGCCGTCGGCGGCGGTGCAACCGAGGCCCAGATCGAAGGGCTCGGCAGCTTCTTCGAGAGCGTCGGCCTGGCCTTCCAGATCATCGACGATGTGCTCAACCTCCGCGGCTTCAAGGGCGACCTCAAGTCACGCGGCGAAGACATCATGCACGGCAAGGTCACGCTGCCCGTCGCCAAGGCGATGGCCAAGCTCGAACTGGCCGATCGCACCTGGCTCTGGGAGACCATCGCCTCCAAGCCGCAAGACCTGGAGACGGTCCACGCGGTCATCGCCAAGATCGAATCGGTCGGCGGCATCGACGCCTGCTCGGAGCAGGCCACCGCCCTCGTCGAAGAGGCCTGGACGCTGCTCGATCCGCTCGTCGAAGACTCGCTGCCCAAGATGATGCTCCGGGCCTTCGGCTGGTATGTGCTCGACCGCCACTACTGAGGGCGGCGCACACTGCTGAGGATGGCGGCGAGCTTCGCGGAGGCGGTCGCGCTGTCGTAGCCAGCCTCGGTACGGTCCACCGCAAACCCCGTGCCGAGCGCAAAGGCCTCGGCCATGGCGTCGGCGATGCCCGCGATGTCGTCGAGGCTCCGCAGCTCCGCATAGGGCAGCGGCGCGAGCATCTCACCCAGCTCCGGATTGTCTGCCACCACCAGCATCGGACGAGGCGACACGAGGTAGTCGTAGACCTTCGCCGGCACCCGCTGCACCGTCCGGTTGTTGAGCGCCACAAGCAGGTCGGCGGTCTCCATGAAGCTGCCCACCTGCCTGTATGGCACGAAGGCCCCTTCGGTCAGCATCGCGGCCACGCCGAGCTTCTCGGCATAGGCCCGCGCCTCGGCAGGCACGCGGCCCGTGACCACGAGATGGAACTTCGTCTCGTCGATGCCGCGCGCCTTGAGCAGCGCGAGCGCCTCGAGCAGCTCATCGCCCTCCACATAACGGCGGAAGTTGCCGAGAAAGAGCGCCGTGTAGCGTGGATCACGCTCGAACGAGCCGTTCGCTATCAGCGCCGCATCGCCATGGTTGCGGATGACATGGAACTTCGCGGCGGGCTGGTCGGCGTAGTGGGCGAGGTAGTCGCGGCAGGTGGTCTCGGTGTTGAGAATGACCGCGCTCGCCTGCGCCACGCAGCGCCGCTCCAGGGCATCCACCAGCCTGCGCTGCGGCCACGGGCGCTCACCGCGCCGGAGCTCGCAGACGCTCCAGGGATCGCGCAGATCGAGCACCAGCGGTATGCCGCTCTCGCGCGAAAGCTGTGCCCCGACGAGCAACGCCGCGTGCGGATCGGCGTTGACGACGATGGCGTCGAAGGTGTGCTCGCGCATGAGCCGCCGCGACGCCTTCAGCGCATGCGGGATCTCGATGCTGTGGTGGCCGAGCGGCACCCACTCAGGCGACGGCCACCAGAAGGAGGGTGACGGGTAGGTGTTCTGCAGCGCCCGCGGCAACATCCGCTGGAGCCCCGAAGGCTTCCGGACGATGGGCTTGCCGCCGGCGTCGTGGGTGGCGCGCGGCAGTTCACCCCGCGCCACCGCGGCCTCATTGCGGCGCGCCGCACGGCTCCAGTCGCGCACCACGACGGTCGCCTCTGGCAGTGCCTCAGAGAGGGTCACATCGATGGCGTCCGACTCGTGCAGATCGCAGAGCACCACAGGCTCCCAACCGAGCGCCGGCAGATGCCTGCAGAACTTGAGCGGCCGGAGCGCGCCCACGCGGGACTGCGGCGGAAACGAAGGGCTGAGATAGAGAAACTTAGGCATGGGCGGTCCGGGTAACGACCTGCCGGCTCTTTGCGACAACGCGCACCGCAGCGGCAACGGCGACGGTCACGGAGAGCAGAGCGGCCGGGATCAAGGGTAGCACCGTTGATGCAGAGGCCGCGATCGCAACCGAAAACAGCACAGGCAGCGCCGCCGTCTGCAGGAGCGCACGCACCACCTCCGAAAGAGGGAGCCCCGCGTGCTTCATTGCGACGCGCGGGTTGAACCAGGTCGTCGTCACGAGCTGCGCAAAGAGCGTCCCGCAGGCAACGCCGGTGAGACCAAACCGCTGCACGAGGAAGATGCTCAGACCGAGGTTCAGCAACCCTGCCGCCACCGAGACCAGCGTCACAGACCGGACAATGCCGGCGGCACCGATGTAGCGAGAGGCAACCGACACGGGCAGGTGAGCCACGATGATCGCGACAAAGGAGGCGACGAGGGCAAAGGAGATCTCCTGCCGAAGCCACATGGAGGCAACCGGTGCACCGAAGAAGAGGAGCACCGGCGCCAGTACCAGACCGGCACCCAAGGTCCCCGCCAGGGTCGAGCGGAGCAGGTCGGCAGCCTCTGGCCGCTCCTGCCGCGCGATGTGAATGGCAAGCTTGGGGCCAGAGGCGGTGGGAATCTTCGCAAGTGCTCCCATCAGTGCCTGGGCGACCTGGTTGAGCGGCGCGTAGATCGCCACCGCAGCCAGAGAGAGGCTGCCGGCGATTACGATCTCGTCGGTCCGGAAGATCAGGACAACGACCGCGCTGTTGACCAGGTAGAAGCCGGCAAAACCGGCCAGTTCACGGGCCATGCCGGCAGGTGCTTGGATCCGACCTGGCAGGAACCCAGGCAGCCGCTCCCGCAGCGTGCTCCACTGCAGCACAACGCCGACCAGCGTCGTCGCCAGCGAGGCCCAGGCCAGGAAGACCAGCGGCAACGACCAGACCAGCGCGGCCACCCCTGCGACCACCTCCATCACGCGGGCCACAGCGCGCACCGCATTCATCCGCACCACACGATCCATCGCATAGTTCGCCGCTTCGAAGGGGCTCCCGGCGAGCTGAATCGCAAGCTCCGCACCCTTCACCACCACAAAGGGGGCGACTGCCAGCCCATCTGCCAGCGAAAGGCGGTTGTGAAGGTCGGATGCGATGAGGATCGCGGCGCCGAGCGCCAGACCGCCAGACAGGGAGAGCACCGCCAGACCGAGCCGCAACAGGGCCTCGACCCGCGAGCGCTCTCCAACAGCCCAGGCGGCTCCCACCATCCGCGTGAGCGCGGGCTTGATGCCCAGATCCAGCAGACCCAGATAGCCCGTCAGGCCGGCTGCCAGCGCCAGTACGCCATACTGGGTCGCGCCAAAGTGGGCGATCATCCGCGGCGTCAGCAGCAAGAAACCGGCCAGACCGATGATGTCGACCATGTAGTAGGAGGCGAGCGCGCTCGACCACCGCTCCGCGACCGCCGGACGCTCACCCATGCGCGATCACCTGCTTCAGAATCGCCGAAAGCTGCCCCGTGGCAACACGACTATCGAAGCAGGACACATCACGATCAAACCGTTCTCCACGCTTCGCCATCGCTGTCGCAAGCGCCGAGGCG
>CANMDT010000055.1 GCA_947496715.1 Myxococcales bacterium
GCCGGAGAGCAGCTTGCTGGCCTCCACCTCCCCCACGATGCGCCCCTCGAGGCCGCGTGGCGCCGGCTCATCGTCGAGGCCGGCGATGCGGCGTGCGAGCCCTTCGACCACGGCGGTCTTGCCCACGCCCGGGTCACCGATGAGCAGCGGGTTGTTGCCCCGCCGCTTGTTCAGGATGTCTGCGAGCGCATCGATCTCCTTGTCGCGGCCCACCACCCTGTCGATCTGGCCATCGACCGCCATGAGGCTCAGGTTGCGGCCGATGCGTGCGAGGAGCGGGAACTGCGACTCGCGCAGAATCAACTTCTGTCTGGCGGCGCGCCCCTCCATCGAGAGCGGCGCGGTCGTCCGCTTGGGCTGCGAACGGTTGACCGTCGGGGGCAGCGCCATGGGGGGCAGGGCGGGGAGCGTGCCGTGTGACCGCGGTGGCTCCGGCCGCTGTTGCTGCTGCCGCTGCGCCAGTCGGAGCGCCAGCAGGCGGCCGGTGTCGGTGGGCTCATCGGCCTCGGCGTTCACCGCGATGGGACCTGTCCGACGGGTGACGGGCGGCTCGGTCTCCTGCTCCTCGTGGGCGAGCTCCTCCGCATCCTCCTCTTCGGGCTCGCTGTCGTCCTCGTCGTCCTCGTCGTCGTCGTCGTCGTCCTGCGCGACCGGGGGCTCCGGCGGCTGCATCACAAGCGGCCGGCGGGCGCCCAGCGGAGCGGCGCTGCCCGCGACGGCATAGGCGCGGGGCGCAGCAGGCACCGCAACGGAGGTGACGGGCTGCGCGGTTACCGGCTGGATGATGCGGGCAAAGGCGGCGTTGCGCAGCCCCATGACCTCCAGGTCGAGCTGCTCCATGAGCTGGTAGGCCGAGGTGGTCGTGAAGGAGGCCATCGCGACGAGCAGGTGCAGGGTGCTGACCACATCGCTGTGAACCGAGCGGGCAATTTCCGCGGCCCGGTTGAGCACGCGGGTATACTCCATGGGCGGCTCTGGCGGGATGTTCGACAGGCGCGGCAGGACGGAGTCGAGGCTGAGCGCATGGTCGCTGAGCAGGCTCTGGGCCTGGTTGTCCACGGTGAAGAGGCAGATGAAGAGGTGGGCGGTGGTGTGTGCCATGCCGAGCGTGGTCGCGATGGTGCGACTCTCTTGCTCTACGAGGAGCAGCTCGGCGCTCCAGTCAATCTCGGGTCTGTCGGCGGGCGTCATCGCGGTCGGGTTCCGGGCGGGGTCTGCCTGCCACTATCCACAGTTTTGGCGGCGGCGCAACCTGCAAATTCGAGATAGAAATCGGCGTGATTTCAATACGGTATTAGATAATCCTCAAGCGGAATCTTGAGAATTGGGCGCAGTTCGGAATAGGAGCGAGATTTGGTCTCGCTCTTTCTGGTAAAGCCGTTGTTCTGAAACGACTATCCGTCGCGGCGCCTGAACCAGCTTCCGAACACGGGCTTGGAGGTCGCTGCCTGGGGAGCCACGGCTGTCGTCTGCTCTGCCGGAAACTCCGCAGCCTGAAGCGGCCCGTCGATGAGCCGAACCGCCGTAAAGCCAAGCGCCGCCAGGAAGTCGTGCGCGCTCAGGAACCGGTCAGTCGGCTTCTTCGCGAGACCCTTGAGGATGGCAAACTCGATGGGGGTGCCGGTCAGCTCCTTGACCGTCAGCCGCGGCGGGGCGTCGTTGACATGCTTGAGCATGACCTCCATCGCCCCCTCGCCCGTGAACGGGGGGATGCCGCAGAGGAGCTCGTAGATGATCACCGAAACGGCGTAGATGTCGCTCGCGATATCGAGCGAGCCACCCTTCGCCTGCTCCGGCGACATGTAGGTCGGCGTCCCCATCGCCCGACCGCGGAGCGTCAGCGACGACTCCGACGGCTCATCGTAGACCGACTTCGCGATGCCAAAGTCGAGCACCTTCACCCGCTCGCTCCCATCGGGACCGTGCACCAGGTAGATGTTCTCCGGCTTGAGATCGCGATGGACGATGCCCATGCCGTGCGCCTCCGTCAGGCTCTCCAGAATCCCCCGGGCAATCGCCAGTGCCCGCTTGGCCGGAATGCCATGCGTGCCGTCGAGGATGTCCGACACGGCGTAGCCCTGCAGGTACTCCATGGCCATGAAGAAGTCGGTCTCGAAGCCATAGTCGAAGATGCGGACGGTGTTCGGGTGCTTGAGCTGGCCTACCAACTCCGCCTCGCGGCGGAAGCGGGCCACCACCTCTTTGGGGCGGGGAGCGATGGGACGAATGGTCTTGATTGCAACCACTTGGCCCGTCTTGAGGTCCTCTGCCTTGTAGACGATCGCATAGCCACCCCGTCCGAGCTCGCTCAGAATCTTGTAGCGTTTGGCGACAATGTCTCCGTCGCTGAGCGGGGTTGCGCCTGTGAGCCCGGGTTCGTCGTGCATGGGTGCCATGAGCGGCCCGCTGCTGTTCAGCAGCTGCGGATGCGGAGGAGAAGTTCGCCGCCGTCTAACCCACCTCGGGGCAGATTGGCAATCCCGTCGACGCGCCTGCCCGCAGCGCCCTCCGCCCCTCGGGTTGCCCAGTCGCCCGCCGACCTGCTAGGCTCCCCCGCTCCCTTCAACGCACCGGCCGATGAAACTCCTCCGCATCGAACTCGTGGGCTTCAAGTCCTTCCGTACCAAGACGGGGCTTGAGATCGGCGACGGCGTCACAACCATCGTGGGGCCCAACGGCTGTGGAAAGAGCAACATCGTCGACGCCATCAAGTGGTGCATCGGCGCGCAGTCGGCCAAAGACCTGCGCGGCAAGGGCATGGACGAGCTCATCTTCGCCGGCTCCGAGACCCACCGTGCGATGGGCATGGCGGAGGTCTCGCTCACGATGCAGAACGACCGCGGCGATGTCCCCGCAGCCTTCCGCGACCATGCAGAAATCAAGGTCACCCGCCGCCTCTACCGCGACGGCGAAAGCGAATACGAACTCAACGGCAGCAAGGTCCGGCTCCGCGACGTGCAGGAGCTCTTCCTCGGCACCGGCGTCGGCTCGCGCGAGGCCTACTCCATCATCGAGCAGGGCCGCATCGGCTTCATCGTCTCGGCCAGGCCGGAGGAGCGCCGCCTCATCATCGAGGAGGCCGCCGGCATCACCCGCTACAAGTATCAGCGCAAGGCCGCGGAGCGCCGGCTCGAGAAGACCCGTGAGAACCTCCTTCGCATCGCCGACGTGCTCGGCGAGGTGGGTCGGCAGATTGGCTCGCTCGAGCGGCAGGCCAAGCGGGCCGCCAAGTGGAAGGAGCTGACGCAGCGGCGCCGGTCGCTCGAGGTGACCACCGCGGTGGAGCGCTACGAGAAGGTGGCCACGGCGCTCGCCGAGCTGCGCAAACGGTTCGCCGGCCTCCGCGAACTCTATGAGAACGCCGCCGTGGAGCACCATGTGCGCGACGCCAAGCTCCTCGAAGGGCGCAGCCGGCTTGCCTCCCAGGAGCGTGAGCTGAGCGAGGCGACCGAGTCGAGCATCAAGGCGCGTGCCCGGGCGGAGCTGCTCCGGAGCCAGCTTGGATTTGCAGAGCGGGCGCTGGTCGAACTTGGCGAGCGGGCCGCGCAGGTTGTGGCGCAGCAGCAGGAGCAGACCGGGGTCGCTGAGGTTGCCGAGGCCGCCATCGCCGCGCTGGTCGCCACGCTCGAGGAGGCACGAAGCTCTGCCGGTTCGGTCGCCGCCCGTCTCGCCGCACTGGCAGAACAGGTGGAGCGGGCGCGGGCGCAGCAGTCGGAGCAGCGGCTCCGGCTCGACAAGGCCGCGGCAAAGCTGACCGCCGACCGCGGCGAGTCTGCGCGGCTGCAGGGCCGCCTCGACTCGGCAGGCAGCGAACGGACCCAGGTGCAGTCGCGGGTCATCTCCATCGTCGCCGAACTGACCGCGCTCGAGCAGGACCAGACCCGCGCCGAAGCAAGCGAGAACGACAGCGCCTCGCAGGAGGCCGCGGCCACCGCCGAACTCAAGGCGAAAGAGGGCAGCCTAGAGGCGGCCCGCCGCGCCGAGGCCGATGCGCTCCAGAACCTCCAGAAGGCGCAGGCCGGCAGCCGTGCTGCTGCAGACGCACACCGCGTGGCGCAGGCCCGCCTGGAGACCCTCGAGAAGCTGATCCGCGCCGGCGAGTCCTACGGTGTTGGCCTTCGGAAGCTCCTGGCTGCAGCAGAGAAGGGCGAGGTCGCCGGCGTGGGACGCCCCATCGCGGAGCGGCTCCGGGTCGCCTCGGGTGCCGAAGAGACGGTCTCTCGCCTGCTCGGGCCGCTGCTCGAGGCGGTGACCGCAGAGAGCGCCGCAGATGCGCGCCGCATCGCGGGCTGGGCCCGCGCGCAGAATGTGGCAGTGAGTGTCGTCGTTGCCACCAAGCCGTCCGGCGAGTCCGTCGAGGGCTGGTGCGACTTCCTGCAGCCCGTGCCGAAGCTGGTGCACGACCGGCTGCGCAGCGTGACGCGCGTTGCCAACGCCTTTGCCGATGAGACAGCGCCGCCCGCCATCGACCCGCAGCGGGGCTACCACCCGGAGCGCGACCTCTATGTGACGGGCGCGCCGGGTTCGGCGGCAGCGGAGTCGGTCTTCAAACTGACCCGGGAGCGCGACGAGGCGCAGCTGACGCTGGCGAAGCGGGCCGACGAGGAGCTGGTCGCGCGGGGCCGGCAGTCGGAGTCGGAGCAGCTGCTCGAGCAGGCGCTGCTGGAGCGGAACCGCCTCCGCGGCGAGCTGGAGATGGCGCAATCGCGCCTCGCCGCCCTCCGCAACGCGCGTGCCGAAGCGGAGCAGGCCAAGGCCCGCGCTGTGTCGGCCGTGAAGCGGCTCGCACTGGATCGCGACTCCGCGCAGGCCCGACTTCAGACGCTCGAGCAGACCATCACCGCGGCCACCGCAGAGCTGGCCGTCGCCGACAAGGGTATCGCCGACGGCATCGCAGAGCTTTCGCTCGCGCAGGCCGCCTGGTCGGCGGTGGACAACGATGTCCGCACCGCCGGCGACGCCTACACCGATGCCCGCGTCCGCGACGCGGAGGCCCGTGAACAGGTGAAGGGCATCGAGGCCCGCCAGGCGCAGCACCAGTCGACCGCGCAGATGGCCCGCACCCGGCTCGACCGACTGGTCATGGAGCAGGAGGAGATCGCGCAGAAGCGGCTCGCCGCAGAACGGGGGATCTCCACCGAGCGGACCGACCTTCAGCGGGCGCTCGGCCTTGCCGCCACCGAAGAGGCGCGGCTTGCGAAGCTGCGCGAGGCCCATACCCAGCTCGCTGCCGAGGTGAACGACCTGGAGGCCGCCGCGCTCGACGCCCGGCGCAAGGCCGAGGCGGCCTCGTTGGCCCTTCGCGAGGCGGAGATTGCGGCAGAGCGGGCCAAGAGCGACCTGGAGCACACCGAGGCAAACCTTGTGGAGCGGTTCGGCCTTTCGCCCGCCGCGGCCCGTCAGGAGGCCCTCGAGGGCGGCATGACCGCGGAGCTCCACGAGGAGCTCGTCAAGGTCATCGACCAGCTCGACCGGCTCGGCCCCGTCAACCCGGCGGCCGAAGAGGAGTATGCCGAGGCGCTTCAGCGGCAGACCTTCCTGGCCGAACAGAAGGCCGACCTGGAGAAGGCCATCGGCGACCTCGAGTCGGCCATCAAGAAGATGGACAAGATGTCGCGCGAGCTCTTCGACGAGACCTTCAAGGTGGTCGATGCGGAGTTCCAGCGCATCTTCCCGCAGCTCTTCCGCGGTGGCCGCGCCCGGCTC
This sequence comes from Myxococcales bacterium, assembly GCA_947496715.1. Classification (GTDB taxonomy): domain Bacteria; phylum Myxococcota_A; class Bradymonadia; order REDH01; family REDH01; genus CAIWGR01. The sequence goes on from CANMDT010000055.1 coordinate 5,707, forward strand.
GAACTCACCGACCCCGAGAACCTGCTCGAGACGGGCGTCGACATCATCGCGCAGCCGCCCGGCAAGCGCCTCCAGAACATGAACCTGCTGTCGGGCGGCGAGAAGGCGCTCACAGCCGTGTCGCTCATCTTCGCCATCTTCCGCATGCGGCCGACGCCCTTCTGCATCCTCGACGAGGTCGACGCGCCGCTCGACGAGGCCAACGAGTCGCGCTTTGCCGAGGCGGTCCGGCAGATGTCGCAGCTGTCGCAGATGCTGGTCATCACCCACAAGCGGCGGACCATGGAGGCGGCCGACACGCTCTACGGCGTCACGATGGAGGAGCCGGGCGTCTCGAAGGTGGTGGGCGTGCGGCTCGGAAACACGCCGGTCTAAAGGTCTCGAGGTTGACAGCGGCAGACAGGGGCCCAAGAAGGGCGCCGCGGCGGAGCCTCGCTCTGCAGCCCCGGTAGCAACGACGGCTCCTCAGCGGGCCACGCACGGCAGGTCGAAAGCGATGCAAGCACTTAGCACTCTCCCCCTCCTTGGTGATGCGGCCGCGGCCGGACTGCCGTCGTGGCTCTGGATTGTGGGCGCGCTCCTGCTTGTGGGGGTTGGCGTTGCGCTTGGCCGCCGGAGCAGCAGGCCTCCAGCCGATCGCGCCGCTGAGGCGAGGCCGGCGGTTGCACCGCTGCCCGCACCCTCGGCAACCCCCGCGAGGGAGGACCGGCCCGAGTCGGAGCGGCCGGTCGCCATCAACGAGACGATGTCGCTGCGCGAGGTGCGCGAGGCCAAGCGGGTGCGGCTGACGGGCGACTTCAAAGCGAGCGACGAGGCGACGACCGAGATGGAGCGTCGCAAGGGCCGGACGGGCGCGGTAGAGGCGGTCGAACTTTCGCTGCAGCCTGAGGCCGAGCCCGCGCCGACAGCTGCGCCGACAGCTGCGCCGACACCCGCGCCAGCTCCCGGCCGGACCATGGGTTCCGGCCTCGAGAAGACCCGCGGCGGCTTTGTCGCCAAGCTCGGAGCCCTCTTCTCGGCCAAGCCCAAACTCGACGCGGCGGCCATCGACCAGGTCGAAGAGGTGCTCTTCACCTCCGACATCGGCGTGAAGGCGAGCGAGCGGCTGCTCGGCGCGCTCAACCGGCGGGTTGCGGCCGGCGAGGCGACGGCTGACGAGGTCTGGCCGATTCTGCGCGAGGAGGCCCGGAGCATCCTCGCGGCCCACCACCGGCCGCTGGTGGTCGGGGAGGGCGTAACGGTGATCCTGGTGGTTGGCGTCAACGGCGCCGGCAAGACCACGACGATTGGCAAGCTGGCGGCCCGCTTCAAGGCGGCCGGCCGGCGCCCCATGGTCATCGCGGGCGACACCTTCCGCGCCGGCGCTGTGGGGCAGCTCGAAGAGTGGGCGAAGCGGGTCGGTTGTCCGATTCATCAGGGCGCCGAGGGTGCCGATCCGGCGAGCGTGGTCTTTTCGGGCCTCAAGGCAGCGACGGAGGCGGGCGCCGACCTGATCCTGGTCGACACGGCTGGCCGGCTCCAGACCAAGGCGCCGCTCATGGATGAGCTCCGCAAGATCGCCAAAGTCTGCGACCGAGCCATCGCCGGCGCGCCGCACGAGACGGTGCTGGTGCTTGATGCCAACACGGGACAGAACGCCATCCAGCAGGCCAAGCTCTTCTCCGAGGTCGCGCCGCTGACAGGGCTCGTGCTGACGAAGCTGGACGGCACGGCGAAGGGCGGCGCTGTGCTCGGCATCGCCGACGAGGTGAAGGTGCCCATCTACTTCATCGGCATCGGCGAGGCGGTCGAAGACCTGCGGGCCTTCGAGGTCTCGGAATTCGTGGAAGCGCTTTTCTAAGTTGGCCCGGATTGCTTGCCCCTCTCGTCGGTAGCGTGGTAGACCTCACGCCGCGGGTTGTTCGTGCGGTGTGGTGTCAGTTCGCTGCTCCGGGTTCTGCCCCATCTTTGCGAGGAATGGATGCGTAAATTCAGCCTAAGCGTGATGGTTGCGGGTCTCACGATGCTGCTGGTCTCCTCTGCAGAGGCCGGCGATCTTCGGAAGGCCCCCATCTCGGTCATTCAAGACAAGCCGGTTCTCAAGCAGGGACGGTTCTGGCTCGCGCCGGAGACCGGTACGACGGTCAGCGACCCGCTGCTGATGCAGTTTGAGCTGGGCGCCGCGCTCACCTACTTCTCGAGCGAGCGTCATGCCTTTTCGCTCCGCTGGGAGCAGTTCGACCTGGGTCCCGGCCTCGGTGGCACGACCAAGGCCTATGACAGTTCGGCCGACGCGCTCAAGGTGGTCTCCGACGTCGCGCCGCTCGATTGGTATGCGGCAGCGGGCTACTCCTACGCCCCCTCCTACGGCAAGGTGTCGCTCTTCGGTCACTACATCGGTTACTACGATGTCTATACCGCCGCCGGTCTGGGCGCGGTGCATGCCTATGGCGAGACGACGCCTGCCGTTGATCTCGGTACGGGCGCTCGCATCTTCCTCAACCGCTACATCGGTCTCGACCTCAACCTGCGCGACCGGCTTCAGTATCGCGAAATCGCCTCTGGAGAGCCTGCCTTCGTGCAGACGCTCTCGCTCGGCCTCGGCGTCGGCATCTTCCTCACCCCTCAGCCCACGCCGGGAGCGGAGTAACCCATGCGCTCCATCCTCACCAAATTCCTCTTCTTTTCGGCCACCATGCTTGTGGGTGCCACGGCCTTTGCGCAGTCGGCGCTCATGGATGAAGGTGCTGCCATCCGTCGCCAGAAGCTGCTCCGCAACGAGCGGCTTGAGCTCACCGGCGCCCTCGGGACGACGGCAGGCGAGGTCTACGAGCGTGGGGCCCTCATCGGCCTTGGCGCCCGCTACTACATCAACGACACGCTCGGCGCCGGCCTGCAGCTCGACATCGCGCCTGCCTTCTTCGACACCAGCGTGACAGAGAACTTCAACGCCGACCCGACCGTGGATGCGACCTTTGGTCACGCCGCGCTCTCGGCCGCAGTCGAGGTGCAGTATGTCCCCTGGATCGGGAAGCTGAACTGGGTGGACCGCCGCGTGGTCCGCTACGACATCTCGACCCACCTCGGCCTCGGCGGCGCGCTGCGCACCTCCGACAGCGACGAGCTCGCCGGCTTCAAGTTCGGCCCCACCGTCGGCATCTCGCTCCGCTTCTTCTACACCGATCAGGTGGCCTTCCACATCCGCGCGACCGACTACCTCTACACGGCTGCCGACGTGCAGTCCGAGAAGCAGAGCCCCGACGAGACCCTCTCCAACCATGTCGTCGGCATGGTAGGTATCAGCTACTTCATCCCGTCGTTCGTACCGCTCTCCAAGTGAACCCGATGCGGAGCCTGCTGCTCGCTCTCCTGCTCGTCCCTGCGTTGGCTGCTCCGGTGTCGGCGTCGGACTACCTCTTGTCCGACGTCTCGCTGGTCTCCGGCGTGGCGCAGGCGCGGCTGGCGGAGTCTGGCGTGACCAACACGCGCGGCCTGCTTGAGGCTCTCCTGACGCCGGCGCAGCGGACCGCGATGCTCCCCATGCTCGAGCTTAACGTCGCCGAGACGCTGGCCCTCGCGCGACAGGCGGAGTTGCTGCAGCTCGAGGGCGTTGGCCCCAAGGCGAGCCAGCTCCTCATCGCCGCCGGCGTGACCTCTGTCGCCGACCTCGCCAAGCGCGACCCCGTGTCGCTGCTGGCGCCCTTGGCTGCCGCCAACGAGGCCCGTGCGATCGCCGGCGTTAACCCTGCCATCGAACATGTGACCCAGTGGGTGGAGGCCGCCGGCAAGGCGACGCTCCACCTCGTAGAAGAGTGACCCCATGACCTACCTCGAACGCGCCCGCCTCCTCCATGGCAAGGGCGAGGTTGTGAATGCCGCCATCGTCCTCTCCGAGGGTCTCAAGCGAGACCGCAACAACGCCGACGCCATGGAGTGGTTCGTCTCGCTCTATGTTCATGAGGTCCCCAACCCGGGCCTCGAGACCGATGTCATCGCGGTGCTCGCCGTGCAGGACAACGCCGCCAATCTGCTCTCGTTGATCGAGTCGGACCTGATCTCGGCAGGTGCCGAGTTGAAGCTGTCCGCGCTTCGGAAGGCCCGCAGCCGCGACCCGCAGCTGTCGGGTGCCGCGCCGGCCGTCGTTGCGCCGGAGGCTGCCCCTGCGGCCGCTCCCGCAGCTGCACCGGCTGCCGAATACTGGGACGCCTTCGCCTCGCCGCTCGAGTCGGACCAATCGAGCCCGCGCAACACCCGCGAGGCGGCCACGGTCTACGCCGACCGCGCCGCCCAGGTGCCCGCCCAGTTCCGTACCATCAGCGACCTCTCCGTCGTCGACGACCTCCCCTTCTCGCCCGACGAGGACTTCGGGCAGATTCAGCGCAAGCGTTGGATTCGGGTCGCCATCGCCTTCGGCGCGCTCGTCGTCGCCTCGCTCCTCCTCTACTTCTTTGTCATCGCCAACCCATCGACGCCCGTCTCGGGGCCCGCTGCGATTTCCCCCCCGCGCGCCGGTCGCTGAACATGAAGGCGGTCCTTCCGTTGCTGTTGCGGCTCGCTGCGCTGACCTCGGTCGGAGCGGGCTGCACCATCGACTTCGACGAGGACATCAGCTGTGAGACCGCCGCCAACTGCCCCGTCGGGTTTGGCTGCGACCTGACCGTGGCCCGTTGCGTCTCCGACCCCGACGGACTTCTCGTCCAAGACACGGGCACCGCCGCCGACACCTCCGACCTCGGTGGCGACACCGCCGACACCACGGCCGACAGCGGCTCCGGCGACGCCTCCGAATCGGATGGCTCGGGAAGCGATACCACCACAGACACCGACCCGGCCTGCCTGCCCTCCGACGAGGTCTGCGATGGCCTCGACAACGACTGCGACGGCGCGGCAGACAACGGCATCTTCTGCAACGGCTGCCAGCCTGGCATGGCGCGCATCGAGCGAGCCGGCGCGACCGCCTTCTGCGTCGACCTCCACGAGGCCTCGCGCCAGGACGCGACCGCCGATGCGGTGGGCAGCGACAGTTCGCTCGCCACCTCCCGCGCCGGTGTGCAGCCTTGGAAGGGTGCCACCTTTTCCGCCGCCGGCGACGCCTGCAGCGCCGTCGGAAAGCGGCTCTGCACCGACGCCGAGTGGGTCGCAGCCTGCCAGGGCAGCGAGGCACGGCTCTATCCCTATGCGCAACTCTACGCGCCCACCACCTGCCACGGCATCAACGCGCCGCCCACCTCCGGGCCGGTAGCGACGGGGCAGTTCGCCGGCTGCCTCAGCCAGGATGGGCTCTTCGATATGTCCGGCAACGTCGAAGAGTGGAGCGCCGACCGTCGCGTGCGTGGCGGCGCCTTCAACGACGTGCAGAACAACCTCAAGTGCACCTCTTCCGACGCGACGGTCAATCCGACGCTCGCGCAGGACAGTGTGGGCTTCCGCTGTTGTGACGACCTCCTCTAGCGGCGACCGCAGGGATGCTCTAACCGCGAAGGCAGTCCGTTCCCCGTCTCAGGCCCCATGAAGCCCTCTCTTGCCACCCTCATTCCGCTCCTTGCGCTGCTCGCTCCGCGCCTGCAGGCAGAGGAGCTGCCTCCGACCGAGCCGGCAGCGGAGGAGGCCTCGGCGCCGACGGGCTTTGTCTTTGGCTCCTACGGCCGCGTGACGGCCAGCTCCGACGGGGCAGGGGGCTCGGGCAAACAGCTCGCGGTGGTCGCCCATCCGCCCCGCCTCGAGGAACAGCCCTACCTCGAACTCGACCTCTCCTACCATGTAGCCGAGCCCGAGTTTGGCCGCTTCCGCGTCGTCACGACGCTGGCCGTCTCCGACGCCATGTTCCACTCCGATGGCGACTTCGATGGCAAGATTGCCCTCCGCAACGCCTTCGTGGAGGGGAGCGACCTGGGCGTTGCCGACCTCTCGGTCTGGGTCGGCTCCCGCATGCTCCGCGGCGACGACATCTACCTCCTCGACTTCTGGCCGCTCGACAACCTCAACACGGTTGGCGCGGGCGCTTCGTGGGGCGCGGCTGGCAAGACCCGCATCAGCGGCCATCTCGGCCTCAACCAGGTCAAAAACGCCTACCAGTATCAGGAGATCCTGGTCGCCGACCCCGAGTTCGGCACCGACCCTGTCATCCTCATGGACCGCGTCCGGCTCATCGGCTCGCTTCGCGCAGAGCAGCCGGTCGAGGTCGGCGGACTCTCGGGCAAGCTGGTCGGTTACGGCGAGGTCCATCGCCTGGGCGAGGGCGTGGCAGAGGATGTCGAGAAGGTGCGCCAGCTCATGCCGAGCGAGATCGGTACGACGCTTGGCGTGGAGGCCGCCGTCTGGGGCTTCGGCGAGCGCGGCTTTGCCAACCTCTTCCTGCGGCAGGCTACCGGCATCGCGGCGCTGGGCGAACTCGCTACCCCCACGAGCGGGCTCGCGCAGGATGGCTCGGTAACCGACACGACCTCCACCCGCGTCGCCATGAGCGCGGGCTTTGGCGCAGGCCGGTTCGACCTCATCGCCGGCGCCTATGTGGACTGGTTCTCGGATGCCGACACGGTCAACTACGACGGCGACGATTCCTACGAAGGCACCATCTCGCTCCGTCCCTCCTACCGGGTCGCGGGCGGCTACAAGCAGGCCTTCGAACTCTCCTACCAGGGCCACCGCTCCAACGGCCTGTCGCCCCGCACCGACACCTTCTTGGTGCCGGCCATCTTGAAGGCGGCCGTCATCCCCACGCTCTCCGCCGGCACCGGCCCCTTTGCCCGCCCTGAGCTCCGGCTTATCTACGAGGTCTCGGTGCTCAACGACGGCGCGCAGGAGCAGTACCCCGCAGAGGATGTCCGCCGTCGCGGCGCCATCCACCACTACCTCGGCATCGGCGCCGAGTGGTGGTTCAACAGCAGCACCTACCCGTGAGGAAGCGCCCGATGCTCCACCAGCTCCACCGGCTCGCCGCAGGTTGCGTGCTCTTCGCTGCAGCGCTCCTGCTGTCGGCCTGCGGCGCCGACATGGCCCCCGTGACCACCGACTTCAAGACCACCAACCTGGCCCGCGACTGGCGTGGCGAGGTGGTCTACCAGCTCATGGTCGACCGCTTCGCCGACGGCCAGCGGGACAACAACAAGGGGGTCGTGGTCGGCGACCTCGGCCGCTACCAGGGCGGCGACTGGCAGGGCGTCATCGACAACGTGGACTACCTCACGAAGCTGGGCGTCACGAGCGTCTGGATTTCGCCTGTGGTGCGCAACGTGGAGTCGGACGCCGGCTACGACGGCTACCACGGCTACTGGACCCAGGACTTCCTCGATGTGAACCCCCACTTTGGCGACATCGCCAAGCTGCGGGAGATGGTGCGGGTGCTGCACGACAACGGCATCCTCGTCATCCTCGATGTCGTTACCAATCATGTGGGGCAGGTCTTCTACTACGACATCAACCGGAACGGCCGGCCTGACGACAGCGTGCAGGGAACCGGCACCACATCGCCAATCCTACGCACCGGTGAGTATGACCCCGACTTCGACCTCCGCGGCGTGCAGGCCGTGACGGGGCTCGGCGCCTCGGGCAACGCGCCTGCGCGCTGGATCGACATGCCGGAGCTCAACCGGGGCGCGCCGCGGCCGGCCCAGTTCGCCAACTTTGACTGGTACTGGAAGCGGGGCCGTGTGACGGTCTGGGGCCGCGAGGCCGAGGCCTGCCGCATCGCCGGCATTAACCCCGATGCCAACTGGCAGGACTGCTACAACTTTGTGCGGACGCAGGAGGTGACGGGCGACTTCCCCGGCGGCCTCAAGGACCTGCGCACCGACCTGCCCGAGGTGCGCCAGGCCCTCATCGATGTGATGACCTACTGGATCACCGCGGCAGACATCGACGGCTTCCGCATCGATACCGTCAAGCATGTGGAGCACGACTTCTGGATCCAGTTCGCCACAGCGATTCGAGCCCACGCAAAGCAGGTGGGCAAGGAGAACTTCTTCATGTTCGGCGAGGTCTTCGACGGCGCCGACTGGCTGCTGGGCTCCTACACGCAGCCCGCGATGCTCGACTCGGTCTTCTACTTCTCGCAGAAGTTCCAGGTCTACGACGCGGTCTTCAAGTATGGGGCGCCAACCAGCCAGATCGAGAAGCTCTGGACGGAGCGCAAGGCGAACTACGGCACGGTCGGAAACCCCGACGGCGTGCTCTCACGCGACGGGCAGCCCATCGCGCCGCAGCAGCTCCTGGTGAACTTCCTCGACAACCACGACACCCCCCGCTTCCTCTTCGAGCAGCCCGACGTGAAGCGGCTCCACCTCGCCGTCTCGCTGCAGTTCACGCAGAACGGCATGCCCTGCATCTACTACGGCACCGAGCAGGAGTTCTCGGGCGGCAACGATCCCGCCAACCGCGAGCCGCTCTGGCTGAGCAACTTTGGCGCCTTCGATACGACCAACCGGACCTTCACCCACTACGCGAAGATGGCACGGCTCCGGAAGGCGCTTCCCGAGCTCCTCTACGGCGAGCAGGCCATCCACTGGTCCACCGAGCGGACGGGCGGCGAGCAGGATGCCGGTATCTTCGCCTTCGAGCGCCGCTACCAGGGCAACCGGGTCATGGTGGTGCTCAACACCCATCCGACCAAGGAGAGCGAGACCTCAGCCGATTCGCTCGGCTACGGCAGCATGACCACGACGATGCGGCCGGGCACCGTCCTACGCGACCTGATGCCGGGCGCCGACCCCGCGGCCCGCTTCGAGGTCACCGCCGAGGGCTGCGAGACCGTGGCCTGCACGGCGGTCGTTCCGGATGACTACAACGGTGGCGCCTGCGGCTGCCTGAGGCTCGCCGTCCCGTCGCTCGGCGCACGGGTACTCGTGCCTGTGGAGCGGGCCGAGCCGCTCACCTCCTTTCCCGAAGCGCTCTGAGGCTGACGATGGCTGGTGTAAGACTCAAGGGCATCCGCAAGAGCTTCGGCGACGTCGAGGTGGTGAAGGGGGTGGACCTCGAGGTGCAGGACGGCGAACTGCTCATCGTGGTGGGCGCCTCGGGCTGCGGCAAGTCGACGCTGCTGCGTCTGCTGGCGGGGCTGGAGCAGCCGAGCGCCGGCGAGATTTTTATCGGCGACCGGTTGGTGAACGACCTGCCGCCCAAGGACCGCGACATCGCGATGGTCTTCCAGAGCTACGCGCTCTATCCGCACATGACCGTGCGTGAGAACATGGGGTTCGGGCTCACGGTGCGTGGCGTCGCGAAGTCGGAGGTCGACCGGGCCGTCAACAATGCCGCCGAGCTGCTCGGGCTCACGCCGCTGCTGGATCGGCTGCCCAAGGCGATGTCGGGCGGTCAGCGGCAGCGGGTTGCGATGGGGCGGGCCAGTGTGCGCAAGCCCAAGGTCTTCCTCTTCGATGAGCCGCTCTCCAACCTCGACGCCGCGCTCCGGTCGCAGATGCGGGTGGAGTTGAAGAAGCTCCACAAGGCGCTCGGCGTGACCATGTTCTATGTGACCCACGACCAGGTGGAGGCGATGACGCTCGCCGACCGCATCTGCCTGCTCAACCGGGGCGTGGTGCAGCAGGTGGGCAGGCCCGATGAACTCTTCGAGTGGCCGATGAACCGCTACACGGCGGCCTTCCTCGGCAGCCCCGGAATGAACTTTGCGGAGGGCCGCCTCACCGACGGCCTCTTCGAGAGCGCGGGGCTGCGCCTGCCCGTTGCCGCGAGCCATCTTGTGCCAGGCGCCTCCTCGGTCGCGAACGTGGTTGCAGGCGTCCGTCCCCATGCGGTTTCTGTGGGGGCAGGTGACGGCACGATCAGCGGCCAGGTGGAGCTGCTCGAGCCGATGGGCTGGGAGACCCATCTCCACCTCCGCGTCGGCGCAAACAGCTGGACGCTCCGCCTCTCTGCCGAAGAGGCCCGCGGGCTCGCGGCTGGCCAGCAGGCAACCTTCAGCGTGCCGGCTGAGGCGGTCCGACTGTTCGACGCGGAGACGGGCGCAGCGCTCTGTCGGCGTCCGGAATGATGGCTGCTCGGTTCGCTTCGCTCGTTCGGTTGCTGGCGCTGCTCTTCGCGCTTGCCTGGCTGCCGGCCTGCAGCGAGCCGGAGCGCGAGGGGCTCACCCTCTGGCACTCCTACCGTGGCGCAGAGGCCGAGGCGCTGCACAAGGTGGTGGGCGACTACCTGAAGGCCCATCCCGGCGAGCAGATCGAGCTCGCAGCGGTTCCGAACGAGGCCTACGTCAACAAGATTGCCTCGGCGGTGCCGCGCGGCAACGGGCCCGACCTCTTCATCTACGCCCACGAGATGGTCGGCGACTGGTCGCGGAGCGGGCTCATCCTGCCCAACAGCCTGCTTGGCCTGAAGGGCGACGAGGCCATCTTCCCCGCGCCAACCGTGCAGGCGCTCACCTTTGAGGGGAAGACCTTCGGGCTGCCCCTCAATACCAAGACGCTGGCGCTCTACTACCGCACCGACCGGCTCGCCGAGCTCGGCGCCGCGCCGCCCACGACCACGGCGGAGCTGGTGCAGCTCGCCACCCGGTTCACCAACCGGGCCGACAGCAAGTTCGGGCTCGCCTACGAGGCCGCCAACTTCTACTTCCACAGCGCTTGGATGTTTGGCTTCGGCGGCGCCATCTTCGACGCCGATGGCACGCTGCGGCTCAACCGGCCCGAGAACGCCGCCGCGCTCGACTTCGCGGCCAACCTGATGAACCAGTCCAAGGTGGTGCCCGCCGAGCCGAATGGCGCGCTGGTGCTCGACCTCTTTCAGTCGGGCAGGGCGCTCTTTGCCATCAGCGGCCCCTGGTTTGCCAGCGAGCTCCGCGAAGGCACGCCCTTCGGCGTAGTGCCGCTGCCCATCATCTCCGAAACCGGCAAGCCGGCCCGCCCCTTCATGACCGTCGAGGCCATCTTCGCCACCACGCAGCTCGCCGACCGCAAGCGGGAGCGGGCGGCCGAGTTCATGCGCTACTTCGCCGGCCCCGCGTCGTCGAAGGTGAGGGCGCTGCTCGGCCGACAGACCGTTATCCATCCGGAGGCCTTCAGCGACCCAGAGATTGCCGGCAACGCCTTTCTCAAGACCTTCGCCGCCGCGGCAGCCCAGGCCGAACCCATGCCCAACCGGCCCGAGATGCGGACGGTCTGGGAGCCCGCCAACGCGGCGCTCGACAAGGTCCTGCGAAGCACCGAGCGGGCAACCGAGGCGCTTGCTGCGGCCGACCTCCAGCTCACACGCCTGCTCGGACCTGCTCCCACGGCCGTTTCGCCGCGGCCCTATGTGGCGCTCTTTTTCTGCGTCGCCGTCATCGGCTCCGGCTTCTTCCTCCGCACCCTCCGCCGCCGCCGGGTCTGGGAGCGGGCGAAGCAGAACCCGGTCGCCTATCTCTACATTTTCCCCGCTGCGGCGGCCCTCTCGCTGCTCGTCTTCCTGCCCTTCGCGGTGGGCTCGGCGCTCAGCCTCTACGCCCACCGGTATGGCCAGTTCACCTTCGTCGGGTTCGGCAACTTCCTCCGCATCCTCTCGGCGCAGGACTACGCCATCACCGACCCCTACTCTTTCTACTTCACCCTCGCCGTGACGGTGCTCTGGACCGTGGTGAATGTCTTCATGCATGTGGCGCTCGGGCTCACCCTGGCCATGCTGCTGCGCGACCCATGGGTGAAGCTGAAGGGGGTCTACCGGGTGCTCCTCATCGTGCCCTGGGCCATCCCGAACTACATCACCGCCCTCATCTGGAAGGGGATGTTCCATGTGGAGTTCGGCGCCATCAACCGCATCCTCGAGCTGGGCGGCGTGGAGCGCATCGACTGGTTCGGCCAGTTCGCTACGGCCTTCGCTGCCAATGTCACCACCAACACCTGGCTCGGCTTCCCCTTCATGATGGTGGTCTCGCTCGGCGCGTTGCAGTCCATCCCGCGCGACCTCGACGAGGCCGCGGAGGTGGATGGTGCGAGCCGCTGGCAGCGCTTCCGCCATGTGACGCTGCCGCTCCTGCGGCCCGCGCTGGTCCCGGCCATCGTGCTGGGCTCGGTCTGGACCTTCAACATGTTCAACGTCATCTACCTGGTCTCGGGCGGCGCGCCCGGCGGCTCGACCGAGATCCTCATCTCCGAGGCCTACCGCTGGGCCTTCTCCCGCCAGTACCAGTATGGCTACGCGGCGGCCTACGGCGTGCTCATCTTCCTGCTCCTGCTCCTCTACACGGAGCTCACCCGTAACCGCTCGGAGGAGAGATGAGCCACGACGCCTCGGTCACGGTGCCCTGGTCCAAGCAGCTTGGGCGGCAGGCCATTCTGATGTTTGCCACCATCCTCACCCTCTACCCCGTGCTCTGGGTGCTGAAGATCGCCTTCTCGGAGCAGTCTGGCTTCGGCTCCAGCCTTGTGCCCTGGCCGGAGCACCCCACGCTTGCCAACTTCGGGCGGGTGATGGGGGCGGTCGACTCAGCCGGCGAGCCGGTCTTCTTCCGCCAGGTCTGGAACTCCACGGTCGTCTCGCTCGCCACCACGGCGGTCGGCATCGCCGTCTCGACCACCGCGGCCTATGCCTTCTCCCGCTTCGACTTCCCCGGCCGCAACACCGGCATGCGGGTCTTCCTCATCACCCAGATGTTCCCCGGCGTGGTGATGGCCGTCCCCCTTTACATCCTGCTCGACGAGCTCCATCTGCTCGACAGCATGCTTGGCCTCACCATCGTCTACAGCACCACCAGCGTCCCCTTCTGCGTCTGGATGCTCAAGGGCTACTTCGACACCATCCCGCGGGAGCTCGAAGAGGCAGCCCATGTGGATGGCGCCTCGCAGTGGACCATCTTCACCCGCATCGTCCTGCCGCTCGCCCGACCGGCCATCGTCGTGACTGCGCTCTTCGGCTTTATGACCGCCTGGAACGAGTTCATCCTCGCCGCCACCTTCCTCTCCGATGAGCGGGCCACCACGCTCCCCGTCGCGCTGCAGCGCTATGTGGATGCCTTCGCCACCGACTGGGGCGGCTTTGCGGCCGGCGCTGTGCTCGTCTCGCTCCCTGTCATGCTCCTCTTCTTCCTGCTCCAGAAGCACCTCGTCGGCGGCCTCACCGCCGGCGGCGTCAAAGGCTAAAACCATGACCCTTCTCCGCGCCTTCTGCCGGCCGGTCACTGCCGGCCTCCTCCTCGCCTTGCTGGCGGGCTGCTTTACCTCCGAAGAGCTCACAACGCCCACCTACGACACGGGCGTCCGCAGCGACTATGTCGACGCCGGCATCCCCTACGACCCCCGCCTGCTGAACGCCGACACCACGCCGGCCGAAGAAGACACCGCACTCCCCGACACGGGCGAAGATGCGCCCCTCTTCCCGGACGACACGGCGCCCGTCGAAGACACCACGATCGCGCCGCCCACCCAGCTCCGGAGCTGCGCCACCACCATCTCCTACCGGCCTGCCAGCTCCGTCACTTCGGTCGCTGCGGCGGGCGAGTTCAACGGTTGGTCAACCAGCGAGACACCGCTCGCTGACGGCGACGGCGACGGCACCTGGACGGCAGAGGTCACGCTCCCAGCCGGTGAGTATGGCTTCAAGATTGCGGTCGGTGGGGTGCTCGAGACAACCGTGCCGGCCGATGTCTACACCAAGTGGACGGGTGGGGCGGAGAACCGCAACCTCATCGTCGGAGACTGCCAGCAG
>CANMDT010000056.1 GCA_947496715.1 Myxococcales bacterium
GCGGCGCGGGCGCTCTTGTCGCAGTAGGTCCAGGTGGTGCCACCGGCGCCCGAGAAGCGGACAGCGAAGTCGTAGCTGCCGACCGTCGACGGGACCGTGATCTGAGCGCGGTACTCGTCAAAGCCGGCCTCGGTCGTGATGGTCGAGCCGTAGCCAATCGAGGCGACGCCCGAGGCGCTCCAGTTCGTCCAGCCCGAGGCATCCGTGCCCGTTGCGCCATAGCCGGCCTGCATCTTCACAAGGCCGTTGAGGTCAACAAAGTTGGTGAGGTCGCTGAGGCCAAGGATGCGGACGCGACCGTAGACGAAGGCGGTCGTGTTTGTGATCTGCGAGATGGTCGCGGGGGTGTCGAGGCGGCACCGGTCGATGGTCTGGTTGACGAAGCAGCTCGCATTCTGCGCGCCGGGCGTGCCCGAGTAGCCGGTCGAGTAGGTGGGCGTCGAAGGGGTGCACCAGTTGGTGTAGTCGTCGTTCGCGGTGCTGCTGAGGATCGTCCGGTCGAGCTGCGCCGACTTGCTGAGCGCGACGAAACCGGTCGAAGAGGCCGTCCAAACGACCTCGTCGATGAGGTTGGCGCCGCACTTGATGCGGACGAGGTCAGCGGTGTTCGAGAGCGCGATCAGCGGGTCGTAGACAAAGTCGGGGGTCAGGCCATGGTTCTCGGCAGCGACGGCTGACTGGGCAAAGACCCGGTAGGCGCCCGGCGGGATGATGGTCGAGTTGGCGCCCGTCGAGGGCCGCGTCAGGCTGCTGATCAGATTGGTCGAGTTGTTGTCGTCCCAAGAGCAGGTCGAGATGTCCCAGTAGCTGGTGGTCGGGTTGTGGATCTCGAACCACTCGCCAAGGTCGCCCGTGCCGCTGATGGAGCGGGGCATGACCTCGGTCACGAGCAGGTCGCCGGCCGCAGCGGGAGTCGTCACGGAGGTGCAGACGCTCGAGAGGCAGGTGAGGCCGGCGTTGCAGTTCGCCGTCGTCACGCAGGCCGAGCCCGCGGCACCGGGCGCGCCGCAGAGGCCGCTGTTGCAATCAAGGCCGGTAGCGCAGTCCGCCGTCGCCGTGCAGGCCGTGCCTGCAGCGTAGCAGCCGGCGTTCTCGTCGATGAGGCCGTCGCAATCCTCGTCGGTCCCGTTGCAGAGCTCAGTGACGTCGATGACCACGCGACCCTGGAAGGTGAAGTTACCGCCGGCCCGCGCGAAGACCCAAGGGCGCGATGCGCTGTTGCCGGGGCCCGGCGCGGCCGCCAGGTTTCCGTACGAGAAGGAGCCGAGGCCGCTCGAGGCGCCGGGGATGCTATCGCCGTTCGTCACCGCGTAGCCCGTCGAGGGGACAAGCGTGGTGATCTGGGCGTAGGCGTTGTTCTTGGCTGCCGTGTAGAACGAGCGGATTGTCACATCGCCGCAGAAGAGCGGGCTCGCAGCGTAGCCCGTGCAGGCCCCATCGAGGCCCGTCGCGTTGGTCACAAGCTCAAGCGAGTCAGCGGGGCCGCTACCAGGCGTGCCATCCTGCACAATCGACAGGGCGCAGAGGCCCTGCTGAAGGCGGCGCAGCTCCGGCGAGGTCACCTCGTCGCCCTCCAGCATCTCGAACTTCATGCTACCGGCTGCCACGTCGACCACGCCACGGAACTCGGCCAGCGTCAGCTGCCCTTCCGAGGAGATCGCGCCTGCTACGCCCGCATCGGCAACCGAGAGGCCGCCATCGGGCAGCGCAAGGCCGCCATCCGGAATCGCTACACCGGCGTCTGCAACCACCACCTGTTCAGGCGACGAGTCACATGCAGCCGCCAATCCGGCGACGGTGATACAGAGCAGCGCGCTTCTTCCTCGGACAACGAATCGGTGCAGCATGAACAATCCCTGAGAGAGTTGTGCTACCGCTGTGAACGGCAGCACGATTTGAGTGTTGGTGGTGGGTTAGGAGAGCATCGCGACGAACGCGTGCAATCAGCGAGACTGTTTCGATACTTCTCTGTGACGATTTGGTGGCTGGTCCTGTCGGTCAGCGTCGAGCGTTAGTGCCACGGTCACGGAGCGTCAACGCGAGCCTGATCCGGCTCCCCTCCGTCGCAGCAGCGGCACCCGGAACCGAGGCGGCCGCCTCATCGCTCGATACCTGCTCGAACCAGAGCGTCGCGGTGGGCAGCAGCAGTCCGCTTTCGCCCTGCCACCGAACCCCGCCTCCGTAGCGGGTGATCTGGGCCGACACCGCTTCGTCCGGCGCATACTGCTCGTGAAGCGCGAGCACCGAGAGGCCCCAAAAGATCTGCGCACTCTCTGCGGTCGTCCGGAGCCACGAGGAAGAGCCCGCGGCGCGCGCCACACTCCCCTCCGCGACACCGTAGCGAACACGGAGCTCTCCCACAGCGTGCCCCACCGAGACGAGCCCCTCTGTCCGGGTCACCTCCTGTTCGCCAACGCCGAGGCTCCCCTGCTCACGGTAGCCTTCCAGCCGCGGAACCAGACCCCAGAACCCCTCCGTTCCACCCGGCGTCAGCGCCAGCGCAGCGGTCAGGTTCTTGCCACCGTTTCGCTCCACATCGCGCGACCCTTCGCCGTTGTGCACCGCGACCGTCGCCTCGACGATACCAGCCCACCCCACGCTCACCTCAGCGCCGAGGTCGGCAACATCATCACCCATAAACCGCTGTGCGGGGCTGCCCTCAATGTAGCCAAGCGGATCGCCGCCATGCAGCCGGGTGGAGGCACGCAGGAGGAGGCCGCCCGTACCCGTCACCTGCCAGTCCTCCGCGTAACGCTCCGTGACGCCGAGCGCGATCTCGCGGGGCCGGAGAATGTAGGAGTTGCCGGCAACACCCATCAGGCTGCCCGGCTCCGCGGAGCGCACCCACTCGCCAATGGCGGTCGCCCTCCACCCAGCGTCCGACCAGGTGGCGCCAAACTCGCTCCGGGCGAGCGTGAAGGCGTTTCGGTCTTCACTCCCCGTCCGGTCGTCGTCATAGATGACGGTGGTTCGCAGGTGGGGCGTCGTCGTCAGCCCTTCGGCTTCGGCAACGGCCGGCATGAACAGACCAAGCGCCAGCAGCGCAGCCCAACCTCTTCTCATCTGGCCCTCCAAGGGTCGACACAGGAGGAGGCGCGCCCCTCTTCACGGAACCGGCGAAAATCATCGTAGGTGCGGCGGCCCATCTCTGAAGCGACCTCCTGCACCTGCGCCACAAAGGCCTCGCGGTCACCCGCAAGGGCGCGCTGAAGCGCCGGGAGCGAGCTGCCGCCCGTGCGCAGCGGTGCCCGCAGGTGGCTCAAGGCCAGCAGCTGCCCCGCAATCCGGGCCAGCCGTTCGGCGTTGGGGGCGAGCGCAGCAGCGCCCTGCAGCGCCTCCTGCACATCGGCGTGGTCCAGCCCCGACTGGTAGTCGGTGTAGTGCCGCAGGCGGAAGGCCATCTGCCCATCGCGCCAGGAGCCGAGCCAGCCGTCGGTCAGCGGCGCGCCCTGCAGCGCCAACTGGGCCGCGACCACCCGCGCTCCCTGCTCGGAGGCCACCCAGTCGTCGCCGTGACGCGGGTCGAGCCAGAGTGGCCGATCGAGCAGCTCTTTGACCTCCAGAATGAGGTCGTCTTCGCGACCCGTCGTCTCGCCGTCGAGCAGCAGGTAGAACCGGAGGTTTGGCATGCTCGCCACACCAGCGCCCTGGCGGCGCGCAACGCCGAGGAGTGCGCCGGTACGGGTGGGATCGGAGGCGGAGAGATCCGCATAGAGCCGCTCGGCCAACGCGAGCTCGTCATCGGTGGGAACGAGGAGCAGGTCGGAACCTTTGGGCTGCCGCTCGGGGTAGGCGGCATAGCGGAACTTGCGCGTGTCGCCGCTCACGATGGTCTCGTCCGCAAGCTCGTCCCGCTCCGCCCCCTTCCTCTCAGCCTTGGCGAAGAGTGCCCCCAGGATCGCGCCGCCACGACCGTTGTCGACCACCGTGGGGAGCGGCGAGGCAGCATCTGCCGCCAACACCGCATCGATGTAGCCCTCTGCGACCCAACCAGCCCAGGCGCGACCGGTGGCAGGGTCTGCGGCGTCGAGGCCGGCGCGGTCGAGCATCACGAAGCTGGTCGCCAGCCGCCAGACCTCGAGCCAGAAGGCGCCGAAACCGGCTGCATCAAAGTCGTTATACTCTGCCCGGAGCGACCCGGCCTCGTCCAGATAGGTGCCGATGTTTTCGATGTGGGCATCGCCGACCAGCTGCACATCGGAAGCAGCAGCCTCTGATCCACCGGCAAAGCTCCAGCCGTTGGAGGGCCAGACGACCTCGCGATAGTAGAGCCCTGCGGTGCCACGGAACCAGAGGTAGGGGTCCTCCGTCATCGCCTGCAGCTTCGCCTCCACCCGCTCGGCGTCGCGGCCAAGCATAAGCTCGTTGTCTTCCGCCAGCGCGTTGCAGACCCAGGCTTCGCGCGCTTCGGGGAGCTCCCCACACGAGGCGAAGCCAAAGGCGAGAAGGAGGGCTGTGGAGATGGAGGTGCGACGCTTCATGCCGGCGACCGAATACCAACTGTGTGACAAGGAGCACTCCCGGATGTGACATTTTGCCACCATTGCTGGCAACCAAACTTGCCCACGCCGCTGTCAACCTTTAGGCGCCGCTCCATGCCCCACACATTGTATGCCGCCTCCTACTCGCCCTGGTCCGAGAAGGCCCGCTGGGCGCTCGACCATGCGGGCGTCGCCTTTGCGGAGGTCGCCTATACTCCGCTGCTCTCGGAGGCCTCCTTCCGGTTCAAGCGGGGGAGCCTCACCGGGGCGGTCTCCATCCCCACGCTGCTCGGCGCGGACGGCCCCATCTCCGACTCGCTTCGCATCGCACAATGGGCAGATGGCCAGGGCGACGGCAGCCTCTTCCCCGAGGCGCAGCTGGAGGAGATCGAGGAGTGGAACTACCGGTGCGAGGCGGCACTGGCGGCGGGCCGCATCCTCGCCACCCGGCGGGTTGCTGGCTCGGAGCCGGCTCGACGCGAGGCGCTCCCGGCCCCGCTGCAGAGAGCGCTCTATCCCTTCTTCGCTCCGATGGCAGACCTCGGCATCGCCTTCCTCACCCGGAAGTATGGCTTTGGCGAGGCCTCCTCCGAGACGGCAGAGCAGGCAATCCGCAAGACGCTGGAGGCGGGCCGGCTGGTCATTCGCGACGGCGGCGGCCATCCCGTTGGCGACCGTTTCACCTTCGCAGACATCGCCCTCGCCAGTTCGCTCCACTTTGTCTCGCCCCATTCAAGCCTCAAGATGGGGGCGGCCACCCGAGCCTGCTTCACGCAACCGGCCCTGGCCCATGAGTTCGCCGACCTGCTCGCCTGGCGCGACGCCTGTTACGCCGCGCACCGGCAGCGCGCCCGCTAACGCGGCGCGGCAGCCGCCGACGTGCGAGGGTGTTTGACGGCGGGCGCATGTTGGCTACCCTGCGGCCACCTCGTCACCCTGCGCACCGCACCTTTGGATACGCTCCTTCCATCGCTCCGCATCATCGGCTTCACCCTCTGGGGTGCGGGCCTGTGGGCGCTCGCGATCGTGGCGGTGGAGCATGGCAACGCGCTCTCGCTGGGCACCTCGCTCCGCAAGTTCCGCATCCTGCAGCGGACCCTCTTCCGCCACCTCGTGGTGACCGGTTCGCTGCTCTACTTTGCAGCCGAGGCGGCGACGCAGCTCTACCTCCCCGAGGCCCACTCGCGCGCGATGCACGGGCTCCTCGCCATCGCTGTAGCCGCTGTCACGCTCTTCGCAGACCGGGCCATCACCACGCTGGCCGCAGACCCATCGCAGGGTCATGCAGCGCACCGGCTCGCCAATGTTCGCCGGGCCGGGCTGCCCGTCTTCGTTGGCGGGCTGCTGCTCGAGCTTTGGCCATTCCTCTAGTCTCCAGCGCCACTTGGCCGCCCTCCATCCGGAACACATCATGCAACTCCAAGACATCCTCTACGAAGTTTCCGAAGGCATCGCGACGCTCACCCTCAACCGGCCCGACGCACGCAACGCCTACAGCGAGGAGATGATCGACTCGATTGTGCATGTGCTCGACGTTGCGGAGGAGGACGACTCGGTCCGCTGCCTCATCATCACGGGGGCAGGCGGCGCCTTCTCCGCCGGCGGCGACATCAAGCTCATGCTCGACCACGAGGGCATGTTTGAGGGCGACCCTGTCCGCCTCCGCAGCCGCTACAAGCGGGGCATCCAGCGCATCCCCCGCCGCCTCGCCCGGTTCGAGAAGCCGGTGATCGCCGCCATCAACGGCCCCGCCGTCGGTGCCGGCCTCGACCTGGCCTGCATGTGCGACATCCGCATCGCCGCCAACGGCGCCCGCTTCGGCTCCACCTTTGTCAAAATCGGCCTCATCCCCGGCGACGGCGGCGCCTACTTCCTTGCCCGCATCATCGGCTTCCCCCGCGCCCTCGACCTGGTCCTGACCGGCCGGCTCATCGACACCATCGAGGCCGAGCGCATCGGCCTCATCAACGAGATCGTCGACCCCTCCGAGCTCATGGAGCATGCCCGCCGCCGCGCGGAGAAGATCGCCTCCAACGCGCCGCTCGCCGTCCGCCTCGCCAAGAGCGCGGTCTACGAGTCGTGGGACCTCACCATGGACGGCGCCCTCAACCTCGCTGCCTCCTACCAGGGCATCGTGCAGAACACCCCCGACCACGACGAGGGCGTCCGCGCCATGGTCGAAGGCCGCGCCCCCAACTTCAAGGGCTAGACGCCCGCCTCCACCGTTGTGACCCCCATGAAGAACCTCCACCGGGTGCTCGCGCTCGGCTCGCTCCTTGCGCTCTGCCTCCACGCCCTGCCTGCGGCCGCGGAGGAGGGAATGTGGCTCCCCACACAGCTCGCCGCCCGTGCCGAGCAGATGAAGTCGCTCGGCCTCGAGCTGCCTGCGGAGCAGCTGGCCGACCTCGCCAAGGCGCCGCTCAACGCCATCGTCAACCTTGGCGGCTGCAGCGCCTCCTTCGTCTCGGCGGATGGCCTCATCATCACCAACCACCACTGCGCAGAGAGCGCGCTGCAGTATGTCACCAACGACGCCAACGATCGGCTTCGGGACGGCTTCCTTGCGGGCTCCCGCGCCGAAGAGCTCTGGGCCGGCCCCGGCACCAACCTGCTCATCACCACCGAGACCGTCGATGTGACCGCAGACATGCAGCAGGCCATCCGCTCCGCCAAGAGCGACGCGGCCCGCTTCAAGGCGCTCGACCTCCGCGAGAAAGAGATCGTGAAGGAGTGCGAGGCGACGCCCGGCATGCGCTGCAGCCTGGTCTCGGAGATGGGCGGCAACCAGTACCGGCTCATCAAGGCGCGCGAGCTCCGCGATGTGCGCCTAGTCGCCGCGCCGCCCGAGATGGTGGGCTTCTACGGCGGCGACGTGGACAACTGGATGTGGCCGCGCCACTGCGGCGACTTCGCCTTCTTCCGCGCCTATGTGGGGCCGGACGGCACCTCGTCTGACTTCGACGAAAAGCATGTCCCCTTCCAGCCGCCCGCCTTCCTGAAGGTTGCCAAGGAGCCGCTCGAGCAGGGCGACTTTGTGATGGTGGCCGGCTACCCCGGCGAGACGTCGCGGCTGGTCACAGCCGAGGAGTTCAGCTTCGCCGAGAAGGTGGAGTATCCGTGGCAGATCGAGACGATGCAGCAGCTCATCAAGATCCTCGACGAGGTGAGCGAGTTGTCGGAGAGCAACCGGGCCCGGCTCCGGCCGAGCCGCTTTGGCCTCGCAAACTATGAGAAGAACAACCGCGGCATGCTGGACGGCTTCCGGTCGAGCAACGTCGTCGCCCGCGTCACCGCCCGCGATGCAGCGCTCGGTGACTTCAAGGGGAGCAAGGAGCTCAAGGCCGAGATCCTGCGCAGGCAGGAGGGCTACGAGCGCGACGCACTGCTCGGCTGGATGATGTGGACGGTCGACCTGCTCGGCAACGCGCGGCTCGGCTACTGGCTTGCGCGCGAGAAGAAGAAGCAGTCCGATCTCGAGCGGGACCAGGGCTACCAGGAGCGCGACTGGAACCGGCTCTCCGACCGGGTGGAGCGCGGCGACGCCGAGTTCGTCCTGGAGGCCGACAAGCGGCTCTTTGTCTGGTTCCTCAACCGGGCCGCAGCGCTGCCTGCCAATGCCCGCATCGAGGCGATCGACCGCTTCCTGAAGCCCTACGGCACCACGCCGGAGGCCATCGCTAAGGCGGTCGACGAGCTCTACGCGAAGACCTCGCTGCTGCCGCTCGACGCCAAGATGGGGCTGCTTACGACCAAGCGGGCCGACATCGAGGCGAGCAGCGACCCGGCGCTCAAGCTCATCGTCGACCTCTACCCGCTGCTGCGGAAGCTCCGCGACGACGGCGAGCGTGAGTCCGGAGCCGACGCCCGCCTGCGCCCCGCCTTTGTGGCCGCGCTGCTCAAGGCGCAGGGCGACAACACCTACGCCGACGCCAACAGCACGCTCCGCATCACCTACGGCACCGTACGCGGCTACGACGGCCCGGACGGCTCCTTCTACAAGCCCTTCACCACGCTGGCCGGCATCACCGCCAAGCACACGGGCGAAGACCCCTTCGATGCGCCCAAGCCGCTGCTCGACGCCATCGCCTCGGGCGACCAGGGCGGCTACCGGGCGCCCGAGCTGGGGACCGTGCCTGTGAACTTCCTCTCCACGCTCGATACCACGGGTGGCAACTCGGGGTCGGCGACGCTCAACGGGCGGGGCGAGCTGGTGGGACTGCTCTTCGACGGGAACTACGAGTCGATGGCGGCTGACTGGCTCTTCGACACCGCCAACACCCGGTCGCTCCATGTCGATATCCGCTACGTGGGCTGGTACCTCGACCGGGTGATGGGCGCAGGCAACCTGCTGCGCGAGCTGGCGATCACGCCGAGCTTCGCGAAGTAGTCAGCGCAGCAGCGCGAAGGGCCCTTCGAGGTCGGGCGGGAGCGGTGCCTCAGCATGCATCCGCTCGCCGCTGACGGGGTCGTCGAAGGCGACCTCGAAGCAGTGGAGCGCGAGCCGCGACAGGCCGTAGCTCTCGGCGAAGTGGCGGTTGATGGGCCCCTTGCCGTAGTTGGCGTCGCCGATAACGGGGTGGCTCAGGTGCTTGAGGTGGAGGCGCACCTGGTGGCGGCGGCCGCTCTCGAGGACAACCTCGACGAAGCTGGCCCGTTCGCGCCGCGCCTGCCAGAGCGGGGCGATGCGGCTGCAGGCCTCGACGCGCCCCCCCTCGCCATCGCTGATGGGGTGGTCGACGCGGCGGGCCTCGCGCAGGTTTCCGCGGACGAGCGCGCCGTAGCGCTTGAGGGCAGAGGGCTGGGCGAGCGCCTCATGCTGGGCGGCGTAGTGGTCGCGAGAGAGCGCGAACCAGACCACGCCGCTGGTGCCCCGGTCGAGCCGGCCGAGCGGGTGGGCCTCCTGGTCGAGGAGGGCGCGCACCCGTTCAGCGAGGCTGGGCTCACGCGGGCCGGCCCAAGCGCTGTTGTGGACGAGCAGCCCCGACGGTTTGAAGACCGCTGCGAGCGTCTCGCTGCGATGGAGCAGGCGCACCTCTTCGAGTCGTTGTTCCAGGCTCACGCAACCTCCACTTGGCGCACCGCATAGGCGATTTGCCGCGAGGTTGCGACGGCGTGTGACAGTTGGCCACCCGCGGCAATTCGACCTTGCCGAGGCGACGAAAATGGGCCACCTACGGGGCGGTTCGGCGCGCCCTGCACCGACCCCCAACGACACACCACTGGAGCGACCGGATGGCCCCTTTCACGAGACGCGAAGCCTTCAAGCGATTCTCCCTGCTCGTTGCCGCTGCTGCACTGCCGGCCCTACCGGGCTGCAGCGACGACAGCAGCAGCGGTTCGACCTCGGACGGCTCGGCCGACAGCGGAGAAGACACCGGTTTCGACGGCTCGGGCTCCGGCGCGACGACCGACACGGGCGACAGCGACACGGGCAGCGACACGGGCACCGAAGACACCACGCCGCCCGTCGATGTGGAGCCCGTGCCCGGCCCCACCGACGAGGAGCTGCTGGACGGCGAGCCGCTGCCCGATGGCCTGGAGAGCTACGACTACGCTGGCGAACCCGGGCCGGCGAACCTGTTTGAGTGTGGCGTCGCGAGCGGCGACCCGACCAGCGAGGCCATCATCCTCTGGACCCGCCTCTCGACGGCCGACCCTGCGACGCCCGTGGAGGTCTTCTACGAGGTGGCGGACGACGCCGAGTTCACCCGCCGCCGCACGGCGGGCCGGTTCACCACCTCGTCTGATCGCGACTTCACGGTCAAGCTCGACATTGGAGGCTTCCGCCCCCGCAAGCGCTACTTCTATCGCTTCTTGGCGCTCGGCATCACCTCCCGCACGGGCCAGTTCCGGACGGCGCCAGAGGGTGATGTCTCGATGCTCCGCTTCGCTGTCGTATCCTGCTCGAGCTATGCCCACGGCTACTTCCACAGCTACCGCCAGCTGGCCGACCGGTCCGACCTCGACGCCATCCTCCACCTGGGCGACTACATCTACGAGTATGCCGACGGTGAGTATGGCAATGTGCGGCCGCTCGACCCGCCGAACGAGTGTCTCTCGCTGAGCGACTATCGGCGGCGCTATGCCCACCACCGGCGCGATGCCGACCTGGCCGACGCCCATGCCAACCATGCCTTCATGACGGTCTGGGACGACCACGAGACGGCCGACAACAGCTTCGAGGACGGTGCAGGCAACCACGACCCTGTGAACGAGGGGCCCTGGTCGGAGCGCAAGGCGGCCGGCATCCAAGCCTACTTCGAGTGGATGCCGCTGCGTGAGCAGGCCGACAACCGCATCTTCCGGACGATCACCTACGGCAACCTCGCAGAGCTGGTCTTCCTCGACACCCGCCTCTGGGGGCGCGACGAGCAGGTGGCTGCCAACAGCACCGAGGTGAGCAACCCCGACCGCACGCTCCTCGGCACCGAGCAGGAGGAGTGGCTGGCCGAGCAGCTCACTACTTCGTCGTCCAAGTGGAAGCTTGTGGCGCAGCAGGTGATGATGGGGCAGTGGCGGTCGCCGGGCTCCGGCGGCAACCTGGGCCCCATCTTCAACGCCGACGGCTGGGATGGCTACGACGCGACCCGGTCGCGCATCTTCTCCTCCATCCGTGCTGCGGCGGTCGACAACGTGGTGGTGCTGACGGGCGACATCCACTCGTCGTGGGCCATGGATCTGACCGAGATGCCCTACGATGCGGCGATGTATGACCCGGCGACGGGCGAGGGTTCGCTGGCGGTGGAGTTTGTGACGCCGGCCATCACCTCGCCCGGCTTTCCGCGCGGGCTGGGCGCTGCGCTGGCCACCAACCTCAAGCGGGCCAACCCGCATCTGCGGTTCGTGGAGCTCGAGAGCCGCGGCTACCTGATCGTCGACCTCGACGCCGACAAGGCGCGCGGTTCGTGGTTCCACCACAACGATGTGATCCGCGAGACGGTGACCACCAACCGGGCCGCTGTGGTGACCACCTACGCAGGCCGCAACCGGCTTGTCGTCGAGGCCTAGGGAGCAGGTGACAAGCGCGCGCAAGCCCTGCTAGCGCTGCCGCCGATGGCAAAGAGCGAAGAGATGGAGCGGGTCTTCGGCCCGGAGGGGTTGCTGGCCGCACGGCTCCCAGGGTTCGAGCCGCGCGAAGCGCAGGTGGAGATGGCCTCCGAGGTAGAGGCTGCCTTCTCGGAGCGGCGCCGGCTGGTGATCGAGGCTGCGACGGGCACGGGTAAGACGCTCGCCTACCTCATCCCGGCGCTGCGGTCGGCGCGGCGCACCGTGGTCTCCACTGCGACCAAGAACCTGCAGGACCAGCTGGTCGAAAAAGACATCCCGCTGCTGCGGCAGATCATCGATCGCCCCTTCACGGCGGTCTGCCTGAAGGGTCGTCAGAACTACCTCTGCCTGCACCGCTTTGAGCGGTTTGCGGCGGAGCCACGCTTCCGCGCGCCCGAAGACCGCCACCACTGGCCAACCATCATGGCCTGGATCTCGAAGACCCGCACGGGCGACCGGGCGGAGATCGAGAGCCTTCCCGACGACTTCGCCACCTGGATGGACCTGTCGACGACGACGGAGCAGTGTCTGGGGCGCGAGTGCCCCCACTACGCCGACTGCTTTGTGGTCAAGGCGCGCGCCGCGGCGGGCGCTGCCGAGCTGATCATCGTCAACCACCACCTCTACTTTGCCGACCTGGCGCTGCGGGACCGCGACGACATGGGGCTGCTGCCCAACTACGACGCGGTGGTCTTCGACGAGGCACACCACCTGGAGGAGACGGCCTCGAGCTTCTTCGGCACCCACCTGTCGACGGCGCGTGTGGGCGACCTCTTTGCCGACACGCAGCTGACGATGGAGACGGCGGCGGCCCACAGCGGCGAGGCGAAGGAGGCGCTGCAGGAGGCGCGCGACGCAGTCCACGGCTTCCTGCAGGCGCTGGAGCGGGCGATGCCGGGGGCAGAACAGCTGTCGGACTGGGGCGAGCTGGCGACCTCGGAGGCCGGGGTCCATGCGCTGCTGGACCTGCCGAAGGCGGAGGTCTCGCTGGGGCGGCTCTGCCGTGCCGTAGAGGGGGTGGCGGTGACGACCGAGACGGCCACCAAGCTGACGGAGCGCATCGAGGTGCTCTCGCGCGACCTGACCAACCTGGCGAGCCGCGCGCTGCCCGAGATGGTCTACGTGTTCGAGCGGCGGCGGAAAGGGAGCAGCCTCTCCTGCTT
Organism: Myxococcales bacterium; assembly: GCA_947496715.1. GTDB lineage: Bacteria > Myxococcota_A > Bradymonadia > REDH01 > REDH01 > CAIWGR01. Next base: position 12,692 of record CANMDT010000056.1, read on the forward strand.
CCCCATCAATGTGTCGGCCATCTTCCGGGAGCGGCTGCTGCCGCAGTGCGAGACCCAGGTCTTCACCTCTGCGACGCTGGCGACCGACGGCGGCTTCCGCTTCTTTTTGAGCCGGATGGGGCTGCCGGCGACCACGCCGACACGGGCGCTGGAGCCGGTCTTCCACTACATGGAGCAGTCGCTGCTCTTTGTGCCGGACGGGCTGCCGGAGCCGAACGACCCGGCCTTTGTCGACAAGATTGCGCCGACGCTGCGGGAGCTGATCACGATCACGGAGGGGCGGGCGCTCTGCCTCTTCACCAGCCACCGCAACATGAACCGGGCCTACGATCTGCTGCGCCGGCAGGTGGGATACCGCTGCCTTGTGCAGGGTGAGATGGGGCGTGGCGCGCTGCTCCGAGCCTTCCGCGATGACCTCCACTCCGTGCTCTTTGCGACGGCCTCCTTCTGGGAGGGGGTGGATGTGCAGGGCGAGGCGCTCTCGCTGGTCATCATCGACAAGCTGCCCTTCGCGAGCCCGGGCGACCCGGTGGTGCGGGCGCGGAGCCGGATGATCGACGATGCGGGCGGCAACGCCTTTTCGGACTACCAGGTGCCGTCGGCGATCGTGGCGCTCAAGCAGGGTTTCGGCCGGCTCATCCGCCATCGCAACGACACAGGCATTGTGGCCATCCTCGACCACCGGCTCATCTCGAAGAGCTACGGCAAGCGGTTCATCAACTCGCTTCCGCGGGCGCGGCGCACGCAGGATATCGAGGTGGTGCGGGCCTGGTGGCAGCGGCGTAACAGCGGGGCGGTCTAGCCCTCGTCGTCGCTGTCGCTCTCGTCGTCGTCGAGGTCTTCGTCGTCTTCGCCGAAGGGGTCGTGCGAGGGCTCCTCCTCGTCCGACTCTTCCTCTTCCTCGTAGTCGCCCTCTTCGTAGGCGAAGTCTTCGTCTTCTCCCTCGTAGGAGTCTGCTTCGTCATCCTCATCCTCGCGGGGGGCGAGATCGAGCTGGAGCCAGGGGTCGAGTTCGGGATTCATGAACACCTTCCGCACGCAGAGAGCGACCGCCTTGCGCAGGCGGCGCGTCGTTCGGCGCGCCCGTAACTCAATCTAACGCGGCGTGACAAGGGTTCTGGCCCATTTTCTGGGTGAATCAAGGGCAGGGGCGACACGAAGATGACGCAGCGTGCCACGACGGATGGTTGGCGAAATCGAACACCTGCGATAGCCACGCCATGCGCCAAGCCGCTGCACGCAGCGGCACCCGACCCCCACCGCACAGGAGCCTCTGCATGCAGCCGTCGACGATAACCAATGTGGTGATGCCCCTTGCCCTCGGAATCATCATGCTCGGGCTCGGCCTGAGCCTGACGCTCGACGACTTCAAGCGTGTCCTCACCTATCCTCGGGCCGTAGCAGTCGGCCTGTTCTGCCAGATGATCCTGCTCCCTGCGGTCGCGGTGGGCGTGGCCCACCTCTTTGAGCTTCCGGCGCCGCTGGCGGTTGGGCTCATGCTGCTGGCCGCCGCGCCGGGCGGTGCAACCGCCAACCTGTTCAGCCACCTCGCGAAGGGGGATGTCGCGCTCAACATCACGCTGACTGCGGTCAACAGCCTGCTCGCGCTCTTCACCCTGCCGCTGATTGTGAACTGGGCGCTCGTCCACTTCATGGGCGAAAGCCAGGTCATCCCGATGGTCTTCGACAAGGTCCTCCAGGTCTTTGTCATCGTGCTGGGACCCGTGGCGATCGGCATGGCTGTTCGCCGCTCTAAGCCGGCCTTGGCTGATAGCCTCGACAAGCCGGTTCGCATCCTCTCCGCCCTCTTCCTGGTGCTGGTCATCGCGGGAGCGGTGGCCAAAGAGCGGGCCCACCTCGCCGAATACTTCCAGCAGGTCGGACTGGCAGCGCTCACCTTCAACCTCGTGAGCATGGCGGCCGGCTTCATCATCCCCCGGCTGTTCGGCGTCCTGACGAAGCAGGCGGTCGCGATCGGCATGGAGATCGGCATCCACAACGGCACGCTCGCCATCTACATCGCCAACCAGATCCTCAAGCAGGACGACATGGCCATCTCCCCGGCCATCTACAGCCTTATCATGTTCTTCACGGCTGCGGCCTTCAGCACCTTCATGGCGCGCCGCGCCGGCTCCGATGAGGCGGCGGCGCCAGCCTCGGCCCCTTGACCGAACGGCCACTGCCGCCTAGACCGCGCCCACCTTCGAATCGACCGCCTCGCCCCTGCGCGGCGCTGAACCAAGTGCCCGCCATGAGTGACAAGAAGCCCGTCTGGGTTGATGAGTCGGCCCACGCCATCCTCAAGCAGTATTCCAAGCTGACGAAGGAATCGATGGTCGATGTGGCGAGCCGTCTGGTCATCGACCACCTCGACGACCTCGACCCGGCATCGGGCCTCGCCGGCGCCGAGCCGAAGGTTGCAGCCCCCGCGGCTGAGACAGCCAAGCGTCCTGCCCGCGCGCCCCAGGCAGCGATTCCTGCTCAGCGTCCCCGGCTGCCGAAGGCAGACGGCAACGACCGCTTCCTTGGCGGCGTCTGGTTCATCTGAACCCAACCTTTGGAGTCTCCATGAGCACCGATGCCAAGAAGCCCGTCTGGATTACCACCCAGGCGCATGACGCCCTTCGAGAGTACTGCGACCGCACCGGCCGCACCCAGGTTGATGTGGTGAGCGAGCTCCTTCAGCGCTTCCTCAAGCCGCAGCTCGAAGGCAAAAAGTAGTTCTATCATGAGCGCCTCGTTTCGGCCCCGCATTGGCGTCGGTCCCTTCCGGCGCGCGCTGGTTCTCGAGTCGCCCGACCCGTCGCTCGACCGCCACCTGCGCGAGCTAGCCATTGAGCCCTTCCGGCCCGCCGTCACACCGACAGACGACGATGATCTCATCGCCCTGCTGCAGGCGGCGCCCTACGAGCTCATCTTCAAGCGGTCGCGCGTGCAGATCACGGCCGCCGTGCTCGACGCCGCGCCCAACCTCTTCGCCGTGGTGCTCTGCTGCATCGGCGACGACTCGGTCGACAAGCGGGCCTGCGCCGAGCGGGGCATCCTGGTCATCAACGATCCCGTCTCGAACGGCCGCTCGGTCGCAGAGCTGGTCATCGGAGAGATGATCCTCCTCTGCCGCCGGATCTTCCAGGCTGTTGATGAGACGCGGGCCAACACCTTCAACAAGTCGCAGGAGAGCCGCTTCGAGGTGCAGGGAAAGACGCTCGGCCTCCTCGGACTCGGCAACATCGGCAAGCAGGTGGCGCAGCTCGCGCAGGCCCTCGGCATGAAGATTGTCTTCTACGACAACCGCGACGTGGCCAAGGAGGTGGGCGAGACGATGGGTTGGAGCTTTGTGCCCAACATCGCCGACCTCTTCTCCGCAGCCGATGTCGTCTCGGCCCATATCTCGGCCTCCGACTACCGGGGACGGAGCAACGAGAACCTGCTGCAGCTCGAGCACTTTGCGGCGATGGCGCAGAAGGAGCGGCCCAGCCCCCGCCTCTTCATCAACGCGGCCCGCGGCCAGATCCACGATACCGAGACCCTCATCGAGGCCGTGAAGCGGGGCTACATTGGCGCCGCGATGGTCGATGTCTTTCCGGTCGAGCCGAGCGACGCGAAGGACCCCTGGGTCAACCCCTACGCGGGCTATCCGCAGATCTACGCTACGCCCCACATCGGCGCGGCGACGCTGGAGGCACAGCCCCGCATCGCCTCCCACGTTGCGGCGACGGCCCACCACCTGTCGACCCGCGGACGGCTCCGCAACTGCGTCTTTGGGCCGAAGCATGTGGTCGGTCTCGACGACGCCGATGATGTCTCGCACATCATGACGGTGGTGCATGCCGACACCCGCGGCACCAAGAAGGCTGTCGACGACGCCATCTACGCAGCCGGCGCGGGCAACCTGCTTAGTCAGCACCGCGACTTCACCGAATATGGGATTGCCTACGAGGTGGTCGCCATTGACCACCCCCTCACGCCGGAGCAGCTCGAGCAGCTGGCCGACGAGGCGGCGAAACTCACCGGCGACCCAACCGCCATCCGTGCCATCCGGCAGATCCGGATCGGCGGCGCATAACCACAACGAGAACGCACCATGCCGACCCTCGACGAACTCTCCGGAACGACTCCCCACGGCTTCCGCGAAGTGCCACCCGGCCTCGCAGCAACGGCGCTCGACGGGGTTCGACTCATCGATGTGCGCGAGCCTTCGGAGTTCTCAGACCAGCTGGGCCACATCGCCGGCTCGGAGCTTGTGCCGCTCGCGACGCTGCCGGCGGCTGCTGCAGGGTGGGAGCCGAGCGCGACCTATCTTCTGATCTGCCGCTCGGGGGGCCGCTCTTCGAATGCGACGGTCTGGCTGGCGAACCAGGGGTTCACCTCGGTCTTCAACCTGTCGGGCGGCATGATCGCCTGGAACCAGGGCGGACTACCCGTCGAGCGTTAGCCCTTGAGGTAGCGCTCGATGACCTGGTCCACATCTGCGGGCGTCACGCCGCGCAGGTAGATGCCGTCGGGCTGGATGGCGATCATGGCGCCTGCGCCGTGGCACCAGCCGAGGCAGGCTGTCTGGGTGACGTAGATGCGGCTGGTGAGGCCGTAGCGGGTGACCCAGCCGCGGAGCTTGGCGTAGACCTCTGAGCCGGTGTCGCCACAGCAGGGCATGGTGGAGTCTGGTCCACGCTGGTTGCAGCAGACGAGAACCTGCTTGAGTTGGGGATGAACGGCGACCTGTTCCACGCGATGACCTCGAGGTGTGATGCCTGTTTGGATGCGTCGCGCATGGGTTCGATGCAAGCTCGTGTGCATCATAGCACTCTTTCTGCATTTTCCTTGCGACAATCGTGCCGTTGCAAGACGATGCGCCTCCCGAGTCACCGCCTCCGTGAGCGCCGCGCCATGAGCCAGAACCTTCAGTCCGTCCTCAAAGAAGACCGCCTCTTCGCACCGCCAGAGGCCTTTTCGGCCGCCGCACGGGTGGGGAGCATGGAGGCCTACCGCGAACTCTATGCCGCCGCTGAGGCCGACCCCGAGGGGTTCTGGGCGGCGCAGGCGAAGGAGCTGCTGCTCTGGGACGCGCCGTGGCAGACGGTGCTGGACTGGAAGCTCCCCCACGCGAAGTGGTTTGTGGGCGGCAAGCTGAATGTGGCGAAGAACTGCCTCGACCGCCACCTCGGCACGCCGACGGAGCACAAGAGCGCGATTATCTGGGAGGGAGAGCCGGGCGACCGACGCACGCTGACCTACCGCGAGCTGCACACCGAGGTCTGCCGCTTCACCAACGCGCTGGAGTCGCTGGGTGTGGTGGCCGGCGACCGGGTGGTGCTCTACATGCCGATGGTGCCGGAGCTGTCGGTCGCGATGCTCGCCTGCGCCCGCATGGGGGCGACCCACAGCATCATCTTTGGCGGCTTCTCGGCGCAGGCGATCCGCGACCGGGTGAACGACGCGACGGCCAAGGTCATCGTGACGGCCGATGGCGGCTGGCGGCGGGGCAAGATCGTGGAGCTCAAGGGGGCGGTGGACGAGGCGCTCAGCGAGCATGGGGGCTGCCCCTCGGTGGAGCATGTGGTGATGCTGACGCGGACGGGCCACACGGTGGGCTTCACGCAGGGCCGTGACCACCGCTGGGAGGCGCTCATGGAGGCCGCCTCGCCATCGCACGAGGCGCCCGCGCTCGACAGCGAGCACCCGCTCTTCATCCTCTATACCTCGGGGTCGACGGGGAAGCCGAAGGGGGTGCTCCACACCACGGGCGGCTACCTGCTCGGTGCCACCTACAGCAGCAGGCTAGTCTTCGACCTGCGCGACGACGACGTCTTCTGGTGCACGGCCGACATCGGCTGGGTGACCGGCCACAGCTATGTGGTCTATGGCCCGCTCAGCAACGGGGCTACCTCGGTCATGTATGAGGGGGCGCCCAACCACCCCGAGCCCGACCGGTTCTGGGAGATCATCGCCCGCTACAAGGTCACGATTTTCTACACGGCGCCGACGGCCATCCGCGCCTTCATCCGCTGGGGCGACGACCACCCCGCGCGGCACGACCTCTCGAGCCTGCGGCTGCTCGGCAGCGTGGGCGAACCGATCAATCCCGAGGCCTGGACCTGGTACCACAGGGTGATCGGAGGCGGGCGCTGCCCCATCGTCGATACCTGGTGGCAGACCGAGACGGGCTCGATCATGATCAGCCCGCTGCCGGGCGCGACGCCGCTGGTGCCGGGGACCGCGACGCTGCCGCTACCGGGCATCATGGCCGATGTGGTCGACATGGAGGGCAACAGCCGGCCGCTCGGCGAGGGTGGCTTCCTGGTGATTCGCAAGCCCTGGCCCTCGATGATCCGCACCATCTGGGGCGACGATGAGCGGTTCAAGGCGGCCTACTGGTCGCAGATCCCGGGCCTCTACTTTGCGGGGGATGGGGTCCGTC
>CANMDT010000057.1 GCA_947496715.1 Myxococcales bacterium
GCGCCGCGCGCCAGCTCGGCCAGCGTCATCTCGCTCGGAACGGCGAACTCTGCCACCTCCCGCGGCCGTGCTGTCTGGAGGCCTCGCAGGCCGTACCGTTCGGGGTCCGATGCCACGACCGCAAGCGCCAGAATCTTCGCCGCATAGCGACGCACCGATCCGGGGAGCAGCCCGTTGCGCTCGAAGGTCCAAAAGTCGGTCGGGGTCTGGCCGGCGAGCAAGCCTCGCACGCCGTAGGGCCCCATGTTGTAGGCCGCGAGCGCCAGCGGCCATGAGCCGAAATCGCGTCGCAGATCGGTGAGCAGGCGCCCGGCTGCTTCGGTGGAGGCGCGTATATGGCGCCGCTCGTCCACACGGCCGTTGTGCGCCAGATCGAACCCATCGGCGGCCACAGGGATGAACTGCCACAGGCCGGCCGCGCCGCTGCGGCTGCCTGCCCGTGGGTCGAAGCCCGATTCGAGCGCCGCCACCCAGACGAGCTCGTGCGGCGCACCGACGCTGTCGAGGGCTGCCTCGAGTTCCGGGCGTAGCGTTCCTACACGGCTTATGAGCGCAGCGGCCTGCCGGCGTCCAGGGCCGGAGAAGTAGGCAATCTGCGCGGCGAGCGACTCGTGCGCGAGCGAAGTCAGCTCGAACGGCAGCGCGCTCTGCGGTGCCTGCGGAGGCGCCGAGGCAGCCGGCGGCTCACTCCACGCAGACCCCGCTCCGCCTGCCGTGAAGGCAAGCGCGATCAGGACGAGCAGCTGTCCGGCCGATCGCATCAGACGGGCAGGCTCTCCTCCTCTTTCGCATGGGAGCATGAGAACAGTTTGACCGTCGCGGTCAGCGGTGGCAAGCCCCACCGACTTCTGCCCGCTGCGGGAATGTTCGTCCGCTGCCACAGGGTTGCCGCTCCTACCATGCGACACACACCCATCTTCATCCTTTCGCTCGCCCTGCTGCCGGTCGCTGCAGAGGCCGATGTGCTCCGCTCCGCCGAGCAGCTGCGGCAGTTCTGCGAGGCTGGAAAGAGCCTGACTTCGGGTGACGCCTGGCCCGCAGCGCCACTGTCTGACGCAGGCCTGCCTCAGAGCTGGGCCGCGCTCATCCAGACGAGGAACCAGGCCCGCGAACGGGCCCGTATCGGGCTGCAGTCGCACGAGGCCGTCATCGCGCCGGGCGAGTTTCAGTTTCTCCCCTTCGCCGACGACATCGAGCATCTGGTTGTCTCGACCACCGCTGGGCTCCCGCTGCTCGGTGGGGCTGCCACCATCGTCCTCGACGGGACCTCCATCGGCTTTGTCATGGACGAGGACTCCGCCGCCGACCTGATTGCTGCCCACCGGCTCGGCGGCGTTGCACTCAAACTGATCTTCGACTTCAGCCCCATGGCAGGCGATAGCGGCGACCGTCCGCTCTGCGAGTCTGCCGACGCCGGCATGGTGCCGCGGCTGCATGGGCGCCTCCTCGAAGCCACCCTCTTCGATCCGCTCAGCGACGCCATCTACGCCTCGGTGGAGAGTCCGCACGGCACGGCAGAACGCTCGCGGCGCGGCGGGGTGCTCAACGGCAACGCTCTGACCGCTGCACCCCGCGCAGAGGTCACCGGACTGGAGGTCGAGAGCGGGCGCCCCTTTGCCGATGCCGAGGCGAGCCTGCTCCGTGCCGCGGTCGAAGAGCGCATCGTCGGCTGCTACGCCCGCGCGCTCGCCGAAAACGGTGGGCTCAAGGGGGCACTCGTCCTTGGATTCAACCTCGGTGCCGCGGGTGAGGTGGACGGGGTCGAGACCCGCATCGACGTCCTCGGCGATGCCGCGGTAACCGCCTGCAGTATCGCCCGCCTTGGAACCCTCCTCATCCCGCGCAGCCCGCAGGCGCAGCCGCTCCGGCTCCGCACCACGGTCGTGTTCCAGCCCGAATAGCTCGCCGGCCGCGAAGTTGCGGCCATCTGAGCGAGGCGGTATCAAGCCGCCATGCAGACTGTACCTCCGACAGGATCGAGCCTCCGACGCACGATTGAAGAGATCGGGCGGTCGGGCATCGACTTCGTCACCGATATCGGCGCGATGGGGATGCTCACGGCACAGGCGCTCCGCGCGACGCTCAAGCCGCCCTACCGCTTCCGCGTCTTCCTCGATGCAATGGATGATGTCGGTTTCGGCTCCCTCTTCATCGTCCTTCTGACAGGCTCCTTCGCCGGAGCTGTCATGGCCATGCAGTCCATCGTCGCCTTCCGGATGTTCGACTCCGAACACCTGGTCGGTTCGGCCGTCGCGCTCACCCTCACCCGGGAGCTAGGCCCCGTCTTCACGGCACTCATGGTTACAGGCCGCAACGCCTCCGCCATGGCGACTACGCTCGGAACCATGCGGGTCACCGAACAGATCGACGCCATGGAGGTCATGGCGGTCGACCCCGTGCAGTATCTCATAGCCCCCCGCATCGTTGCGACCACGCTGATGATGCCGCTGCTGACCATGCTCTTCAACTTTGTCGGCATGACGGCAGCGTGGGCGGTCTCGGTCCTCTGGCTGGGTGTCGACGAGGGGGCCTTCTTCGGCAGCATCGCCTCCGACCTCGAGCCCTCCGACCTCACCAACGGCGTCATCAAGGCTGCGGTCTTTGGCCTGACCGTCTCGGCGGTCGGCTGCTTCCGCGGCTACACCGCCAAGGGTGGCGCGAAGGGTGTGGGAGAAGCCACGACCAACGCCGTCGTCTTTGGTTCGGTTGCCATCTTCGTGCTAAACTACTTCCTCACGGCGGCAATGTTCACGTGAGTCTCTCCACCTCTCTCCACGGCGGTCGCCTTTGAACAGCTGGGTCACACCCTTCAAGGTTGGGCTGGTCATGATCGGCGCGCTCGTCGCGACCGTCCTGATGCTGGCGCGGGTCAACAGCGACGCGCTTGGAGAAGGTGACGGCTACCGCCTGTACGCCCGCATCGCCGATGCATCGGGGCTCACAGTGAAGAGCCGCGTGGTGCTCGCCGGCATCGAGGTCGGTCTGGTGGAGGGTGTGGAACTCGATGGCCCGCAGGCCATGATCCGGATGCGGGTGAAGCCTGATGTCACCCTCTTCGCCGGCGAGACCTTCAAGGACAGCGAAGGTGTGCTCCGCCTCAAAGATGCGGTCACGCTCGCCAAGCGACGCACCTCGCTGGTCGGCGCCTTCTATCTCGAACTCACGCCCGGTCTGCGCGGCAAGCGGCTTGCCGACGGCGACGAGATCACCGTGGTCATCTCCGAGGCCTCGCCCAACGCCATCGTCGACAAGATGAATGTCATTGCCGGCGATGTGGAGGGCATCACGCATGACGTAAAGAAGGTGACCTCCAACATGGCGACGGTCTTCGGCAACGAGGAGAACGCCAAGCAGATGCAGCGGGTCATCGACGACACGGCCAAGAGCGTCGAGGTGCTCCGCTCGCTGCTCACCGCCAACCAGGCCGCGATGGGTCGTATCGTCGCCAACACCGATGCCACCTCCGCAAGCATGCGCGCCATGGTCGAGCAGACCAGCCGCGACACCGCCCACATCATGGCCGACATCGCCATCATCACCAACGACCTGCGGGGCATCGTGAGCCGCTCCTCCGGCGAGGTCGATGCCGGCCTTGCCTCGGTCAAAGGCACGCTCGCGAGCGCGCAGGAGGCGCTCGACCGGATCAACTATAGCCTTGAGAATGTGCAGCGGGTGACCGAACGGCTCGACCGCGGCGAAGGGACCATCGGCAAACTCATCAACGATCCGACCATCTCTGATCAGGCCACGCAGCTTGTGACCACCGCCAACGGCTTCGTGCAGCGGGTGACCGACCTCAAGACCGAGGTCGAGTTCCGCAGCGCCTATGGCGCCCAGGATGAGGCCATCAAGAGTGTCGTCGGGATCGTCCTGCGGCCCGATCGCGACAAGTTTTACAATCTGGAGATTGTCGCCGACCCGCGCGGAACCACCAGCACCAGCACCTCGCTCCGCGGCACCGACGATCCAACCGAGACCCCCATCGTTCTCGAGAGCAAGAAGCAGACCACCGACAGCCTTGAACTCTCCTTCACGCTTGGCCACCGCTGGCCCGTAATGCCGTCGCGCAGCCTCCTGCTCGGTGGCCGCTTCGGGCTCATCGAGGGAACGGGGGGTATCGGCGCCAACCTCTGGACCTGGAACGATCACCTCGAACTGCGCGCCGATCTCTTCGACTTTCAGGCGGCAGACCACCCCAGGCTCCGGACCTGGGCTCTCTGGAGCGTGGGGGCTCTGGTCCCGCCCGACGCCATCTGGTCGCACATCTTCCTTCACGGCGGCGTCGACGACTGGATGAACACCCGCTCCACCGACTACTTCGGCGGCCTGGGCATCGCCTTCGATGATCGCGATCTCAAGGCCATTCTGCTGGCAGCGCCAACGCCGAGCCTCTAGGGTGGGCCCGCTCGGATGACCGATGCAGCCACCTCTGTAAGCCAGCCACCATGAAAATCGACATCACTAAGCTCCATGAAGGGGCAAACCCCGTGGCCTTCTCCGTCCCCGCCGCCACCTTCGAGGCCATCATCAAGGAGGTCGACGATCTCTACGAACTCGATGGCGCAGCCTGCGAGGTGGCCTTCGATGTGGAGCGCTACGACACCACGCTGATGGTCAAGGGTACCATCACGGCGCCGGTCATCTTCTCCTGCGCCCGTTGCCTCGAGCGCAACCACGAGACGATGCTGCTCAAACTCAGCTGGACGCTCCTGCCGCGCTCGGCCTTCGCGACCTCGGACATCACCGAGGAAGAGGGGATGGAGCTGACGGCCGACGATCTCGATGTGAGCTTTTACGATGGCGACGAGGTCGACCTCTTCGAGATTGTGCGCGAGGCCATCCTTCTCGACCTCTCCCCCGTTCCCAAGTGTCTGGTTGACAGTTGCACGGCGGTCGAGTACCTGCGCGCCTCCGCTGAAGAAGCTGAGACACCGCTCCCCGACCCCCGTTGGGCAGCGCTGCGAGCCCTTCAAGCCCAGACTATCAAGAAGAACTGAGCCTCGAGGCTCCACCATCAGGTTCGTGTCATGGCCCAACCAAAGCGTAGATTCTCCAAGCAGCGCACCCGCACCCGCCGTTCGGCCAACAGCAAGCTTGCTGGAAAGAACCGCAGCATCTGCACCCATTGCAATGCCGACAAGCTCCCCCACACGGTCTGCCGCGCCTGCGGAACCTACCGGGGCCGTCAGATCATCCCCGTGGTCGTCGTCGCCGAGTAACGGCAGCGCGGCCAAGGCGTATCGGAGGTCGCACCATGTCGAAGCCCAAGGTCCTGATCGCATCTGACCATGCTGGCGTAGACACCAAGCGTGACCTCGTACGCCTGCTGACCGCGCTTGAACTCGAAGCGGTCGATCTCGGTCCCTTCGACACTACCCCCGTCGACTACCCCGACTTCGCGCAGGAGCTTGCCCGCCGCGTTGTCGCAGGGGAGGGCGCCTGGGGTGTTCTCATTTGTGGCTCCGGCATCGGCATGTCGATCGCCGCCAACAAGGTTCTCGGAGCCCGCGCCGCGCTTGTCTCCGATCCCTACTCCGCCCGGATGGCGCGCGAGCACAACGACGCAAACATCCTCGTGCTGGGCGCCCGTGTCATCGGACCCGAGCTCATGCGCGAGAACATCGAGGCCTTCGCGCGTGCCTCCTTCACGCCCGGCAACGACGGGCGCCACGCGCGCCGAGTCGCCAAACTCAACGCTCCGCTCCCGTAAGGAGGAGCGCGATGCGCTGCCCACGCTGCGGTCACCTCGAAGACCGCGTCATTGATAGCCGCCAGTCACGCGAGGGTGATAGCATCCGCCGACGCCGCGAATGCGAGGCCTGCAGCGCACGCTTCACAAGCTATGAGCGCATCGAGCAGCCTGTCCCGCTCATCATCAAGCGCGATGACCGCCGCGAACCCTACCTGCGCGAGAAGCTCCTCGCCGGCCTCCGCAGAGCCTGCGAGAAGCGCCCCATCTCCATCGACACCATCGAGGCGCTCGCCGACCGCGTCGAACTCCGACTCGGGGAGTTCGGTGCCGCGGAGGTCCCGTCGCGGTCGCTCGGTGACCTCGTGATGGAGGAGCTCGAGAAGCTCGATCAGGTCGCCTGGCTCCGCTTTGCCAGCGTCTACCGCTCCTTCCAGGAGGTCGGCGAGTTCCTTCGGGCTGCAGAGAGGCTTCGCGACGGTCTGCCAGGCGCGGCCCCCGAAGCCGACGGGGAGGGAGCGTGAGCAGTCGCGACGAGCACTTCATGCGGCTCGCCCTGCACGAGGCCGCCAAGGGGCGCGGCACCGCCCGACCCAACCCCATGGTCGGTTGCGTCATCGTGCGCGGCGACGAGGTCGTAGGCCGCGGCTTCCACCTGCGCGCAGGGCTCGCCCACGCAGAGGTCGAGGCGCTGCGCGACGCCGGCGACCTCGCGCGCGGGGCAGAGATCTTCGTCAACCTCGAGCCCTGCAGCCATTTCGGTCGCACGCCCCCCTGTGCAGACGCGCTGATCGAGGCGGGTGTTGCCCGGGTCGTCGCCGGCATGATCGACCCCAACCCGCGCGTCTCCGGTCAGGGGCTGCTACGCCTCGCCGACGCCGGCATCGAGACCGCGCTGGGCACGCTCGAGGCCGAGTGTAGAGCGCTGAACGAGGGCTTCGTTTCCGTGATTTCGCGCCGGCGCCCCTTTGTGACGCTCAAACTGGCGATGTCGCTCGATGGCCGCATCGCCTCGCGCGACGGCACAAGCCGTTGGATCACCTCGGAGGCCGCCCGCCTGCGGGTCCACCGCTGGCGCGCCGAGCACGATGCCATCTTGGTGGGTGCCGGCACGCTGCGCGCCGACAACCCGCAGCTGACCGCGCGCGGGGTCGATGCCGCAGTTCAGCCTACCCGGTTTGTTCTCGACACGCGGCTCTCGGCTCCGCTCGAGGCGACACTCTTCAACGATGGAGCGGCTCCCACCGTGGTCCTCTGCGGCGTCGATGCGGACCCGGAGCGGGTTGCCTTGCTGCGTGCCCGTGGCGTCGAGGTGGACTGCCTGCCGTTGCAGGATGGCCGGCTGTCGGTGCAGTCCATCTTGGACGCTGTGGTCGCCCGCGGCTGCCTCAGCCTCTTTGTGGAGGGTGGTGCGACGCTTGCCGGCGCGCTGCTTGACGCGGGCGTGATCGACCGCGTGCGCTTCTTCTATGCACCGCTGTTGCTGGGCGGCGAGCGTGCGCTGTCGGCTATCGGAGGTAACGGTTTCGATGCACCCGCGGTCGCAGCGCGGCTCTCGGATATCTCCTACGAGCAGGTCGGTCCCGACCTCCTGGTCACCGGCTCCATCGCGCCCCGCTGAAGGCCCGAAGTGCGCTCAGACGGCCGCGCTCCGTTTGACGGCAGGCCCCTCGATGCCTAGAGTTTGCGCAGCGGATTCTGCCGTCTCTTCCACCGTTCTCTGGCTCTCAAGATGTTCACCGGACTCGTTCAGGATGTTGGCACGCTGTCGGCCCTCTCTCGGAGCGGGAACGATGCGGTCTTCGAAATCCGAACAGCGCTCGACGCCGCCACCTTTGCGCTCGGCGAGAGCATCGCGGTCGATGGTTGCTGCCTCACCGTCACCCGCTTGAGTCACGACACCTTCACCGTGGAACTCTCTGCGGAGACCCTGCGCCGGAGCCACCTTGGCGAGTTGAAGCAGGGCGCCTGCCTCCACCTCGAGCGTGCGCTCGCGGTGGGCGACCGTCTCGGCGGACACTTTGTGCAGGGCCATGTGGACGGCGTCGGTAGGCTCGTGGAACGCCGCGATGAGGGCGCCTGTGTGGTGCTCCGTTTCGCCATTCCGGCTGACCTGCTCCCCGACCTCGTCGAGAAGGGGTCAATCGCGGTGAGCGGTGTCTCGCTGACCATCAACCAGCTCACCGCAGACGGCTTTGAGGTGATGATTATCCGCCACACGCAAGACAAGACAGGTCTCGCGGCCCTTGCGGTTGGAGCCTCCGTCAATATTGAGACCGACATGCTGGCCAAGCATGTGCGCCGCCTCCTGAACTGGGGCGGTGCCTCCGCTGCAAGCTCCGATGCGCGCCTGCAGACGCTGCTCAAAGACAATGGCTATCTGAACGAGTAAAGGAACTCTGATGCCGCTCGCAACCATACCGCAAATCCTCGAGGCCTTTCGCAAGGGAGACCTCATTATCCTCGTCGACGACGAAGGCCGCGAGAACGAAGGCGACCTCGTCGTTGCCGCCGAGTTTGCAACGCCCGAGGCCATCAACTTCATGGCCAAGCATGGTCGTGGACTTATCTGCCTCACGCTGACGGAAGAGCGCCTCGAAGAGCTCAAAATCCCCATGATGGTGCAGCAGAATTCGGCCCAGTTCGGCACCGCCTTCACGGTCTCGATCGAGGCCCGTGAGGGCGTCACGACCGGCATCTCGGCAGCCGATCGCGCACGCACGATCGCGGTCGCGGTCGACGACAATGCGACTGCCGCCGACCTCGTCTACCCGGGCCACATCTTCCCGCTCCGTGCCCGCAAGGGTGGCGTGCTGGTCCGCACCGGGCAGACGGAGGGCAGCGTCGACCTCGCCCGCCTTTCGGGCCTCAAGCCTGCGGCTGTGATCTGTGAGATCCTCAACGACGACGGCACCATGTCGCGCATGCCCGACTTGGAGAAGTTTGCAGCCGAGCATGGGCTGCTCATCGCCTCGGTCGCAGACCTGATCGACTACCGCCTCCAGACCGACCCGCTCATCGAGCTGGTTGCCGAGATTCCCTTCCCCTGCGAGGCCCATGCCGGCTTCAAGCTCCGCGCCTACCGCAGCCAGGTTGACGGTGGAGAGCACCTCGCCCTCGTCCTGGGCGACCCTGCGACGGCGACCGAGCCTGTCCGCGTCCGCGTCCAGCATCCAGCCCTGGTCGGCGATGTCTTCCGCGGCACCCAGGTGCGTGGCGGCTGGCAGCTGCACGGCGCCATGCAGATGATCGCCGAGGCCGGCGTCGGCGTCCTCGTCTACCTCCACAAGCCCGAGGTCAGCCGCTTCGAGAGTCTGGCCACCTTCGCTGTCGACCGCAACGACGCGGCCACCATTCGCCGCCTCGCCCCGAACTTCGGCGCGCCCGCCTCGGTGAACCGCCCCAAGGCTGCCCTGCGCGACCTCGGCATCGGTGCCCAGATCCTCCGTGATTGCGGCGTCTCCCGCATGTCCATCCTCTCCTCGAGCGACCACCAGATTGGCGGCCTCGAGGGCTACGGCCTCACGGTCGAAGCCTATGAACCCATCCCGCGCCCTGACGCGCAGAAGTAACCAACTCTCTCTCTCCTTCACGGTGTGAACAACATGGCTCAGTGCATCCAAGGCTCGCTCGTCGCGACAGGTCTCCGTCTCGCCATTGTGACGACCCGATGGAATCACTTCATCACCGACAGGCTCGTTGAGGGCGCGCTCGACACCATCGAGCGCCACGGCGGAGACGCCTCCGCAACGACCCTCATCAAGGTCCCCGGCGCCTTCGAGATCCCGCTTGCCGTGAGCAAACTCGCCAAGTCCGGCAAGTATGATGCGATCATCGCGATCGGCGCGGTCATCCGCGGCTCGACGCCCCACTTCGACTACGTCGCGGGAGAGGCCACCAAGGGCATCTCGCAGGTCTCCGTTGCGACGGGCGTGCCGATTGCCTTCGGGGTCATCACGGCCGACTCCATCGAGCAGGCCATCGAACGCGCTGGAACCAAGATGGGCAACAAGGGTGCAGAGGCAGCCCTGGTTGCCATCGAGATGGCCAATCTGGGCAAAGTCCTGTGATCCCCGAGCGCGCAACCCACGAAGACCGTCGACGCGAACTTGCTCTCTGGGTCCTCTACGCAGCGGAGTTCAACGGGCAGCCGCCGCTGGCCTCGCTCGCTTCCGTGGACGAAGCCATCGTAGGAACCGCCGAACCGCTCACCGCCAAGCAGGTGAGCCCCTACCACCGGGTCGACCGCTTCGACGACTTCATCCCCGAGCGCGACGAGTGGGAGGCCATGCGCGATGAGGTCACCGAGACCGTTCATCTCGTCGCCCACCAGATGGCCCTCATCGATGAGCACATCCGGACCGCCTCGCCCCGCTGGCGTCTCGACCGCATGCCGCCCATCGACCGCACCCTGCTCCGCATCGGCGTGGCCGAACTCATCTCTACCGACCGTCCCCGCGCGCGCGGAACCGTCAACGGGCTCATGGAGATCGCCAAGCGTTATGGCGAGGAGCAGACGCCCCGCTTCGTCAACGGCATCCTGGACCAGGTTCGTCGAAACCTGAACATCCCCTTCAACTAGGAGGCAGCATGTCCGCCGCGCCTCTCCGTCTCGCAGCGCTGGTCGGTCTGCTGTTTCTGGTTGCCTGCCAGGAGCCAGAGCAGGTTGCCGCTCCGTCGGCTTTTGACTGGGGCAACGAGCAGCCGTCCGGTTCGTTGGTACGGAGGCTCGACGCCAACGGCGTTGCCGTGGAGCGCATGCGTGTGAGCCGTACGGCGCTCCGCCACTACGCCGGACCGGGTGAGCGCGGCAGCCATCTCCGCACCACCGCTGCGGGGCTCGAACTGCTCACCGCCGACGGCCGGCCCTGGTGCCGCGGCGCGCTCGATGCTGCAGCCGGTCGCGCCTCGCTTGCCTGCGACGGCTTCACGAAGGTCGAGCTTCTGCGCCAGCCCTCCGAGGTGACCGTGACGCGCGATGCGCAGCCCTGGGGACGCCTCATCCTCACCGCCGGTGCCCCGACTGCGCTGGAGAGCGGCGCAACGCGAGTTTCGTTCAGCAACGAGGCGGGTGGCTGGTCGGCGAAGCGAGCGGACGGCACAAGCGATGGCTCCATGGCCGGCTGGAGCCGCGGCAAGGGCGCACCGCTCCTCTGGCTGCCGCTCCCTACCGCCCCCGGCTTCGGCGACGACCGTTGGCCTGCTGTCAGGGCCTCTGTTGCCTGGCTCGCCTCAGCTCTTCTCGACGACACCATCGCGCCGGTAACGGCAGCCGCTCCACCGGCCGGCAGCGGCAAGCCCTAGACGAGCAGGTCGAGCGAGAGTTTGAGCACCAGCGCCGCCGCTACGCCGAGCGTCACCCGGCGCACCAGCAGCTGCCCCTCTTTGACCGCAATCCGAGCGCCGAGCGTGCCGCCCGCAAGCTGAGCCACACCCATAGGCAGCGCGATGTGCCAGAGCACCTTGTCGGCGTGGGCAAACCAGAGCACCGAGGCCAGGTTGGAGGCAAAGTTCACCACCTTTGCGTTGGCCGTCGCCTGCAGCAGATCATCGCGCAGCAAGGCCACCATCAGCACGATCAGGAAGGTGCCCGTCCCAGGTCCGAAGAAGCCGTCGTAGAAGCCCACGCTGAGTGCGATGACCAGCGCCCACGACTTGGCTCGCGCTAGGGGCGGACGCGGGGCCGAGCCGGCCGCGGGCGGACGGTAGGCAGCAATCGAACCCGCCGCCACCAGCAGCAGCCCGAGGACCACCGGGCGCAGGAGCGTCTTGTCGAGGTGCAGCACCATCTCGACGCCGCACAGCGCCCCCACGAACCCTGCCGGGAAGAGCCATTGCGCCCGTGCCTTATCCACCAGCCCACGTTGCCAGAAGGAGCGCAGCGCAGCCCCCGAACCCCAGACCGACTGACCCTTGTTTGTTCCCAGCGCCAGCTCGGTCGGGATGCCCGCGGCGAGCAGCGACGGCAACGTAAGCAGCCCGCCGCCCCCGGCGATCGCATCCACCAACCCGGCGAAGAAGGCTACCAGCGCCAGCAGGGCGACGGTCGCAGAAAAGGGTTCGGGGATGGTGGCGAGCAGCATGCCGCGCGGTTACGCTCCGAGCAGAGCGAGCGCAACCTCCCTGCGCCCGTCGAGGAAGGTCAGATGAGCGAACTGCAACCGGAACAACAGGCAGCACCCGACGGGGCAGGGAAGGGCGACGAGACATTTCTCCTTGGTGCCTTCGCTGTCGGCGTTCACTTCTTGGCCGGCTTCTTCATTGCAGCCACCATCTTCCTGTTGGCCATGCCCATGGAGCCGCCTGTAGTCCGCAAGGTCATGCTAGGCTTCTCCATCGTCTTCTCTATCGCCTGTTCGGTCCTCGGGACGATGGTCTCTCCCACCCGCCGGCCCGCCCGCAACATCGGGTTCACGCTCGTGGCCGCGTCGCTCACGTCGCTCGCCTTCCTCACCGCGGTGAAGTACACCATCGACGACCCACGCCTGGCACAGATGGCCGCCGATACCGGCTCCGCTGTCGGCTTTGGTGGCGACACCGCAAGCTTCCTCGCCCGCCTTCAGCAGGCCCAGACGGCGGCATTGGTTGTAGGCGCGGTCGGCATCGTCAGCCTCGTCGCCAGCCTCCGTCGCAGAGCGGTCTAGCGCTACTCAGGGTCGCAGACGCCGTCGCAGAACTGTTCCACCCGGCCGGCGGGGCGGAAGAAGGCATCCAACTGCCGCATCGACGCGGTGAGGAGCCGAAGGTCGTTGTGCACCCCATTGCCTAGGTCGGCCGGCGCCGGCGTTACGCTCGGAAAGGGGTCAACGTTGAAGTCGTAAATCGCGAAGGCCGAGTCGGCGCCGCTGCCCTCCGCAATGCTCATCAGTGGCGGCGTCGCGACCGGGCTCGGCTGGAGGACCTGCAGCCCTGCGGCTCGGGCATGCAGCTCGCTGCCGAGGTTGGGCACCTCGCTGTCGCCGACCCCCATCTGCATCAGCACGCGTCGGTCAAAGCGGCTGCCATCCAGATCGTTACCGAGCAGGTAGGCAGAATAGGTGTAGGGATCGACCCGGTCGAAGGCGAACTGCGCCAGCGTGGCGAACTTCTGCTGGTCCAGCGCGTCCGGCACCGCCGCTGCAATGATGCCCAGGAAGCCAAGGAAGGGCCGAGCGCGGAACATCAGCCCGGAGAAGTTTGCACCGCCCGAGGTCAGCACCGCGTGGCGCACGTCGGGCGAGATTGCGGAGTAGGTTCCGCCCAGAATGTGACCCTGCGAGATACCCTGAAAGTAGACCTCGGAAGCATCGACGAGCGGGTTTCCATCGAGCCGGAAGGGTTCGAGTGCCGCGAGACGCTCGCGCGCGCCGGCAAGCGCCATCAGGTTGATCATCGCCTGATGGACCCGGTCCGTGAAGCGGAGCGCGAGCGAGGTGTCGTTCAGGATGTCGCGGATGAGCGCGGGCAGATCATCTGTCGACATTCCCCACCAGTTCATCGCGATGACCACAAAGCCGAACCGGTCTGCGAACTCCGTTACGTAGCCCTCGGTGGCCTCGTCGGAGTTCCCGAAGAACCCATGTCCGAACTGAAGCAGACGGGCAGGTGAACCGCTGGCGACCACGCTGTTCGGAATGACCGCGACGAAGGGGACCTCGGTGGTGCCGTTCTGCGCGGCCCGCCCGTCGGCACCGCGATAGACTGCAGCAGCAAGCTCCGACGACTCCAGGAACAGCGGTACCGTGATCCGTCCGCGAATGAGCCGTGCCACGCGCGCAGAGGTGTCGAACTCCACGCTGTCGATCGTGATCTCGGGCGGTGCAGCGCGCAGCGCCTCGATCGCCAGACCGCGAATCCGAAGCAGGTCGCCGCGGAGCTGCTCGTCGCTACCTACCGTGAAGGTCCAGGCCAGTTGCAGCGAGCTCCGCTCCTTGCCCGCCGCAGCGAGCGCGGGGAAGAGCACAGCCTCAGCGGTCTCACGCGCGGCGAGCAGCCTGGCGTCGGAGGTTGGCGCACCATCGCGCAGGGCCTGGAAGCCGGGCGAAGGCTCGATGGCTGCTCCGCTGAGGTCGCGGAGCGAGGAGATGCCAACCGCGTAGGTCTCGCCGGCGAGGAGCCGCTCGAGCGGGCGGATGATGAGTGACTGCCGTGCCGGCCGCGGTGCCCGCACATCCAGCTCCGCAATGTGGGCAACCTTGCGGCCGTTCGACACCTGCACGAGCACAGTTGGAGAGTCTGCATCGAGGGAACGGAGCGCCAGATCGGGCTCCTGCGGTGCGTAGCCCGCAAGAGAGCTGCCATCGACTGCGCCAGGCAGCATCGCCAGAATCTGCGAGCCAGGCGAGAACCCGTCGGAGGTCACCGTCCGCGAGAAGTCGAGCGGCCCGCGACCGCGCACAGGCATTGGCAAGGCGGGCTCAGGAATCACCACGCGGTGGCCGCTCGGCAGCATCGCGTCTGCCTGCAGGAAGAAGTCGGATGGGAAGGGCAGCAGGCAGTCGAGCTCTTCCGCCAGCGGATTGCAGGGAGCGACCGGCGGCGAACTGTCGGCTGAGCCATCCTGCGGGGTGACGTCCGTCGCTCCGCTGCCGGAGTCAACGGCGCCCGTGTCTCCGCTCGCCTCTGCGCTGCCATCGCCGCCATCAGCGCCTTCTGCGCTCTTGGCGGTGTCGTCTCCGCAGGCGGCGAGCAGTGCCAGTATCGAGAGCAAAGAGATCGTGCTGAGAGAGCGCTGGAGATTCAACATGCGGAGCCTGGTCAAGAGAGCGAACTACAGCGTAGCCTGCCGCTGGTCGCTCTCCAAGCCATTGCTACGGCTCACCGGTTGCTTCCGGTTCCTTCGCCGCTTCCGGTTCCTTCGCCGCTGCCCAAACCCTCGCCGCTGCCCGAGCCGTCGGCCGCAACGGTACCGGCGCCCTTCGCTTTGGACGCCGCGATGGCTGCCGCAAACACGGTCTCTTTGGCTGCGAGCGCCTCTCGGTCCAGCCGGTAGATGTCGCCGAAGAAGGCGATCTCGCCCTTCTCGCTAACCCCCGCGCCCACATATTCGAGATGCACCGGTATCTTCTGCCGGAGGCCAATCCACTGCTCCGTTGCGAGCTCTACCTGCTCCTCGATGAACTTCTCGACCTGCTTGTCTGCCCACTCCCGATCCCGTTTGAGCAGCAGCGCCGCCAGCTTCATGGGCTCGTGCACCCGGACGCAGCCGTGCGAGTAGGCGCGGATGGGCTGGTCGAACAACCCCCTGGCGGGCGTGTCGTGCATGTAGACGTTGTGGTCGTTCGGGAAGAGGAACTTCACTGCACCAAGCAGGTTGTCGGGCCCCGGCAGCTGCCGCAGCCACTCGATGCCGTCGGGGGTCCTGTAGATCTCGTATTGGTTCGTCTCGAGCCAGGTCGGGTCGGCATCGATCCTAGACTGATACTCCCCGGCACGAATCCCAGCCGGCACGTTCCAGTAGGGGTTGAAGACCACATACTCGAGGGTCTCCGAGAAGAGAGGCGAGAGCCCCTTCTGGACCCGCTTTCCATCCTTGTTGACCCGGTCCACCCACTTTCCGACCACCACCCGCCAGCGGTAGACCTCCTCTCCCTTGTCCTGCAGCGACGCCTCGAATCCGGCGATATTGACGAAGATGTGCTGCTTGCCGAAGTCCGCCGCAGCGCGGCTCAGCCGCCACCTGTCGAGGGCGACACCGAGCTGCGCGAGCCGTCGTAACGGCGGCTGGTTCAGCGAGGCGCGTGTGAGCTCATCCAGCTTGCCTGTTGGCGCGAGCTGCCGGAGCCGCTGGTAGGACTGCAGCGCTCTGCGAAGCGCGGTGTCGAAGGTCGCGTTGCCCACCTCGCCAGCTTCAAATCCTTCGGCGGCCAGCCGTGCGCGGAGCGTCACCACCTGCGCTCCGGTCGACTTCTTCGACAGCACCTGAGTACCCGTCAGCGGCTTCCACGCGTCGCGCGCCGCATAGTCGAGGTAGCGGCCAACCGCCTGCTGCAGCGGGGCATAGTCGAGCGCGGCAGGTCGAAGGCCCGTAAGGAAGGCCGCCACATCCGTCGCCTTCAGCCCCTCTGCGGCAAGCCTGAGCGTCTCATCGCGCCGCCGCGTCGCCTCGGCAACAGGGTCGATGGGCCGATCCATCTCCGGCGCCTGCCGGAAGGGAAACTGATAGTTGCGGTTCTGCGCCCGCTGGAGGTCTATCCAGGTGAGGAAGTCGCCCGCGAGGCTGAGTTCGACCGTTGCCAACAGTTCGAACTGCCGCTTCCGCTGCGCCACCGCCGCCCGGTAGGCTGCGGCAACGTGGGGCAAGGGCGACGCCGCGGGGTCGAGCAGCAGCGCCAACGCTCCGGCCTCTGTCCGTGGCTCCTCCGACTCGTTCCACCAGCTGTCGAGCCGTTCCAGATCGCCGGCCCCCAGCAGTTTGCCGAACGTCGGTGCCTTGAAGCCGGCGAGCTCGCCCAGCGCCGCTGACCGCGGCTCCGCGCGGAACAGGGCAGGGTCCATCCCGTCGAAGAGGACCTCTCGGAAGACGGCGCCGGCCGCCTCGCCCGACCCGTTCATCGCAGTTTCGGAGGTGAAGATGGGGCGGTCGCCATGGGCGCTGTAGAGACCAAGCAGGAGATCTTTGGCAGGCAGGTGCAACGCCGCCGCCCAGCTCTCGCCAAGCTGTGTAATCGGCGGCTTCGCGGAGCTCTCCGCCACGACCGCTGCCATCAACTTCTCACCCAGCTGCGCGCCGAACCGTCTTGCTTCGGGCGACTCATTCCGGCGTTTGAAACGCTCGGCGAGCGTACCTTCTCCCGCCTCGCCACCGAGCATCGTGCAGCCACCCAGCAAGACCACGGCCAGCACAATTCCAACGCTACGACTATGGTATGAGATCCGCTTCACGCTGCCCCCCAGACGCGCCGCCCCTCCGCGACACTCCACAGGCCCGAGAGCAACACCCTCCGCACCCTGTTCTGCACACGCTACGCGCACTTTGCCGAACTCTCCAACTTCTCGGTTCGCGCCCGTGAAAACCGCGCTCGACTAGCCGGCAAGAGCACGGAACAGCAGCCAGAGCAGGAGGCACAGGCCCACAGCCAGACCTGCCGCGCGCCACGCAGGCCTCGTGCCTGCTGCCCCACCACGCAGGCCCGACGCGACCGTGCGAACGCGCAGTGTATGATCGGCCACTTCCGCGTCGAGTTCTCCAGAGAGCCGGTCAGCATCCCCGGCCAGCAGCGGGCTCGGACCCCCTGCGCCAAACCGCTGCCGCCGCTCGGGCGCATCGAGCGGCAACGGCCCGCCATAGTTCGCTCCCAGCACCGCTCGTGTCTCGGCGATGTGGTCGGCGAAGAGTGCACGAATCACCTCGCCGAGTTGGCGCTCCCCACAACGCGCCTCACCCAAATCGAGCGCGTCGAGTGCGGCGGCGAGCGCGGCACAGTCCGCGAACCGGTCGCGCGGCTCTCGGGCGAGTGCCCGCATCATGATCGCCGACAGCGCTGGCCAAAAGCCGGGAACCAGGCTGGTCGGCTCGCCGATGTTCGCGCGCGAAACCAGCCGCATCGTCGCCATGTCGCTATCGGCCTTGAAGAGCCGCCGCATCATCGTCAGCTCATACAGCACCACGCCGAGCGCCAACTGGTCCGGAGCACCCGTCACCTCGAGCCCGTCCACCTGCTCTGGCGACATGTAGCCAAACTTGCCCGGAAGCTGGCCCGGCCGAACCTCCATGAAGGCCGCTTCGGCGCGCGCTATCCCGAAGTCGAGAACCTTCACGCGGCCCGTGTAGTCCACCATCAGATTGGGCGGCGACACATCGCGGTGCACGAGGCCGAGCAGCTGTCCGCCTGCGCTCTGGCGCGTGTGAAAATGATGAAGTCCGCGCGCCGCCTCGGCGATGATGAAGACCACCTCACTCGCGCGCAGCGGCCGACCCGTCACCAGCGCCCGCTCCGCCAGCGAACGGAGGTCTTCGCCCCAGACAAACTCGAGCGGTAGCACCAGCTCGCCAGCGACCTCCAGCGGCGCCATCGCCTTGACGATGTTGGGGTGGTCGAGCTGCTGCGCGACGCCGACCTCTGCGCCGAAGAGGGCGCGCAGTTCGGGGTCGTCGCGCAGCTCCGCTAGGATGCGCTTCACCACCATCTCCTGGCCTACAGGCGCCCCTGCCAGGCGAGCCAGGTAGGTCGTTGCCATGCCCCCCGATGCCAGCGGTTTGATGATGTCGTAGGGGCCGAAACGTTCCAGACTGCCCTCCCTGGGCGAATCGGCCGGAACGCTCTCCGACGCCCAAAAATACTCCCGCATGGCAGGCGGGCTGTCAACAACCTCGCGCCCCATCGATTCGTCACAACGTGGGCTTCGGATTGAATCGCAGCAGGCCATGCGGTAGACAGCTACCCGCGACGCAGCCATCGATGATGGGCTGCGCGGTTCACAATCTACTGGCCGACTGCTTCGGCCCCGAGAGGTCTTGTCATGGATCGCAATCTGGCGCTTGAGTTCATCCGCGTTACCGAAGCTGCTGCCATTGCCGCGGCCCGAACCATGGGACGGGGCGACGCCGACCTCAGCGACGACGCTGCCGTAACCGCCATGCGGACCGCCTTCTCGGGTCTCGACATAGACGGCACCGTCGTCATCGGTGAAGGGGAGCGCGACGAGGCGCCCATGCTCTACATCGGAGAGCGGGTCGGCCGCGCCAGCGCGGGGGCCCCTACGCTCGACATCGCACTCGACCCGCTCGAAGGCACCAGCCTCTGCGCCTACGGTCGCGCCGGCGGCCTTGCGGTGCTCGCGGCAGGCCCCAGCGGCTGCTTCCTCCATGCCCCCGATGTCTACATGGAGAAGGTTGCCTCCGGCCCGCTCGGCCGCGGCGTCATCAGCGTGCGCAAGTCGCCCACGCAGAACCTCATTGAGCTCGCCGCCAAGAAGGGCGTGCCCGTCGAAGACCTCACCGTCATCATCCTCGACCGCACCCGCCACGAAGACATTATCCGTGAAGTCCGCGCCGCCGGAGCGCGCATCCGCCTCATCCAGGATGGCGACGTCCATGCCGCCATCGCTACCTGCCACGAGGAGACCGGCATCGACCTCCTCCTCGGCACGGGCGGCGCACCCGAAGGCGTCCTTGCTGCCGCAGCACTGCAGTGCTTGGGCGGCGAGATGGAGGGGCGGCTCCTCTTCAAAAACGATCAGCAGATCGAGCGGGCCCAGACCATGATGCCAGGTCAGGATGTCCACCGCGTCCTCTCCATCAATGACCTCGCCTACGGAGACATCCTCTTCGCGGCCACCGGCGTCACCAGTGGCGATATGCTCAAGGGCGTCCGCTTTGAGTCGGGCGGTGTCTGCGAGACGCACTCCATCGTCATGCGCGCAAAGACCGGCACCGTCCG
>CANMDT010000058.1 GCA_947496715.1 Myxococcales bacterium
AATGAGCCGGCTCAGGTCGAAGCCCTCGATGAACTCCATCGCGATGAAGTAGCTGTCGCCGTCCTGGCCAAGGTTGAAGATGGAGACGATGTGGGGGTGGCTCAGCGAGGCCGCCAGCCGCGCCTCATCGAGGAACATCTCCACAAAGCGCGCGTCGTTCGCGAACTGCGGCAGGATGCGCTTGATGACCACATCCTTCTGGAAGCCCGCCGGCCCCTGCGTGGTCGCCAGCCAGATCTCGGCCATCCCGCCAACAGCCAGCTGGCGCTGCAACACATACTGACCGATTGTCGCGCCTGCTTCCATGTGGTCCCTCGTTCTGGAACACTACTCTGAGACGGTCTGCGGACGGAAGCAAAAGAAGCGGTCGAGGTGGTCTTTGGCGCTGATGCGGAACTCCACATCGGCCTGCTTGCCAGCCCAGGTTGGCGTGGGGATGACCGTCTCGGGGTAGCCGAGCTGGTGCGGCCCGTAGGTTGTCGCAAAGACCCGCTTGCCGTCAATCATCGCCTCGATGGCCACCTCGCTGCCGCGCGGCAGCCGGTGGGCGTAGTAGGTGTTGCCCGCCTTGAAGCGGAGCTTCTTGCCCATCGTCACGCTCGGCCAGCGGATGGACCAGGCGGCCTGCCCGGGCAGCCCGTTGGCGGCGATGCATTCACGGAAGGAGTCGTCCATCTCGCGGAAGGCCGGGCCGACGAAGAGGTAGGGGTCGGTGCGGCCGCACTGCCAGGCGTTGGCATCCCAGCGGTCGCATCGGACGGCGGCCCCCTTGGGCGGCAGCTTCTCCACGACGGCGTCTCGGATGGCGGTGTAGCCGTCCCAGTGCACCGTCTCCGGCTGCTGGATGGTGCCCACCTCCACCCGGTAGTGGCCGGCGTCGAAGCGGGTCTTGGTGCCGCCGGCGAGCCAGGCGCCGCGGTCGATGGCGGCCTCTTCGGCATGGTCCCACGACGAGAGCAGCCAGAGTCGCTTGAAGCGGTGGCGGTCGTAGGGGTCGAGGTCGAGGCCGTAGAGGATGGGCTTGGGGCCCACGCCAACGATGGGGCCGTCGAACCACTGCGGCCGCACGCGGATGGCGTCGCCCGGCGCAAACTCCTTCATCAGCGCGGCGTTGCCCTGGGCGATGACCTCGGGGGTCGGCATGCGCTGGGCGTCATACCACTGCGACCAGAAGGAGAGGCCGCAGAGCAGGGCGAGGAGCAGCAGCGTGGCCCAGGCGAGCCAGCGCGGCGTGCGACTGCCGCCTCCTGCCATCAGTGGTGACTGTGGCTGCTGCCCTTGAAGGTACCGCCCTGCGTAGCAATCGAGGCGGTGCCGCGGCTCAGGAGTTCGCCCTTGTCGAAGAAGGCGGTGTCGCGGTCGAGGAAGGGCTGCACATGCACGCCCGAGTCCATGCGGATGGCGTCGCAGGGGCAGGCCTCCACGCAGAAGCCGCAGACAATGCAGCGGAGCTCGTCGATGACGAAGGTCGCGGGATACTTCTCAATCCCGTTGTCGTCGTGCTCGGCCGCCACGATGTGGATGCAGTTGGCGGGGCAGGCGGTGGAGCAGCACATGCAGGCCACGCAGCGCACCTGGCCGTCGTCGCGGTGCATGAGGCGGTGGAGGCCGCGGTAGCGCTCGGGGTAGCGCCGCTTGACCTCGGGATACTGGATGGTGGTGATGTCTTTGCCGCCGAAGAGGTTTCGGAGCATCTGCCGCGTGGTCACGGAGAGGCCGCGGATGACCTCCGGGATGTAGGCCTGGACGCGGAGGGTGCGCTCGGGGCGCTGGGTGATGCGGACGGTCACAGACATGGGGGCTCTCAGAACGCCAGTACGATGATGGCTGTGATGACGAGGTTTGCGATGGAGATGGGCAGAAGAATCTTCCAGCCGAGGTTCATGATCTGGTCGTAGCGGAAGCGGGGGAGCGTCCAGCGGAGCATGAACTGAAGGAGCACGAAGAAGAGGGTCTTGGCGATGAAGGCCACCAGCCGGAGCGCAACCACGCCCTCGTAGGGGACGGCGATATCAACGCCGCCGCTGCCGAAGTGGAAGCCGTCGCCGTAGAGGAAGGGCACCTGCCAGCCGCCGAAGAAGATGGTGGCAACCAGCGCGCCGACGAAGATGGTGCCCACATACTCCGAGAGCTGGATGGCACCGAACTTGAGCGCGGAGAACTCGGTGAAGTAGCCGGCCACAATCTCCGATTCGCCCTCCGGCACATCGAAGGGGGCCCGCTTGGTCTCGGCCATCATCGCGATGAAGAAGAGGAAGAAGGCGACGGGCTGGTAGACGATGCCCCAGGCGGGGAGCCAACCGCCGAGCAGGGCGCCCTGCTGCTGCGCCATCTCGTTGAGGTTGAGCGTGCCGTAGATGAGCATGGTGCCGGCCAGCGAGAGCCCCATGGTGACCTCGTAGGAGATCATCTGGGCGGTGCTGCGGAGGCCGCCGATGAGGGCGAACTTGCTGTTGGTCGACCAGCCGGCCAGCGCCGCGCCGTAGACCGAGATGGAGGAGATGGCGAAGACGTAGAGCAGGCCGGCGTCGAGGTTGGCGATGGAGAAGTAGTTCTTCTGCTCGCCGCCGACGCAGACATCCATGTAGTCTTTCACCTGCACGGTGCCGGTGCAGTAGAGGTCGCCGAAGGGGATGACGGCCCAGAGCGTGATGGCGGGCAGCAGCGCGAGCGCCGGCGCGATAAAGTGCCAGAAGCGGTCGGCATTGTCGGGCATCGCATCTTCTTTGAAGAGCATCTTGATGCCGTCTGCGACGAACTGGGGCAGCGAGAGCAGCGAGCTCTGGATGCCGAAGACCTTGGCCCGGTTCGGTCCCACCCGGTTCTGGATGAGCGCCGAGAGCTTCCGGTCGCCGTAGAGGGTGAGGAGGCCACCGATCGGCAGCGCGAAACCGAGCGTGATAACGCCGATTTTCAGCAGCAGGATGGCGAAGTCGATGGGCGAAAACATAGAGACCTCGGTCGCGCTACTCGGCCGCGATGGTGGCGGCGAGCGTGGCGTGAAGGGCGTCGAAAGAGTCGAAGGAGAGCGGCATCTCTGCGGCGCGGGCGATGCGGCTTAGGACATCCCAGTCTGCGAGCGCCTGGCCCATCGCCGGTACCGCTGCGTAGGCGGCCTGCGCGTAGCCCGTCTCGTTCACATAGGTGCCATCCTGCTCCGCGTGGGTGGCGGAGGGGAGGAAGATGTGGGCGCGCTCCTCGAGGTCGAGGCCATGGGGCCCCTGATAGACCACGAGCGCGACACGGCTGAGCGCGGCGGCAAAGCGGGCGCGACCGGCGGTGTCGAAGGGCAGCTCGCCGCGCATGAGGTAGAGCGCCTGCACGCGGCCCTGCTCCATCTCTTCGAGGAGCTTGTAGGCGGTGTTGGCGAGGATGGCGGGGCCGAAGACCTGCACCACGCCGGCCCGGTTGGGGTTCTTGTCGGAGGTGATGAGAAAGGCGTCGTTGCCGCCGCTCGGGTTGCCGCCCACATAGACGGTGGCGTTGCCGAGCACCGTGGAGGCGAACTCGCGTGCAGCGAGGAGCGACTCGCAGGAGAGCTGGGGCGAGGTGAGCATGGCCACCTGGCCGTTCGCCTTCGCCACGGCGGCCGTGAGCGCCTCTGCTGTCTGACGGGCGGCGCGGGGCCACTGCACCTCGCGCTGGTCGCGGAGGCGGATGGCGGTGGTGCGGCCGAGGTTGTGGTGCTGGTAGGAGAGGCGGCCCTCGTCGCACATCCAGTACTCGTTGACCTCGGGGTTGAGGCGGGGGCGGTAGCGCTTCACCTCGCCCTCGTGGTGCTCCATGTGGATGTTGCAGCCGCGGGAGCAGCCGGTGCAGAGGCTGTCGGTGGAGGAGAGCAGCCAGACGCGGGTCTTGAAGCGGAAGTCGCGGGTGGTCAGTGCGCCGACGGGGCAGAGGTCGGTGACGCACATGGAGTAGGCGTTGTCGAGCTCACGGCCGGGGAAGGTGGTGATCTCGGTGTGGTCGCCGCGCTGCTCGGTGGTCAGCTCGCTGGTACCGGTAATCTCGTCGCAGAAGCGGATGCAGCGGGTGCAGAGGATGCAGCGCTCGCCGTCGAAGACCACGTGGGGGCCAATGGGCTTGGCCTTGCTCTTGCTGTTCTTGGCGGTGGTGACGCGCGACGGCTTGTGGTCGTGCGTCATGTAGTAGTCTTGGAGTTTGCACTCGCCGGCCTGGTCGCAGATGGGGCAGTCGACCGGGTGGTTCACGAGGATGAACTCGAGGACGGCCTGACGGGCCGCCTTCACGCGGGCGGTCTCGGTGTTGACGACCGCGCCTTCGGTGCACTTGTGGTAGCAGGAGGCGGCGAGGCCGCGGGCGTCGGAGGCCTCGACCAGACACATCCGGCAGTTGCCGGGCGTGGAGAGGGTGGGGTGGTAGCAGAAGTGGGGGATGTTCACGCCAACTTGCGCGGCGGCCCGGATGATGGGGGTGCCGGCGGGGACAGTGACCTGCTTTCCGTTGATGGTAAGAGTGGGCATGGTCGGAGGCCTAGCGGTCGACTTCGCCACCAATCATGTTGATGGTGTCGAAGGTGGGGATGATGTCGGAGAGCATGCCGCCCTCGATCATGCGGTCGATGCCGCCCATGAAGTAGAAGCAGGGGGGGCGGACGCGGAGCTTGTAGGGCTTCCCGGTGCCGTTGGAGACGATGTAGAAGCCGAGCTCGCCGTTGGCGGCCTCGGTGTAGGAGTAGACCTCTCCGGCCGGCACCTGGATGCCCTCGAAGATGAGCTTGAAGTGGTTGATCATGCCTTCGATGGAGTTGTAGACCAATTCTTTGGGGGGCAGCATGATGTGGGGGTCGTCCACATTGAGCGGGCCGCCGGGCAGCCCCTTGAGGCACTGGCGGATGATGGAGATGGACTGCTTCATCTCTTCGAGCCGCACCAGGTAGCGGTCGAAGTTGTCGCCGTTGGTGCCGACGGGGACCTCGAAGTCGACCCGATCGTAGGCGAAGTAGGGGCTGTCTTTGCGGATGTCGTAGGCCACGCCGGTGGAGCGGAGGACCGGGCCGGTGAAGCCGAGCGAGACCGCTTCATCGGCTCCGATGACACCCGTATTCATCATGCGATCCATGAAGATACGGTTCTTTGTTGAAAGTTGATCCAACTTCTTGATAACGTCCCAGAGGCGGGGCTCTGTGGCCTCCCAGCGCTCCGCGAAGTTGTCCGGCAGGTCTTCCTTGAGGCCGCCGATGCGGGCGAAGGAGACGGTCAGGCGGGCGCCGGTGACCTCTTCGACCAGGTCCCAGATATGGTCACGGGCCTCGACGGCGTAGAGGAAGGCGCTCATCGCGCCGAGCTCGAGGGCGCCGGCACCCAGGCTGGTGAAGTGGTCGGCAAGCCGGGCCATCTCGCCCAGAATCGTCCGGATATAGTTGCACCGGTCGGTCGCCTTGATGCCGAGCATCTTCTCCACGGCCAGCGCGTAGCCGAAGTTGTTCAGCAGCGGCGAGCAGTAGTTGAGGCGGTCGGTGTAGGGGAAGACCTGGCTCCAGGTGGCGTTCTCGCACTGCTTCTCGAAGCCGCGGTGCAGGTAGCCAATCTCCGGGTCGCACTTGATGACGGTCTCGCCGTCAAGCGTGAGCACCATGCGGACGGTGCCATGCATGGCGGGGTGGCTCGGTCCCATGTTGAGGACCATCACATCTTCCTGCACGCCACGCTCGGGGGCGGCGGCCAGGGCATCTGCAATTGCGCGGTTCATGGCTCGGCCTTGCGGGCTTGCGCGAGCTTGTCGACGTAGAGCGTCTTATACTCTTCGACGGCGTCGCGCTCCTTGCGGCGCAGGTCCATGCGGGGCTGGCTCTGCTGCATCGGATAGTCTTTGCGGAGGGGGTGGCCCTCGAACTCTTCATACATGAGCACGCGGCGGAGGTCGGGGTGGCCTTCGAACCGGATGCCATACATGTCCCAGACCTCACGCTCCGCCCAGTTGGCCGAGAGCCAGACCGAGGTCACCGAGCTCAGCGACGGGCTTTCGGCGCCAACCGGCACACGGAGCCGAAGGCGGTGCTTCTTGCTGACCGAGTAGAGTTGGTAGACCACCTCGAACCGCGGGTTGCGGGCGAGGTAGTCAACGGCCGTCACATCCGAAAGCATGTTGAAGGCGAGCTCGGGGCTGTTGCGAAGCCAGTTGGCAATCTCCAGCAGGCCGGCGGGCGCAACGATGGCAACCTCGTCGCCGAGCCGGTCGGTGGTCTCGAGGATGTGCTGCGGGAAGGCAGCAACGAGGCTGTCGAGGGCGGCGCGGCTCATGCCTGCACCGCGGCGATGATTGGCGCCACGTCGGAGGCTGCGCGTGGGCCGTCCCACTTCTCGCGCTGGATCTTGTCCTGCAGCATCATGAGGGCGTCGAGCACCTGCTCGGGGCGGGGCGGGCAGCCGGGGATGTAGACGTCGACAGGGATGATTTTGTCGATGCCCTGCACGGTGGCGTAGTTGTCGTAGAAGCCGCCCGTCGAGGCGCAGACGCCGAAGGAGATGACCCACTTGGGGTCCGAAATCTGGGCGTGGATGCGGGCCAGGTGGGGCGCCAGCTTGTGGTTCACGGTGCCGACCACCCAGAGCAGGTCGGCCTGGCGGGGCGAGAAGCGGGGAATCTCCGCGCCGAAGCGGGAGACATCGTAGCGGGCGCAGGCGACCGCCATATACTCCATGCCGCAGCAGGCGGTGACGAAGGGGTACTGGAAGAGCGAGAACTTCCGCGCCCAGTTGACTGCTGTCTCGAGGCGCGACGCAACTACGCCGGGAACGCCGATATCTACTCCCATTCGAGTCCTCCCTTGCGCCACTCGTAGATGAGGCCCACGACCAGCACGCCCACAAAGAACATCGCCGCCGCAAGGCCGGCGCCTCCGAACTCCTTGGCGACAATCGCCCAGGGCATCAGGAAGACGGTCTCAAGGTCAAACATGACGAAGCTGATCGCCACCATGTAGAACTTCACGTTGATGCGGATGCGGGCGTCGCCGAGCGGCTCACTGCCGGCCTCGTAGACCTGCTTCTTGTAGCGGTTCGGCAGCTTTTTGCCGAAGAGGGTCGCCATCGCGACGATGGTACCTGCCAGCGCGATGCCGAAGAGAAAGAGGACGAAGAGCGCGCCGTAGTCAACCACGGGAGGCCTTTGGAGATCGGTCAGGAAGCATCTCGCGCGGGCTCACAGGAGCAGGGCGGAAGCGTGTGCGGGCGGCTAACATCGGGGGGGCGCAGTGTCAATCAAAGGGCACCGCACGACTACGATGCGGCAGCCTAGTGAAGGGTGCGCTGGATGGCGACCACTTTGCCCAGCAGCGAGGCGTCGCGGCCATCTTCGGGACGGACGATGATGGCTGTCATGGTGGGGTTGGAGGGCTCGAGCCGGAGGTTGCGACCATCGCGGTAGATGCGCTTCACGGTGGCGGCGCCGTCGACCATCACCGCGGCAATCTCGCCGTCGCGGGCCTCGGTGCCGTGGGCCACGAAGACGGTGTCGCCATCGAGGATGCCGTCGCCAATCATCGAGTCGCCCTTGACCCGGAGCGCGAAGACCTTGCCGCGGGCATGCCGGCCGAGCGTGCTCCGGTCCACGCGGATCCGGTCGGAGCTGTCTTCGATGGACTCGATGGGGGTGCCGGCAGCGATGCGACCCAGCAGGGGAACGGAGAGCGAATCGTCCTCGCGCTCAAAAATGGGGCTGGAGATGACGGAGGTCTCGAAGGCCGCAGAAGCCGCCTCACGGGCCGGTGCGTCGGAGAGGACCTCCATCGCGCGCGACTTCGAGCCCACGCGGGAGAGCATCCCCTTGCGCTCGAGCGCCTTGAGGTGGTCGTTGACCCCGTTGGTCGACTTGATGCCGAGCTGCTCGCCGATCTCACGAATCGTCGGCGGGTAGCCCTGGCTGGCCTGGTGGCTCTGGATGAACTGGAGGACGGCGAGCTGGCGATCGGTCAGGCCCTTCATGATTGGCTCCTCGTTGCAGTCGGAAAAGGACTGGACGGATGTTCCTACTGAACATGCGAGCATCATGCAAGAAACGAAGCGCCTTTATCGTCGGTCGAGCGCGCCCTCGCCGATGAGGCTGCTCAGCACCCGGGCACCCCGAGAGAGCGAACCGCGGCCCGGGTAGTTCGCCATCGCGATCACCCAGACAGTGCGGCTCGACGGGTCCTTCACAAAGACATTGTCGCTGAACCAGTCACCCGCGTAGCCGGCCTTGTGGTAGAACTGCGTGCCTGGGCCGAAAGCGTTGGCGTCGAGGCCATCGACCACCTCCATGCCTCTGCTCCGCTCGCTGCGGAGCACGCCGCGGATCAACCGCAGGCTCGCCGGCTTGAGCCGGAAGGACTGCGAGCCGGAGAGCTGCTCCTGCAGCATGAGCCGGCGCATCGCCTCGGCCAGGTCGTGCAGGGAGGTGCAGGCTGCCGAGTAGCAGCCGCCGTCGATGGTGCCGAGGCGGGCGTCGATCGTGCGGGTCTTGGAGCCCTCGGTGATGAGGAGGCGGGGCGAGGGGGCGAGCGAAGAGGAGAAGCCCATCTGCATCCAGCGGCTCGACTCGTAGGCACGGCGGAGCGCGGTGCGTTGGAAACCGTTGCCCCGCGTGAAGAAGTTGCCGTTCAGCTCATCGTGGCCGACGAAGGTGGCGAGGAAGTCGTAGGCGATGTTGTTGCTCGGCCCGAGCGCATCCTGAACCAGCGACTTGAGCTGGCGGGTGTGCTCGGCCTTGCCGAACTGGATGTCGGCGTTGCCTGTGAAGCCGAGGGAGTCGGCCTTCTTCATCGCGGCAATGGCGGCAAAGAGTTTGACCGTTGAGGCGGGGTTCCAGTTGCTGACGTCGTCGCCCGTGCCGCGGTAGTCGAACCGCTTCTCGCTCACGATGCGGCTCCGGTCGGCGCTGAGCGTGGTGCGGATGACGTAGGCCTTGAAGGTGGAGTCGCCGCGAAAGCCCTTGCTGGCCATGAGGGCATCGAGCGAGGCGTTCGCGGGCGCGGGCGGTGCTTCGCGCTCAGCACGGGGTTCGGCCGGGGCCTCCTCCTTGGGTTCGCCCTTGGCGGGGGCTTTGCCGCGTCGCGGTTTCTCCACCTTGGCGGGAGGCTGCCGCTTGGGCTTCTCAGCGGGGATGGGGGCGCCCGGCTTGGGGATAACGAGGGTGTCGTAGGCGCGGATCTTGTCGTCATCGAGCTTGTTGGCGGCCATGAGGGCGGCGACCGTGATGTCGAAATTGGAGGCGATGCGGCCGAGGGAGTCGCCCGGTTGAACCAGATACTCACCCTCTTTTGTGACGACCGGCTTGGCACCTTTGCCCGCTGCGGCGGGGTCTTGCGCGACGGCGGCCCGGGGGGCCGCACAGACGGGGATGATGAGCGCGTTGTTGCTGTAGATCGCGTCGCTGGTCAGCTTGTTTGCCTGCATCAGCTCGGGGAGGGAGCAACCTGCGGAGATGGCGATGGTATCGAGGTTGTCGCCCGACTGCACGATGTAGACCTGGCCGGGGATGACGGGCTTGATCGGCCGGTCCTCTGCCGGCTGGCAGGCTGGGATAAAAAGCGTTTTGCCAGCCTTGATGTCGTCGTTGTTCATCCCGTTGGCGGCTCTGAGCTCCTCGAGGGTGCAGCCATGCTTGCGGCCGAGGGCGTAGAGCGTGTCGCCGGGCTCGATGGTGTATTTCTGCGTGGGTCGCGCGTCGGCCTGGCCGGAGCCTGAGCCGGAGCCGCTGCCGTTGTCACTTGAGCCTGAGCCTGCGCCGCTTCCGCTTCCGATCGCGATGGGGGCTGCGGAGCCCTCTGCAGCGGGCGGAGCAGCGCTGCTACAGGCCTGAAGAGCCAGTGCGAGCATCGTGACGAAGAGGAGCAGTGCGGCAGGCAGGCTCCGCTCTCTGGATGATTCGTTGTTCATGAAATCTCCTCGCGATCCCCACGCCTGCTCGGCGGGGTAGCATGGATTCTGAGCAGTGTCATGCGCCGAATCCTCTCGGGTTCAAAGGCTATCGTGGTGGCGTATTGCCGCAATGCAATGCACCGACTAGGTGCAATTCGCGTCTAGAATCGGGCGTCGATTCATGCATGAGGGGCAAACGAATGAAGCGTCTATTTGGATTCACAGCGGCCTTGATTCTCTGTTCGATGGTTGGTTGCAGTGCATCGGAGACCCCGGCTGCTGTTGCGCAGGCTCCCGCCGTCGAGGCGAGTGGCTCTGGTTCGGGCTCTGGCGCCCCTGAAGCGAAGGCCGCGCCCAAGCCCCCCGCGCTCAACGCGCTCGGCAGCAACGAGCCGCTCAACGAGGCGACCCGCAAGCTGGTCTGGGAGACCACCGAGGACGACGCCCCCGAGGTACTCAACGCCACGCGAAAGGACCTCGAGAACCGTCACTACCAGACCTGCGACGAGCTCCACCTCGCCAAGTTCTACCCGAACATCAAGGGGATCAAGGGAGCCTACATCGGCGTCGGCTCCGATCAGGCCTACACCTTCATGGGTTGGATGGATGCGGAGCTGGCCTGGCTGACCGACTACGATCCCTGGATCAAGCAGGAGCACCGCATCTACGCGCTCTTCTTCGAGAGGGCCGAGACGCATGAGGCCTTCGTCAGCCAGTGGCGGACGCGCAACCGGGCGGCCTCGCGGGCGATGATCGCGGAGCACTTCGCGGCCGACCCCGAGAAGGCGCTCATCATGCAGGTCTTCGATTCCGCCAGCTACAAGGTGGATGTTCGCATGAGCCGGCTGATCGCCATGGCGAAGAACTACAAGATTCCGACCTTTGTGACCGATGCAGCGATGTATGCCCACGTGCGGTCGATGATCCTTGGCGGCCGCGTTCGTCCCATGGTCTCGAACCTGCTCGACACCGACGGTCTGACGGGCGTCGGCAATGCCTCGCGCGCTGTGAATGTGCCGATCCGCGTGGTCTACATGTCGAACGCCGAGGACTACTGGCCCTACTCGGAGCAGTTCCGGGCCAACATGGCGGGGCTCAACTTTGACGAGAACTCCTGGATTCTCCGCACGGCTGCATCGAAGCCGACCAACGGTGACTACCGCTACAACATGCAGGATGCGCAGAACTTCCAGGCATGGCTGAAGGAGCCCTTCGTGAAGCGTCGCGGCGACGTCTGGCCCGCGCCCTATGTGCACGGCGACGACGACATCCCGATGGAGGTGCTCGATGCGCCGCCCGTCAACCGCCGCGCGAAGAAGAAGTAGGGACATCGTGGCTCGCCTTCGCGCTCTCCTTCCGTTGCTCCTGCTGACCGCCTGCGTGGCCCGAACAGTTGTGACTGTGGTGGCCGAGCCGGCTGCTGTGCCGCAGGCTGCGGCGATTGTACCAGCATTGGAGGGTTCGGCTGCGGAAGGTTCGGCCTCAGCCGCTCCGGCAGAGGGTTCGGCCTCAGCCCCTGCGTTGGAAGGCTCGGCTGCGGCGGAGTCGGTTGCGCCTGAGCCGGCCGCCGCGGAGGATCCGACGGGGAGGCATCCGCCCTCGCAGGCCTGCCACTACACAACCTACCAGTGGAGCATGAAGCGGAAGACGGGCGTGAACCGTCGCACCATCAGCAAGACCTTCGGGGAGCTGACGGGCGATGAGATCGACCCGAACGATGCGCGCTGCTCGGTCTGCGAAGAGAATCAGGTCTGGCTCCGCCCCGCCGACCACGGCTGGCCGAACATCAAGCCGGTTCGGGTCTGCGACGCCTACGCGAGCAAGCTCGGCAAGGCGCTGGAGGAGATGGCCGCGGGCGGCGCCTTCACGCTCATCGACCTCGAGGGCTACCGGCCTGGGCGGACGCGAGGCGCGGTGGTGGACGGTATGCGCACGCAGATGAGCAACCATGGATACGGCACAGCCGTGGACATCAACGCCCGCCACAACGGACTCTACGCCGGCTGCAACATCAGCCCGGTGACGCTCGAGGGGATCCGCAGGTGCCGGCTCGCCGTCGGTGGGGCGTGGGACCCTGTCGCCCGTCCGCTCACCTCGGTGGTCCGCGGCGGTATCCCCTATCGGGTCATGACCCAGTCTGTGGGTTGGCGATGGGGCGGCGAGATTGGCGGAGGCACCCGCGACCTCATGCACTTTTCGCTCACGGGCTTCTAGGCCCGACGGCGCAGAAGTTGCTCTGAGGCGGCACCGGCCGTAGCAGAGCGCCACCCAAACGGAGTGGCACCGTGTATCACAGCATCCTTCTCGCCAGCGCCTCGCCTCGCCGCAGAGAGCTCCTTGCCCAGGTGGGCTACCTCCCCGTCGTGGAGGTGGCCGATGTGGATGAGCGGAGGCTGGAGGGCGAGCACCCGAAGGAGCTCTGTGTGCGGCTTGCGGTGTCCAAGGTGCAGGCGGTGGCGGCGCGCGCGGCGGCGCGACGGCCGGCGGCGGCCGCGACGGGGGAGCGTGACCTGTCGGAGATTCCGCGGACGGCTGTTGGCGCAGACACGGTGGTGTGGACGGAGGAGGGCGTGCTGCTCGAAAAGCCGGTCGACCGGGCCGACTCGCTCCGCATGCTCGCAGCGCTCTCGGGTCGCTACCACGAGGTGACGACGGGCGTCGCCATTGCGGAGACCTTCGAGGGGCGGCTCTTGGCCAGCTTTTCGGTGACCACGCGGGTGCACTTTCGGCTGCTGAGCGAGGCGGAGCAGCTTTCCTACGCCGACACGAGCGAGCCCTACGACAAGGCCGGAGGCTACGGCATCCAGGGGCTCGCGGCGCTCTTTGTGGACCGCATCGAGGGCTCCTACGCCAATGTGGTGGGGCTGCCCGTAGAGGAGCTTCACAGCCGTCTGTTGGCGCTGGGTCGTGTGGCCGGCCTCCCGTGGCAGGGGCAGTGGTGCTGAGCGAACGGCTGGCGGAGATTCGCGGCCGGATGGCTGCGGCGGAGTCTCGGAGTGGGCGCGAGACCGGGTCGGTTCGGCTGCTCGCGGTGGTCAAGCGGCAGTCGGACGAGGATATCCGCGAGGCCATCTCGCTCGGCGTGACCGACCTCGCCGAGAACTATGTGCAGGAGTGGCGGGCGCGGGTGGAGCGGTTTGGCGAGGGGCTTCAGTGGCACCTCATCGGCAACCTGCAGTCGAACAAGGTGGGCATGGTGGTCAACCGGGCCGCGACGATTCAGACGGTGGACCGGCTCTCGCTGGTGGCCGAGCTGGACCGCCGCGCTGTGGGGCCGCAGGAGGTCTTGCTGCAGGTGAACCTTGCGGGCGAGGCGCAGAAGTCGGGCTGCAGCGCTGCAGAGGCGGGCCCGCTGCTCGATGCGGTCGTCGCGTCGCGCTGGCTGCGGCCTGTTGGGCTGATGTCGATTCCGCCCTTCATGGAGGAGGCCGAGGCGACGCGGCCGCTGCATGCCGGGCTTCGGGAGCTGCGCGACGCGCTGAACCGGCGCGAGCTGGAGGCCGGCAGAGCTGCCTGCCTGCGCGAACTTTCGATGGGCATGAGCGACGACTTTGAGATAGCGATAGAGGAGGGCGCCACGATGGTTCGTGTGGGTTCGGCCCTCTTTGGCGAGCGGAGTGGATGATGACGACAGGCAGTGTTGCAGCGACCTCGGTTGGGTTCATCGGGCTAGGAAACATGGGCGGCGCGCTGGCGTCGGGGCTGGTCGGCTCGGGGCGGTTGGCGGCGGCGAACATCGCGGGCTTCGACACCTATGCCGGCGCTGCGCCGAACTTCGAAGGGCAGCGGCTGGGCAGCGTTGCCGAGGTTGCCGAGCGGAGCGAGGTGCTGGTGCTGGCGGTGAAGCCGCATCTCATCGCAGCGGTCTGCGCGGAGGTTGCGCGGGCGTCGAAGGTTCCGTCGCTGGTCATCAGCATTGCGGCGGGTGTCTCGCTGGCCCGCATCCGTGCGGCGCT
The DNA here is from genome assembly GCA_947496715.1 of Myxococcales bacterium. Lineage (GTDB taxonomy): Bacteria > Myxococcota_A > Bradymonadia > REDH01 > REDH01 > CAIWGR01. Next base: position 13,817 of record CANMDT010000058.1, read on the forward strand.
TGGTGGCGAGGTGGCTGTGGTGCGGGCGATGCCCAACCTGGCGGCGACGCTGGGCTGCTCTGCGACGGCGCTCTTTGCGGCGCCCGAGCATCAGGGCTGGCTGGCGCAGGCGGAGTGGCTCTTCGGTGCGGTTGGGTCGGTGGTGCGGCTTCCGCGCGAGGCCGACATGCACCCCTTCACGGCGGTTGCGAGCTCGGGGCCGGCCTTTGCTTGTCTCTTCGCCGAGGCGCTTGCCGACGCCGGCGTACACGAGGGGCTGACCCGTGAGACGGCCCGTGTTGCGGTTGCGGCGATGCTGCGCGGCGCAGCCGAGATGCTGTCGCAGCCGCATGCCACGCCGGCGGCCATCAAGGATGCGGTCTCTTCGCCCGGCGGCACGACCATCGCCGGTCTGGCTGTGCTGGAGTCGGGCGCCTTCCGCGGCTCGGTGATGGCAGCGGTCATCGCCTCGACGCGCCGTTCTCGGAGCCTCGCGGAGGAGTCGTAGGTTGGGCGCCATCTCGGCGCATGCGTCGGGCGCGACCATCGACCTCCTGGTGTCGCCGCGGGCCTCGAAGAGCCGCGTGGTGGGGCTGCATGATGGCCGGGTGAAGGTGCAGATTGCGGCGCCTCCCGTGGATGGCGAGGCCAACGAGGAGGTCATCGCCTTCTTTTCGCGTGCGCTCGGGGTGCCGCGTGCTCAGGTTGAGCTGCAGAGCGGAAGCACGGGCAGGCGCAAGCGGCTGCTGGTGCATGGAACGACGCCGCTCGAGGTCGCCACGAGGTTGGAGCTTGCATATCCGTAGCCGTCTGTTTGCGCTCCTGTTGGGGCTGTTTCTCTGGGTGCCGGCGCTGTCGGCTGCTCCTTCGGCGGCGCGCGAGCCGGCGACGGTTGTGGAGGTTGCAGCGACCCGGTTTGAGGTGGATGCACCGGTCGGCATGGCCGGTTCGATGGCCACTGCCGTGCGGGTGATCGAGCAGGAGTGGCCCGGCATCGCGACCCGGGTTGGGGTGCCTGCGGGCGGTCGCGTGACGGTGAGCGCGGAGCGCGACATGAACGACTGGTTCGCGCGAGAGAAGATCCCGTCGCAGCCGCCGGAGTGGGCCTCGGGTCTGACGATCCCGTCGCGGATGACGGTGCTGATGGCGCCGTCGAACCCCGAGTGGGAGCGGACGATGGCGCATGAACTTGCGCACATCGCGGTGGCGCTTGCGACGGAGCGGCGGGCCGTTCCTCGCTGGTTCAACGAGGGCTACGCGATGGAGGTGTCGCACGATTGGGATGTGGAGCGGGTCGCACAGCTGAGCGGCGCGGCGGTCATGGGGCGTCTCTACACCTTCGATGAGTTGACGGCCGGCTACCCCGCGGGGGCTGGGCAGGCGGAGTTGGCCTACGCGCAGAGCTTCCACATGGTGCGCTGGCTGGAGGGAGAGTTCGGCGCCGATCTTGGGAGACGGATCTTTGCAGAGATGCGGCGCGGCGGAGGCTCGTGGGACGCGGCCTTTCTGACGGTCACAGGGCAGCCCTTCGCCGCTGCGGAGCAGGCCTGGCTGGACTACGTGGAGGGGCGCTTTCACTGGCTCCCCGTCGCGACGGGCGTGGGGGCAGGCTGGGTGCTGGTGGCGCTGCTGGGGCTCTGGGCATGGCGCCGTCGGGGCAGCCAGAAGGCTGCCAAACTCAAGGTGATGGAGCGCCGCCAAAAAGGTGCATACCGAGCAGACCCTGACGATACTACCTTCGGATGATGCCGGAGGACGTATGCACCGCGATGACGACGAGCGCGAAGAGGGGTCGGTAGGCGAGAGCGGGTCTCGTCGTGCAGTGGTGATTGCCTCCGAACAGGATGCGCGGATGCCCCGCCAGTTCCTCGACGCGGTGCTCGCGGCCTGGTCGCGTGATGCGCAGATGATGGAGGGAACGGTTGGCGTTGGCGCGCTGCAGGCCTCGGCAGCGGAGGTGGCGGAGTTCGGCTGCGGCGATGCCGACCGGGCGGAGCTCCTCTTTCAGCGGTCCGCGGCCCACACCGATGCCGACCCTCGCGCCTTTGCAGGTCTTCGTCGCGCTGCTCGTCGGGCCCGCGATCTCAAGCGAATTGCCGAGGTCTACCGGCTGGAGATCGCAGCGGAGCGGTCTGCCGCGCAGGTGGTCTTGGCGACCATTGGCGCCGTGCAGCTCGGCCTGCGGGAAGAGGCCCGCACCGACAAGTTGATCATGATGTTGCGCGATGTGGCGCCGCAGCTTCAAGAGGTCACCGAAGACCTGCGCGCCGTCTATCGGGCGACGCTCGAGGATGTGCTGGTGCGCGCCGGTCGGAAGCAGGAGGCGCTGGCCGAGCGGGTAGAGCGCTGGGCGCAGTTTGAGGAGGCCTCCGAGGCCGATTGGCGGGCCGATGGCGCGCTGGCGCTGGCGGTGCTCGCAGACCTGATGGGCGCGCCGGGCGCCGATGTCTTGGACTGGTTCCGCGAGGCTTTTGACAGGGCTCCGTCGCTCGAGTCGGGCCGCCCGCTGCTGCGTGCCGCCTACGATGCCGGCGACACCGAGACCGCCGCGGCGCTCCTCGCCGAGCTGGCGCAGGCGGCCGACGGTGCCAATGTGCGCTGCGCCTCCTACTACGAGCTTGCGCTGCTGCGGGCCTATCGATTTGGTCAGCGGGCCGCGGCGCTCGAGGCGATGCGGGAGGCGATGCGCGACGGCATCACCGCGCCCGTTGCGGCGGCCGGGTTCCTGGCGCTGTCGCGTTCGGCGACGGCGGAGGCCGTTCCGGACGACCTGCTCGATGCGCTCGATGCCTCCATCGCTGCTGCCGCTTCGGATGCGGAGCGTGCCGACCTGCTGGTGCAGATGGCGCAGCGGCTCGCCGAGACGCCGGCGCGGCTGCGCTCTGCTGTGGGGCTTGCCAACGAGGCGCTCGCAGAGTCGCCGGGCTACAAGCCTGCGCTGCGGCTGCTCGCAACGCTGCTGCTCCGTGAGTCGAACTGGGGGCAGCTGGCCGAGGTGCTGGAGTCGGAGTGCGCGGCGGAGGAGGACCTGTCGGAGCGCATCCGGCTGCACGAGCGGCTGGCGGAAATCTACGAGGAGTATCTCGGCGACGCCGCCTCGTCGGAGCGCCATCTGCGCGAGGCGCTGGAGCTCCGTCCCGAGCCGCTCATGGTGCGTCGACTGGCGCGGCTGCTGAGCGATCAGATGCGGTGGGCCGACTGTTTCGAACTGCTGCTGTCGAGCAGCCGCAGGGTCTCGCCGCTGCGCGACCGTGTGGTCTTTCTGGAAGAGGCTGCGGTGCTAGCCGAGATGCGGATGCGCGATCTGGAGCGTGCGGCGGCGGCCTACGAGGCACTGCTGGAAATCGCACCGGAGCATCCCGCGGCCTGGTCTTCGCTGGGGCGGAACTATGCGGCGCGGGAGCGGTGGGCCGACTATCTTCGGCTTGCCGACCGCGAGGTGGCGCAGCTCTCTGCCGACAAGGCGTCGCGCATCTCGGTGCTCTGCCGGGTTGCCGAGGTTTGCCGCCGTGCAGTGGGCGATCTCACGCTTGCGGAGCGCTACTGGTTGCGTGCGCTCGATGAGGATGTGCTGGCCGAGGAGGCCTTGCGCGGGCTGGGTCAGCTGCTGCAGTCGCAGGGCCGCTGGGAAGATCTGGCGACGCTCACGGAGCGCGTGTTGCGCGCCTCCACGGTGACGACGCAGCGGCTCCGCTGCCTGCGCCAGCTCGGCGAGTGGTATGCCGTGCATCTCTCGCAGCCCGAGCTGGCGATGGAGGCGTGGCGTCAGGTCGCCGAACTTTCGCCGTCCTCTCGCGACGAAGCGCAGATGTGGATGGAGCGGCTCAACGAGGCGCTGGGTCGTCATGAGGCGCGGCTGACCTCGGTGGTGGCACGTGCGGCAGAGGCGCAGGATGCGGTCTCTCGCGCTCGCCTGCGGTTCCGAGCTGCGGAGATTCTGGAGTGGTCGCTGTTGCGGCCCGGCGAGGCCTTTTCGGCCTATCTCGATGCCCTCGACGATGCGGCCTCTGCGACGGCGGCCGTGAGCGGCGTCGATCGGCTCTGGACTGCGGAGGGCGTCTCGGATCCCGATCGGGAGCGGGCGGTGTCGCTGCTGCTTTCGGGTGCGGACCGGGCGGGTGCAGACCTCCGCCAGGCAATGCTGGAGCTGGCGGTAGAGCGGGGTGGGGCGACCCTGAGCGAGGTTCGCCGGCTCGAGGTCTGGTCGACGCTTGCGGGCGAGGACCCTTCGTCGGTTCGGGCCTCGGAGCATTGCGCCATCGAGGCGCTGCGGGCGGGCGACGCGCGGCTGGCCTTCTCGTTCCGGAGCAGCGCCCCTGCGGGTCCCGTGGAGCAGGCCGTGGTGCACCGGCATGCCGCCGACCTTCCTGGCGTGGGAGTGCTGGCTCGTCCGACCGCGCCGAGGTGCAGGAGCCCGATCGGGCGCTGCTCTTGGAGATCGCCGGCGCCGGTGTGCCGGTTGGTGCGCTGGTTGGTCTGGAGGGTGGAGAGCTGCAGCAGCGGCTCGCCATCGCGGCGTCGCGGGCGCTCGGGCGGAATGAGGCGATGGTGACGCGCTGGCAGGAGCTGGCGCGCGGGATGGGCGATGCGGTGCGTGCGATCCGTGCCTGGCTCGACCTTGCAGCGGAGTCTTCGCTCGATGCCGACGAGCGGTCGCGGTCGCTGCGCGAGGCAGCGGCGCTGGGGTGTTACGGCAGCGAGATCCGCAACGAGGTCTACGCGGCGCTCTGGAATGCGAACGACCTCGAGGGCCTCGAGCAGGCCATCGCGGAGCACCTCTTGGAGGCGCCGCCTGCACCCGATGGATGCGCTGCACTTGCGGCCCGCCGCGCCCGTGCGCTCGAACAGCTCAAGCGCCCCTCCGATGCCATCGATGCGCTCGGTGTGGCGGTGCTCTACGCGCCGGCAGAGACCAGTTATGCCCGCGACAAGTCGCGGCTCGAAGAGCTTGGCGGCAACCTTGAGGCGGCC
>CANMDT010000059.1 GCA_947496715.1 Myxococcales bacterium
GTGCCGAGCGAGATGTGCCAGCGGCGCCAAAAGTCGGTCGCGCTGCGGGCCACATAGGGGTGGTTAAAGTTCTCGGAGTAGTGGAAGCCGAACATCCAGCCCATGCCGATGGCCATGTCGGAATAGCCGGAGAAATCGAAGTAGATTTGAAGGGTGAAGGCGAGCAGGCCCAGCCAGGCGCCGGCTGCACCGACCTGCGAGAGGTCGCCATCGAGCCAGGTCTGTACGAGCAGCGCGGCCACATTGGCGATACAGACTTTTTTGAAGAGCCCCTTCGCGAACCTGCGAAGTCCGCGCCAGGCGCCATCCCACGAATGGACCCGGTTATCGATTTCGGCGGCAATCTCGGCGTATCGGACGATCGGTCCGGCGACGAGCTGATGAAAGAGGCTCACGAAGAGCAGGAACTTGAGCGGCGACCGAGCGGCGGGAATCTCGCCGCGATAGACGTCGACCACATAGGAGATGGTCTGAAAGGTGTAGAAGGAGATGCCGACCGGCAGCGCGACATCGGGAACCGGCAGCGCAACGGGCAGCACCGCGTTGAGGGTCTCGGTGATGAGCGCGCCATACTTGAAGGCGCCCAAGAGCCCGAGATTGATGGTCAGGCAGGAGATGAGCGCGGCCTTGGCCTGCCATTTGCCGCGAAACCGCTCCACCAGAAGGCCGTGCGCCCAGTCCACCCCCGACGAAAAGAGCAGCAGGATGACCCAGACCGGCTCTCCCCACGCGTAGAAAACGAGCGAGACGAGGGTGAGGACAATGTTCCGATAGGTGGTGTTGTTCCACGCGAAGTAGAGCAGCGCACTGAGCGGAAGGAAGAGATAGAGAAATGTGAGACTGGCGAAGACCACGGTTCACGCGTCGAGGTTGGCGTCGCGGAGGTTGTCGTTGAGGAGCGAGATAAAATCGGCGAAGGCCCAGAGCCCGAGGCCGCCGAAGGTGACGAGTTTCAACAACCCGAGCCATCGGTAGCCGAGATAGAATCGGTCGGCGCCGAGGCCGCCGGCGAAGAGAGAGAGTCGCACCGCGCTGTCCCAGCGGCGCGATGAGACCTGCTCCTGCAGCTCCAATGGCACGATGACTTCCGTCATTCTACTTCCCCCTCCGGGAACGCGAGAGCGGTCTCTCGAGATTCGAACTGCGCCATAACGAGGCATTCACCCATTGTCATTCGGATTCACGGAGCGGTCCGGGCGAGGGAGCCTGCGCCACCCTCCACCCCCCATTGACTTCCGACCATACACCTGCTAGGATGTTCAGCGTTACCGGCGGCTCTGAGGGGAGCGCAGCACGGTAGCGAGGCTTGCACCAGGAGGAACCCATGGAAGAGCAAGAGAAGAAAGGCCTGCGCCCTGAGACCAGCGGCGCCGATGGCGACGGCGGGGCGGAACCCACGCCCGGCGACCGGATTGTGGCGGAGATTGGCCGGCTGGCTGCGCTGCGGGATGCTGGGTCGCTCACGGAGGAGGCGCTCGAGGCGGCCACCGCGGAGGTCGAGGGTAGAGTGGCCTTCGCGTCCGACGGCAACGGCGGCTTCGTCCTCGACTTCGGCATGATGCCCGACCCGCCTCGGCGGCGCCGCTCGGAGTAACGGCACAGCCGGAGAAGTCCGCGGAGAGACGACCTAGAAGAGATTCACAGCTCCCCCACGGAGCGTAAGAGACCACACCATGGCCAAGCTTGGCAAACGAAAGACAGAGTGTCTCGTCAAAGACACCACCGTCCATGCCCTCCGACCCTACTGGGCCGGATATGGCGAGATTCGATACGATGCGAACGTGGTCATGAGTATCTGCGGCAAGGTCGTCGCCTCGGACTATCTCCTCGCCGCCCGCGTGGACTGGACCGGCCGGCAACCCAAGGAGGTCTGCCGCACCTGCTGGCTGCGAGAGCGAAACCGGCAGCGGCAGCTGGTTCGCGACGAGCGGGACTATCTCGACCGCATGGGCATCATCCAGACGGTCGAGGACAACGACGACGACAATGATGGCGGCAACGTCCCGGCGCCCTACTGATGGCCGGGTAATCCGGCGGCAGGACCAACCGACCACCCATGCCCACCGCAACGAGGCTCTGCCAACGATGACCGTGTAACCCGCGCCCGAACCTGATCGTCCCTTTCGACCTTTCACTTCGAACCCAGGAAACGCAGCCATGTGGATTCAAACCACCATCGGATTCTTCAGCATCGTCCAGAAGCCCGAGGATGTCGAACGCGACACCCTCACCATCCGCGCCCGCTCGCGCGACCACCTCGAGGCGCTCAAGATCAGCTACCTGCTGGAGTCGAGCTCCATCCAGGCCGGCGGCGGCACCGACTACCCCTACCGGCTCGTCGCCCCACGCTACGCCGTCGAGGATGCGATGACCATGATCGTCGCCGCCATCGACTACCGTAACTTCAAGGATGCGGTCGCCGACGAGGACCCCCTCGCCGCCTCCGTCTATGGCAAGGTCCACGCAGCGCTGCAGGCGCTGACCGACGACGGGAGCAAGGGTCGATGAAGCAGGCCGCCGGTCTCATCCTCTGGGATGGAAGCAGGCTGCTGCTCCGCAAGCCGACCGGCCACTTCGGCGGCTACTTCTGGACCTTCCCCAAAGGGCGCATCGACCCCGGCGAGTCTCCCGAAGAGGCTGCGCTGCGGGAAACGCTGGAAGAGACCGGCTACCGGGCCCGCATCATCGCGCCGCTGCCCTTCCGATTCACCGGCTCGACAACCGTTACCCGGTTCTTCGTGGCCAGCCCGGAAGGCGAACCTGGCGACTTCGACCATGCTGAGACCTCCGAACTTCGCTGGGCAACGCTCGACGAAGCCGATCGACTGCTCTCCCAAACGACGCTCCAGACAGGGCGGCTCCGCGACCTCTCGGTGCTCTCCACCTTTCGCGGCTGGCTCACGCTCGAAGGCGGCTAATCCTGCGCACCCTTTCTGCTGGCCGAGTCATCAAAGGCTCGTTAGCAGGCCTGCAGACAGGCGGTGGCGATGGGCAAGACAGATGTAGTGGTAGTCGGGGCGGGACTGGCGGGGCTCTCCTGCGCCCTCCGTCTGCAGCAGGCCGGCCGCGAGGTTACACTGCTCGAAGCCTCCGACCGGGCCGGCGGTCGCGTCCGCACCGACCTCATCGACGGTTACCGCATCGACAACGGCTTTGCGGCGCTCCTGACCGCCTACCCCGACGCCAAGCTGATCTTCGACTACCAGGCGCTCGACCTGCAGCCCTTCCTGCCCGGCGCCCGGATCTTCGCCGACGGCAAGTGGCAGCTGGTGGGCGACCCCTTCCGCCACCCGTCAGACCTCTGGTCCACCCTCGTCGCAGATGTGGGGACCGTCATGGACAAGGCCCGCATCCTGCTCTGGCGGGGCGCGGTGGTCGCTGCCGGTGACCGGGTCTTTACCGATCGGGACGGCACGCTGCTCGACCTGCTCGAGTCCAGCTACGGCTTCTCGCCCAAGATGGTCGACCGCTTCTTCCGCCCCTTTCTCGGCGGCGTCTTCTTCGACCCCACCCTGTCCACCTCCCGCCGCATGGCCAACTTCGTCTGGCAGATGTTCTCTGCGGGCGACACCGCCGTCCCGCGGAACGGCATCGGCGCCATGCCGGCTCAGCTTGCGGCCCGTCTGGCGCCAGGCAGCCTGCAGACGGGTCGGAGGGTGGCGACGGTCAAGCCGGGCGAGGTGACCACCGAAGATGGCGAACGCTTCCAGGCAGGCGAGGTGGTCATCGCGACCGAGCTCCGGCAGGCGTCGGCCTGGCTCCCCTATCATGCCCCCGACCGCGGCGCCTCGGGCGCCCACTACCTCTCCTTCGACGCGCCAAAGTCGCCCTCGGGCCCGCCCATCCTCCACCTCAATGGCGAAGGCGTCGGCCCCGTGAACAACCTCCACGTGGTCACCGACCTCATCCCCTCCGCAGCGCCCGCCGGACGGGCCCTCATCAGTGTCACCTGCCTCGGCGCGGAGCGACCCGACGAGGCGGCCGTCCGCGCACAGCTCGCCGGCTGGTTCGGCGGACAGGTGGAGGAGTGGAGGCTGATCGACGCCCGCCACATCCCCCATGCCCTCCCCCGTCAGGCCGTCGGCGACCTCAACCCCTTTGAGCGCAGCGTGCGGGTCGAACGCGGCCTGCTGGTCTGCGGCGACCACCGCGACCAGTCGAGCATCCAGGGCGCCCTGCGCTCCGGCCGACGGGCCGCAGAGGCCATCCTCGGGGGCTAACCCTTGGGCGGAAGCGGGAGCGTCACGAGGCGGAAGCCGATGAAGGGCCCCTTGCTGCCCGGCGGGCCGTCGCCCCGGTTGGCCGCGCGTGCATGCTTGACCTCGCTGCTCCAACCGCCGCCGCGGAGCACCCGGCGGCTCCCCTTCTCCGCCCCGGTCGGGTCGGTGGCATCGCCCGCGAAGGGGCCGGCCCAGTCGAGCGTCCACTCCCAGACGTTGCCGAACATGTCGTGCAGCCCCAAGCCGTTGGCCTGCTTGGTGCCAACAGGGTGGGTCCCGCACTTCTTGGCGGGTGTCGCGGCGCCCTTCCAGAAGGCGCAATCGGCGGCGCCCTCGTAGGCTGCGCCGCTGTTGCCGCCATACCAGGCGATGGGCTCGAGCACGGCGGCGTTCTTGGGTGCCGTGACCACGAGGTCGCCCGCGTAGACCGCGGTGGTCGTGCCGGCGCGCGCCGCAAACTCCCACTCCGCCTCGGTCGGCAGCCGATAGCCCGTGCAGTCGAGCCCCACGAAGCCGCCGGCGGGCAGGCAGATGTCGCGCCCCTCCTTGCCACTCTTGGCGTTGGCGTAGGCCATGGCCTCGATCCAGGTCACCGACTCGACGGGGCAATTGTCGCCACAGGCCGCGAAGGTCGAGGGGTTGCTGCCCATCACCGCCTTCCAATCCGCCTGCGTCACCTCGGTGGTCGAGATGCAGAAGTCGCGGGTCAGCGTGACCTTGTGCTGCACCTCATCCTTGGCGCGGGTGGGCTCCGTCTCCGGTGAGCCCATCACAAAGCTGCCGGCCTTCACCATCGTCATGCCGGCGGGGCAGACGGCCGGTCCCGCAGGAGCGGCGGTATCCTTGGTCCCACAGCCCGCAAGAAGAAGCACCAACAACAGCCCAGCCTGAACCTTCATCGCTCTACCTCGTGCGTTCGAAATCAACCGGCCGCTCGACTAGCCGAGCAGCAGGGCGCGGCCAAACTTCGTGGCTGATGACTTCCAGCGGCGCGTCAGAAGAGCAGGTCGAGCTGCCAGGCGAGCTGCATGTTGAACATCTGGTTGCCGCCGACGAGGCCCCCTTCGAGGAAGAGGTCTGCGGCGGGGTCTGGACCGGAGGCAGCGAGGCGGAGGTCGTCGGCCCAGATGACCGATGCGCCCTGCTTCGGAGATATCATCTCTGCCGACAAAATCACGTTATTTTATATGCTTTGATGATGAAACCAAACCAGATAATCTACTTCAATTTGCGCCAGTGATAGCTCAAAGGCACGCCGCGACTCCGGCGTCGCGACCGCGCCAAGGCAGTCGATGGTCTGCACCAGCTCCGAGGAGTCGGGGCTCCGACGGAAACCTCCTGACTGCACGAGCGGCTGCGCGAACCGCCGCGCACAGAGCTGCGTCGCCTCGTCGGAGCCAGCGGAAAGGAGCGGATAGAAGGTCTGCACCTGTGCCCTCCCCGAAGCCGGCAGGAGCCAGAGAAGGAGCAGCAGTCCGAGCAGGGTCGAGCGGCGGACCACCGGCTAGGGCGCCTTCAAGAGGGCCATCGCGGCGACAGCGTCGGTCTCTGTCGGCGTGTTCAGGATGGAGAGCACCCGACCGTCGGCAGCCACCAGGATGGCGCTTGGGATGTTGGCTGCGTCGCCGCACATGGCGTGGAGGAGGGGTTCACCGTTGCCGTAGAGCATGATGAAGGTGTCGTAGGGCGGGTGGGCGCCGTACTCGGCGAGGGCCCGCCAGAGCGTGGGCTTGTTGGGGAACTCGGGGGTGCCGAGCATGATGTTGTCGAGATGGATGTAGACCTTCTCGGCGTCGGGGAGCTCCCGAATGGCAACGACCGCGAGCGCCTCGCAGGGCTTACATCCCTTGAAGCCGAACTGGATCCAGACGGGACGAGGGTTCTCGGGCAGTTTGCCGTTGAGGGTGGGCACGCGGCTGCTGAGCCACCACTCCGGGCTTTCGAAGGGGAGCCCACGGGAATGAAAGTCGACCATCTGCTGCCCGACCACGGCCAGCCGGCTCGACGGCGCGGAAGGGGCGGTCGCGGGTGGTGTGTCGGCCTGCAGGGGGCTGGCAGCAGCCATGGTCAGGAGCAGCGAAAGCGTCATGCGTTGCATTTTGGCGCACCAGCAGGGAGAAAAGAGGTTGCGGTCGCCGATAGCAGCGGCCGGCTTCAATTGCACGCGGAGAGCGAGCATGGCGAAGCCACGGCCCATCTGGACGGAGAAACTGCAGAGCACGAGACCCCACGAGGTGATCACCGTCCACAGGCCGATGCCGGGCTGGCCGGCGGCGGCGAGTCAGCCGGTGGAGCCGTCGGCGCGCGAGACGAAGCCGCGGTTTCTCATCACAAAAATGCGCTAGATTCATAATGCATGAACATCTCTTCGGAGGATTTGTCTTGCTCTTGTAACGTCGTGCATCGGCCGCGCCGGGCGGCTCGACAGCCAGCCGCGCGTGGGGTATCGAGCGACAACCTCGCCTGATGGAGCATCACCATGTCGACCACCTCTCTCCGATCCGCCCTGGCCGCTGAGTTTGTTGGAACAGCCCTACTGCTGGCGACCGTGGTCGGCTCCGGCATCATGGCGGAGAAGTTGGCCGGCGGGAATGTGGCGCTCGCCCTGCTCTGCAACACGCTGGCGACGGGCGGCATCCTCGTGGCGCTCATCAATGCGCTCGGCGGCTGGTCGGGCGCCCACTTCAACCCGGTCGTGAGTGTGGCGATGGTGGTGCGGGGCGGGCTGCCGAAAGAGCGGCTCCTGCCCTATGTCGCGGTACAGACGGTCGGCGCGTTTGTGGGGGTGGCTGCGGCCCACCTCATGTTCGAGCAGCCACTCCTCTTCGCGTCGCAGCACATGCGGTCGAGCGGCGCCGAGGTCTTCAGCGAGGCGGTGGCGACCTTTGGGCTGCTGCTGACCATTTTTGGCGCGGTGCGGAACGCGGGGCCGCAGGTGCCCTTCGCGGTCGCCGGCTACATTGTTGCGGCCTACTGGTTCACCGCCTCGACCTCGTTCGCCAACCCGGCGGTGACGCTGGCCCGGTCGATGACCGACACCTTTGCCGGCATTGCGCCAGCCTCTGTGCCGGGCTTCCTGCTCGGTCAGGTGCTGGGGGCGGCGGCCGCCATCCTGCTGGTTCGAGGCTGGGAGCGGCGAGACGGGTGAGCCTTAGAGCCAGGCCGGGATGGGGGCTCCATCGAGGCGGTGGCGGAGCTCGTGGTAGCGGCCGGTGGCGAACTTGGTGGCCTTGATGGCGGCGCAGCGGGCGGCGAGACGGGGCAGCGAGGCCATGTCCCAGTCGAAGCGGCGGCGAAGCTCCTCGGGTGAGAGGAGGAACTCGGCGCCCAGCTCGCGGAGGGCGGTGTCCGTGTGGCAGGTTCCGTCGAAGTTCTCCCAGAGGAGTTCGGGGAAGCGGTCGCGCTGGAGGGTGGCCCAGCGGCTGCCGTCGGGGTCGGGGCCGGGCGAGATGCCGGGGGTCTTGCCGAAGACGAAGGCGGGGCGGCCCGCCGCGAGGGCGTAGATGCTCAGGGTGCTGAGGCGGTCGGTGGCGACCAGGTCGTGGTCGGTCAGGTTGGTGACGATGCGGTCGAGGAAGTCGGGGGTGGTGTCGCGGTGGCCGTTGCTGACCACGGGGCAGCCCTCCGCCTCGATGGCGGCGCGGACCTCGGGCTGGGCAAAGTCGTGCCAGTAGGCGCAGATGGTGATGCTGGTGAAGCCCTGCGCCCGGAGAAAGTCGAGCCGCTCGCGAAGGGGGGTCGCGCCCTGCACGCGTGCCTGCTCCGCGGAGTGGAAGGGGACGTAGAGGAGGCGCTTGGCGGCGGTGGGGGGCGGGAGGGTCTTGCCCTGGAGGTGGTAGAGGAAGGGGGAGCCGATGGCCTCGACCGAGCGGGCGCCCCGTTCGCGGCAGCCGTCTAGGTTGGAGCGGTTCCAGACCAGGAAGGGGAAGCGTGAGGCGAGCTGGGCGGGCGCGAAGCCAGCCTCGGGTGTCCAGCCGTGGAGGAGGCGCCCCGGGATGGGGAGCGGTCGGTCGAGCCCGGCGTAGCGCTGCAGGGCACGGTCGTGCCCGTAGTAGTGGTTGTCTGCGAACACGGCGCTCCTGCGGTCGCGTGGGAGGGGCCCTCATAGGCGATGGCGCGGAGGCTGGGCAAGTTGGAGTGCGATTGCGGAAGCGGGACGGTCGGGGTAGCGTCGGCTGCCTCTGCAGCGGAGTCTGGGCGCGTGAGCGAAGGTTCGGAGAGAGAGGCGCCGCCGATGGACGGGCCGACGAGCGGGCAGCGGCTCCGCCGGAACCTGGCTGTCTACGGGCTGTCGGATGCGCTGCTGCAGGCGCTCTCCTTTGCCCTGATGCCGCTCGTCGCGCGCAAACTGGGCGCGGAGCCGCTCGGCGTCTGGAGCACCTCGCTGGGTCTGCTCTCCGTGCTGACGACGGTGGCGGGACTGGGGTTGGCCTCGAGTCTGGGGCGGGTCTGGTTGGACCGGCCGGCTCTGGAGCGGAGCGGGCTGCTGGTGGCGAGCCGGCGCCGCCTGGGTCAGGCGGCGGTGGCGGTGGTGGGCGTCGGCGCCCTGATTGCGGCGGCCTTTGCGGCGGCGGGCCGGCTCGCGCCGTGGGAGACGACCACGGTGGCGCTGCTCCTCGCGACCGCCCTGGCGCTCCAATTCCAGGTGTTGCCCCGCGCCATCTGGAGCACCGAGGAGCAGGCCGGGCGGGTCGTTCGGCTGAACCTGCTCACCAACGGGCTCTTCGTGGTGGCCGCCTTTGCCGGCATTGTGGGCGGTGGCGCCGGGCTGACTTGGCTCTTCGGCGCCCGCTTCCTTGCGTCGCTGGCGGCCGCCCTCTCCACCCTCTCCTTCTATCGGCAACACCGCGTAGCGCCGAACCAGGCCGCGGCTGACGAGGCCATCCGGCTCGGACTGCCCTCGGTGCCCCACCAACTCGCCCACTGGGCGCTCTCCATCGCCGACCGCTTCGTTATCGGCGCGATGCTCGGGTTCGCGGCCGTCGGCCAGTATGCCGTCGCCTACCTCTGCGTGGATGTCTTCGCGCTCGGCCTGCACACAATGAACAAGGCCATCGCCCCGCAGGTGGCTCGGTGGCACAGCGACCCCACCCGGCGCGACTACCTGACGGCTCTCACGAGCGGCTACCTCCGGACGGCCTTCGGCGCGCTGCTGCTCTCCATGGTCGCTGCGCCCCATCTGGTGGTGCTGACCTTCGGCGACTCCTTCGCGCCGGCCGCCCGTCTCGTGCCGGTGCTGCTCTTGGCCGCCGGTCCCTGGGCGCTCTACTTCCCCGAGGTCGGAGCCCTCTTCTACCAGCGGCGTGTTGGCGGGCTCCCAGCCGCTACGGTGACCTCGGCCCTGTTGAGCGTCGCCGCGGTTTGGCTCCTCATCCCCATCATGGGGCTGCTCGGCGCCGCGCTCGGCACCCTCATCGGCTACACGCTGCTCTGGCACTTCACCCGCGCCATCGCCGTGAAGGCGGAGCGGGTCACGGCCGACCGCAACAGCAACCTCATCGCCGCGGGAAGCTGGCTGCTCGGCGCTGCGGTCACGCCTTGGATGGCGATGAACGGTCCGTTGCCGCTGGTGGCCTGCCTTGCGCTGACCCCCATCGGCGGCTGGGTCTGCTGGAGCGGGATCAAGGTCCTGCTCGCGCGACGAGGCTAGTCGCTAGCCCACATGCTCCCAGCGGAGGGCGGTGCCGCGGGGGATGGCGCAGGCGGCAGGCCGGCCGAGGACCTGCTCGAGGTGGCGGGTGTGGAGGCCGAAGCCTGGGCGGATGCTGCGGACGTTGGCCTCGGTGAGCAGCTCGCCGGCGGCTACATCGGCCACCACATAGAGGGAGCGGCGGTAGGGGCGGCTGGTGGCCTGCTTGGGGGTCACGGCGTAACTGACCGTGCCGACGGCCTGTTCGGCAATGCGAATCGCATCGACCATGGCGGCGAACTCGGCCGGTTCGAGCGAGAAGGCGCTGTCGGGGCCGGGGTCGTTCCGGTCGAGGCAGATGTGCTTCTCGACGATGCAGGCGCCGAGCGCGACCGCAGCGACCGGGACGGCGTAGCCGAGCGTGTGGTCGGAGAGGCCGACCGGGAGGTCGAAGGCCGCCGAGAGGTGGGCGATGGTCCGGAGGTTCATCTCGGAGGGCGGCGCGGGGTAGCCGCTGTTGGTCTTGAGGAGGGCCAACTGGGTGGCGCCTGCGGCTCGGGCGGTCGCGACCGCCTCGTCGATCTCGGCGAGCGAGGCCATGCCGGTCGAGAGGATGAGTGGCTTGCCGGTGGCCGCGCAGCGGCGGATGAGCGGCAGGTCGACCAGTTCGAACGAGGCAATCTTGTAGGCCGGCACATCGAACTGCTCGAGGAAGTCGACGGCGGTATGGTCGAAGGGCGACGAGAAGAAGTGGCGTCCTGCCTCGGTCGACCAGCGGGCCGCGTCGGCGTGCCACTCCCAGGGGGTGAAGGCGGTGCGGTAGAGTTTGTGGAGGGTGGTGCCGTCCCAGAGGGTTCCGCTGCTGATGCGGAAGTCGGGGTTGTCGGAGTCCAGCGTGATGGTGTCGGCCGTGTAGGTCTGGAGTTTGATGGCGTCGGCACCGGCGGCGATGGCTGCCTTCACGAGTCGCTCGAACTTGTCGGGCGACTGGTGGTGGTTGGCCGAGATTTCGGCGATCACATAGGTGGGGTGTCCGGCGCCGATGGGACGGCCGGCGATAGAGAACTGGGGGTTCATGGGGACTCCTCGGAATCGGGTCGAAGTACGACCGCCCTGCCCTCGACGACCCGCTTGCCAGCCGCGTTGGTCGCGATGGTCTCGAGCACCACGCGGAGCGAGTCGGTGGCGACGTCGACGACCGTCATGGCGATGGTGAGGGTGTCGCCCACGAAGACGGGGCGGAGAAAGGAGGCCTGCTGCTCCAGGTAGATGGTGCCGGGGCCGGGAAGTTCGGAGGCAAGGAGCCGGGAGAACTGGGCGGTCACGAGCGCGCCGTGGGCGATGCGCCGGCCGAAGCGGCCCTTGGCGGCGGCTGCGTCGTCGAGGTGGAGCGGGTTGCGGTCGCCGCTGAGCTCCGCGAAGGCGCGTACGGTGGCATCGTCGAAGGTGACGGAGGCCGATACGGTGTCACCGACCGCAAGCGGAGCGGCGGTCATGGCATCACAGCGGGCGGGTCGACCTGAAGGTCGCGGCGGGCGAGTTCCTCCGCAAAGCCGGCCTTCAGCCGGTGCCAGTCCTCGTCAAACATGGCGAGCTGGTGGACATCGCACGGACCGTCTTCTCGCAAGAGGTGGTCGCGTAGAATGCCTTCGCGCGCAAAGCCGAGCTTCAGGTACATTTCCATGGCGGGCGTGTTGAAGGCCAGCACCTCGCAGCAGAGTTTATGGAGGCCGAGGGTTTCGAAGGCCTCACGCTGCAGCAGGAACTGAACGGCGCGACCGATGCCCTTTCCGCGCAGGTCGGCGGCCCCAAGATAGACGCCAAAGGCGCAACGGCGGTGACGGGACGAGATATCGGCGAGGTTCGCCACGCCGATCGGCTCGCCATCGCAGACAATCACCCAGTAGCGGCGATCGGCGGCTGCCAGTGCGCCTGGGAACCAGCGGGCATGCTCTTCGGCCGTGATGATGTGATCGGTGTACATGTTCCGGCGCACATCCGGCAGGTTGCGCCACGCATGGACCTGTGGGCTGTCTGTCTCTGTCATGGGGCGGAGGCTGACGCGCGTCATGGGGCGACCAGGGCATCGAGGAGGCGTAGCGTCGGGTCGCCGGCGGTGGCGCCCCCGAAGCGGGAGAGCATGCTACCACGGGCGGGCGGGGAGTCTAGCAGCGTTGCGATGCCGTCGGCGAGGTCGAGCGGGGTGGCGTCGGGGCCTAGGCAGAGCGCGGGAACGGAGGCGGCGAGGAAGTCTCGGATGCGCGCCTGGTTGGCCGCCGTCTGCACAAGCAGGGCGGGGACCCCCATCCAGGCCAGTTCGTAGACCGTACTCCCGGCCGCAGCGACTGCTGCGTCCATGGTTGCGAGCAGGCCGGGCATGTCGACCACATCACGGAGCAGGGTTACGCCGTCGCCTTCGGGGATGGTGGGGCCGCGGTAGCCAGAGCCGAGGAGCACCGAGATTTCGCCGCCGCGGCCGAGGAGTGGACGGAGGGCTGTCACGACCGGGAGCGAATGGTTGCCCGGATCGGCCCCGCCGAAGGTGACGAGGATGCGCTGGGGTCTGCGGGCTGCGTCGCGCCGCGGCCGCTCCGCCTGTCGGTACTCGCGCCGGAGCATCAGGTAGTCTGCGCCGAGGAGGAAGCGAGAGGGGCTGTCGGCGGGGTAGTCGGCGCGCGCGGCGTAGGGGTTCTGGTTGAGGAGCCAGCGGGGCCGGTAGGCGGCCTGGTCGGCGATATCGTCGACGCGCAGGAGGCCATGGCCTGCGTCTGCGAAGGCGTCATCCCAGCGGGCGTCGAAGTCGTAGCCGTCGGCGATAACCCGGTCGCAACGCAGCGAGGCTGCGAGTTCGAGGGTGGCTGCGAGGTCAACGTCGGAGCCGGCCTGCGCATCGATGGCGTGGAGCGGGATGCCTTCGCCTCGTAGCCGAGCTGCCGGGCCGTCGAGCATGGCGCTGGCCGCGTAGGCCGCCTCGTGGCCGGCATCTTTGGCGGCCTGGGCGAGCGCGAGGGTCCGCATCACATGACCGCTTCCGATGCGGGGTGAGCTATCGGCCCGGACGAGCAGCCGCACGGACTAGAGCTGCTTCTGCTGGATGGTGGCGTTCAGCGCCACGATCTCGGGGTGGCGGTCGCAGGTCGCCAGAAGCGTCTCGTAGGTTGCCATCGGGTCGCCGGCGGCCGCTACGAGCGCCCGCACCATGGCAAGGTCGTCGGCGGTGTCGACCGTCCATCGCAGGTCGCTCCGGTCTAGGCTGTCCGCGACACCCCCGATGCGAAAGCGGCCCGGCTCCAGGTAGAGGTAGGGCGTCACATGCTCGCGGTCACGCTGCAGCATAGCTTCGGCGTCGGCCCTGTAGAGCGAAGCGGCCGTAAAGACCTCCGTGTCGAGCCCGCGCGGGTAAGACCGCGTCTGCGCGTTGCTCACATAGTCGAGCCCGCCATCTGAATCGCGGAGTGCAGCGAGCACCCGGCCGCTCACCGCGGGGCAGAGGAGCGGGCAGTCGGAGGTGACCCGCATCACGATGCCGGCCTCCGCCATGCGCGCCGCGCCGGCGTAACGCGAGAGCACATCGCTCTCCGAGCCGCGGAAGCAGCGAAAACCGAGCGCCCGGACATGGTCGGCGAGCGGGTCGTCGCCCGGCAGTTCACTGGTCGCCACGAGCACCTCATCCACGCCCGGGATCGCGGCGCAACGGGCGAGGACCCGGTCGAGCATTGGAGCGCCGGCGAGGTCGAGCAGCACCTTGCCCGGCAGCCGCGACGACCCCATCCGGGCCTGCACGATGACGACCGCGCGGCCGGTCACAGCAGCTCTGTAACCGCCTGACGGATGCGCTCGATGGCAGAATCCTGCTCGGCGTCGGTCATGCGCGGGAAGACAGGGAGCGAGATTTCGCGGGCGTAGTAGTCGTCGGCGTTGGGGCAGGTCACATCGGCGTAGCCGTTGGCCCTGTACCAGGGGTGGCGATAGACGGGCAGGTAGTGGACCTGCACGCCGAGGCCGAGCTCGCGGAGCCGCTCGAAGAGGGGGCGGCGGCGGGCGGCATCGCGAACCCTCAGCGCGTAGAGGTGCCAGCCGCTCTTCACGCCGGCCCGCTCGGTGGGGAGTTCGACGGCGGTGAGGTCGGCAAGGGCCTCGTGGTAGCGGGCGGCGATGGCCTGTCGGCGGGCGATGAAGGCGCCCAGTTTGGCGAGCTGCGAGCTGCCGAGCGCGGCCTGCACGTCGGTGAGCCGGTAGTTGAAGCCGAGCTCGATCTGTTCGTAGAACCAGGGGCCCTCGTCCGAGGAGAGCAGCGCTGGGTCGCGGGTGATGCCGTGGGTGCGGAAGCGGGCTGCGCGTTCGGCGATGCCGGCATCGGAGGTGAGGACCGCGCCACCCTCTGCCGTGGTGATGGGCTTGACGGGATGGAGACTGACCTCGGTCGCCGTGGCGAGGGTGCCGACGGGGCGGCCGTGGTAGGAGCCGCCGAGCGAGTGGGCGGCGTCTGCGGCGACGGGGAGGTTGTGGGCCGCCGCGACCGCGTGGATGGCGTCGTAGTCTGCGGGGTGGCCGCCGAAGTCGACCGGGACGATGAGCTTGGTGCGGGGCGTGACGGCCGCCGCGATGAGGGCTGGGTCGAGGTTGCCGGTGTCGGGCGTCACATCGACGAACTTCACCGAGGCGCCGAGGTAGTGCGCCGCATTGGCGGTGGCAGCGAAGGTGAGGGGCGAGGTGATGATCTCATCGCCCTGCCCTACGCCCATGGCCGCATACATCATGTGGAGCGCCGAGGTGCCCGAGTTGCAGGCAACGGCGTGGCTGGCGCCCGTCGCAGCTGCGAGGCGCTGTTCGAACTGCCCGACCGCCGGCCCCGTGGTGAGGAAATCGCCGCGCAGGACCTCTACGACCGCAGCGATGTCGGCCTCGTCCACCCACTGGCGGCCATAGGGGAGGAAGGGCTGGTTGCTCATGTGGGAGCGAGCCAGGGACCGAGCAGCGTACGAATCTCGGCGACCGAAAGGTGGGGGCCGGCGGAGTCGGAGGCGTAGCGGAAGTTGTCCGGAACAGGGGTGCCGCCGGAACCGAGCGACGAGGAGCCCTGCCACCAGCCGAACTCGGGCTGGATGACGAAGTGGTCGCCGCAGTCGAGGGTCATGCGGGCGTCGTCTTCGGAGATCATCACCTCGTGCATCTTCTCGCCAGGGCGAATGCCCATGACCTCCAGCTCGGCGTCGGGCGCAATGGCGCGGGCGAGGTCGTCGACCCGGGTCGTGGGAATCTTGGGGACGAACAGCTCGCCACCGACCATGCGCTCGATGGAGGCGGCCACGAAGGCAACGCCCTGGTCGAGGGTGATCCAGAAGCGGGTCATGTCGGGGTGGGTGATGGTCAGTTTGCCCCGCTTGCCCTGCTCGATGAAGAGGGGGACGACCGAGCCACGGCTGCCGACGACGTTGCCGTAGCGGACGCAGGCGAAGCGGGTCGCGGAGGGGCCGGCGTAGTGGTTGCCGGCGATGAAGAGCTTGTCGCTGCAGAGTTTGGTCGCGCCGTAGAGGTTGACCGGGTTGCAGGCCTTGTCGGTCGAGAGGGCAAGGACCTTCTGGACGCCGCGGTCGATGGCCGCATCGATGATGTTCTGCGCGCCGATGACGTTGGTGCGGATGGCCTCGAAGGGGTTGTACTCGCAGGCAGGGACCTGCTTGAGCGCGGCGGCATGGATGATGACGTCGACGCTGTCGAAGGCCCGGTGGAGCCGGTCGCGGTCGCGCACATCGCCGATGAACCAGCGGAGCCGCTTGTCCTTGTACTGGGGGAGCAGCTGCATCTCGTGCTGCTTGAGTTCGTCGCGGCTGAAGATGATGACCTTCTTCACGGGCAGCGTGAGGAGGTGGGAGGTCATCTGCTTGCCAAAGGAGCCGGTACCGCCGGTGATCAGGACGGTCTTGTCGCGCCAATCGAACATCGTCACTCGCCAAAAGAGGGCCGACACGGGCAAGCGGCGCATCGAGGCCAGACCGCGGGTGGGGCCGAAGGGAACAATCCGCCGCTGAGAGGGGCCGCGCGGAGACGCGGGCGGCTCGCCCAGAGACGAGGTGGGGCCGTACTCCCCCTGCGCGCGGGGTGTCAAGGAAGGTGCGGGCCGGCAGGTGGGCCTGTGCTGCAGGAAAGTGTCGGAAATGCCACAATTCGCGTTGACCGTTCTCCGTTGCGGAGCGTACGCTCACCTATTCGCGCTCAAGCGCGTCTGAATCTGTCTAAACGTGCCGGCCCCGTGCCGGCTCATCACCGGGAGAAGAGCAATGAAGCGACGCTTGTGGATGGTCTCCGCGACACTGGCCCTGGCCGGCTGCGACGACAGCACCGACCTCGATTCCCTCTATGGCCCCATCATTTATGACGGCTTCCCCGACGAGTCGGCCGGCACCAACGACCCCGACTACGGCCGCTCCTTCTTCGCGAGCACGGCCATCTCGGAAGGCTCGGCCTACGACTACTTCGACCTCGGTGCAGCCTCTCCAGCGCCGGCGAAGGCCTACCTGCTGACCAAGGGAGGTACGCCCATCGAAGGCCAGTACCTCATCATCGACACCCTCCCTGACAAGGAAGACTACAGCCCGCTCTGGCAGGTTGTGAAGGTCGAGGTCGGTTCAGGCTACAAGGCGAACAGCATCAAGTCGCTCGCGACGCTCAAGGAGAGCTACGGCAAGGCCAAGTTCACCGAGACGACCGATGTGACCTACTGCTCGGTCATCAACCCCGATGCCGCCTTCTTCGACTCTGCCGGCAACCAGAAGATTGTCTTCTACGGCACGGGCGAGAAGATCGGGAACCCGAACTACGACGGGGAAAACTCCCCGACGCTGACCGACGCTGATGCGCAGCCCGGAGACATTGTCCTCACCCCCTTCTGGCACAAGCGGCTCCGCGGCTTCTGCTACAACCCGTCGCCCGCCAAGAGCTGGACGCTCGGCGCCGACGGCGCGCTGGAGGGCGTGTCGGCCTCGTTCGAGCAGTATGAGACGCTTCCCGATGACGAGACGGGCGACCCTGGCTCTTCGTGGGGCGCGCTCCCGGTCGTGAGTGCAGGCCTCGACGCCATCACCCTGCTCACCGCCGCACTCTCGGCGACGGGCGACCAGGCCACTTCCATCGCAGACTTCGACGGCGCCGAGACCTACGAGCTCGGCTTCGTGAACCGCCCGGTCATCGGCGCCTCGCCGGAGATTCCTGTCGAGGAGCCCGTTGACGGCTCCGGCGAAGGCTCGGGTTCTGGCGAAGGCTCGGGCTCCGGCGAAGGCTCGGGCTCCGGCGAAGGCTCGGGCTCCGGCGAAGGCTCGGGCTCCGGCGTCTAGGCCGCTGAATCATTCCAAACACAAACACACTACGAACGAGAGGTTCTCATGGGACGATGGAATGGATGGATGGGTTGGCTCCTTGTGGCGCTGACCATGTTTGCGGCGCCTGTCTGGGCGCAGACAACTTCGAATATTCTCGGCACAGCCGAGGACGCCAACGGCGCGCCAGTGGCTGGCATCAAGGTCGTGCTCGGCGGCGAAGCGCTGATCGGAGGCGCGCGTGAGACGCTGACGGCGACGGACGGAAGTTTCCGGTTCATCGGCCTGCTTCCGGGCGGCTACACCGTGACGGCGACCGCAGATGGCTTCCGGCCCTTCGCGTCGGGCGCTGTCTACCTCTCGCTTGGCGAGACGATGGACCTGACCGCGCTCATGGAGGTCAAGACGGGCGAGGATGTCATCACCACGACGGCGCCCGCGCCGGTGGTGGACACGAAGAAGGTGACGATGGGCCAGACACTGTCGCGCTCCGAGCTCAAGAACCTGCCGCTGCCTCGCCGCAGCTACCAGCAGGCGACCCGCTTCGTGGCCGGCGTTGACCCCGACGCTGGCGGCGGCAACCCGAGCATCCACGGCAGCAGCACCTACTCCAATGCCTACCTCATCGACGGCGTCAACACGACCGACCCGTCGACCAACACCTTCAGCCTCAACTTTAACTATGACGCCATCTGCGACATCGAAGTCCAGACCGGTACCATCAGCCCCGAGTATGGCAACGTCACGGGCGGCGTGATCAACCTGGTGACCTGCGGCGGCTCCAACGAGCACCACTTCGACACGAGCTACTACTTCTCCAGCAAGGACCTCACGATGGAGGACCGCTCGGGCGAGAAGCGCGATGCGAGCGAGGAGACCTTCAACGTCAACGCCGGCGGACCGATCATCCAAGACAAGCTCTGGTACTACGCCTCGATGCAGTACCTGAAGACCCAGTCGCAGATCGCCAA
The DNA here is from genome assembly GCA_947496715.1 of Myxococcales bacterium. Classification (GTDB taxonomy): domain Bacteria; phylum Myxococcota_A; class Bradymonadia; order REDH01; family REDH01; genus CAIWGR01. The sequence goes on from CANMDT010000059.1 coordinate 18,137, forward strand.
GCTCCCCGGCCAGCCGGCGCATCCGCCCGAAGACTCGGAGGGCTTCTACTGGCTCGCCAAGCTGACCGGTGCCCCCGACACCCACAACCGGTTCACCCTGCTCTTTCAGGGAGACCCGCGCTACTTCAACAACACGCTCCAAGACCCGACTGTCTCGAAGGAGGCAGAGGGGCACCAGGACCAGGGCGGCATGCTCACCAGCCTCCGCTGGGACGGCCTCTACGACCCCTTCGTCGCCAAGGTGCAGCTCGCCTACAAGTCGACCTTCCTCGACATCTTCCCGCAGGCCCGCGCCAAAAGCAGCAGCGCCTTCAATTTCGGCAACTCGCTGAGCGAGAAGAACGACTTCGGCGTGACCAGCGGCTGCCTCGTCGGCCCCGACGGCGTCAACTACTGCGGCGCGACTGCGTCGGATGTGCAGG